>NZ_JBEXME010000007.1:0-325941 GCF_040610355.1 Nocardia sp. NPDC004168 | reverse complement strand
CTCGGCCACCGACTCGAACGCATCCTCACCACCATCGCCACCAACCCCCACACCCCCATCGGCGACATCGACATCCTCGACCGAACCGAACGGGAAATGGGCACGGCCAGAAGCGTTCCCACCCCGCCGCCGAACTCGGCGGCGACCGCGGGCACCACACTCGCCCAAACACTCGTGGCCGCCGTCGAGGACGATCCGGACGCCCCCGCCATCCTGTCCGGCGACGACGAGCTGTCCTACCACGATCTGGAGACCCGCTCGTCGCGTTTGGCGCGGGTACTCATCGCGCGGGGCTGCGGCCCCGGCGCGGGCGTGGCACTGCGTCTGGATCGCGGCATGGAAGCGGTCATCGCGACCTGGGCCGTCCTCAAAACAGGCGCCGCCGTCGTCCCCGACACCGCACTGCCCGACGACCTCGAGGCCAAAGTCGGCCTCACCCTCGGCGATCCACCCACCGGCACCCTCGACTGGCTCGCCCTCGACGACCCCGCCGTCATCGCCGAGATCGCCGCCGAATCACCCCGCCCGGTCACCTACGCACACCGCACCCGGGCACTGACCGGCACCGACCCGGCCTTCGTCGGGGACCAGACCCTCAGCTACGACGATCTCGCCATCGCGGCCGCGCAACTGCGCGACCGGGACGAACTCACCTACGAGTCCGAGATCCCCTACCGCGGCGAACCGAGATCCTCCGCCGTTGTCATCGAACTGGTCGCCGCCGGGATGGTCGGCGCGGCGGTCGTCCTGGACACCGACGAGGAGGTGCAGGCCGACAAATGCGTGACCGGTTGATCGTTCCGGCCGCGCCGGAGCCGGATCGGCGACTTCGGCCGAGCAGAGCTCAACTGAAGTGGACGACCGAGAGGGTGCCTGCGACGATGCAGTACATGGCGAACGGCAGTAGGGTCCGGGTCTGGAAGTAGCGCTCCAGGAACCGTACTGCCAGCCACGACGACACCCCGGAGACGATGGCTCCGAACAACACCGGTCCACGGATGCCTTCGGTTTGCGGGCCGACCAGTTCCGGTAGTTCCAGGACTCCCGCGCCGAGGATCGCCGGAGTGGCCAGCAGGAAGGCGAATTTCGCCGCGTGCTCGTGCGCGAGACCCCGCGACAGGCCGCCGACCATGGTCAGGCCCGCACGGCTGAAGCCGGTCAGCAGCGCGCCGACCTGAGCGAAGCCGATGCCGAGAGCGTCCGCTGTCCCGAGGGCGGCCAGCGGCCGGTCGGATTGGCGCCGGGTCTCCGCCTCGGCCGTGAGGGTGCCTCTGCGGGCTTCCCGCCGAGCGAACCGCCGCCCGTATTCGGCCAGCGACGGCTCGTTCCGCCGGCGCAATCCCTCGCCGACGATCAGCACGATGCCGTTGAGCGCGAGAAAGATACCGGCGTAGAAAGGCGTCCCGAACAGCGCGTGCAGCGGATGTTCCAGCAGGAAGCCGAGCACGCCGACCGGAATGGTGGCGACGACGATCGACCAGGCCAGCCGCTGGGGGATGGTGTCGAGGCGGCCGGTGCGCAGCGTGGTGAAAAAGCCCGCCACGATGACGCACCAGTCGCGCCAGTAGTAGCCGAGCAGCGCCACCGCCGTCGCCACGTGCAGCGCCACCACGAACGCCAGATACGGTGTGCCCGCACCGGACTCGCCCTCGCCGGTCAACTTCTCCCAGTCGCCTCCGAGCCATGCCGCGACCAACACGGAGTGCCCCAGGCTGGAAATCGGGAACAGTTCGGTGACACCTTGCACCGCCCCGATGACTGTCGCTTGAAAGTAAGTGAGCATCGCCCCGAGTCTCGCACGCACACAACGCAACCGCGTGAGGGCCTCTCGCGGCCGGCGACGACGGCGGTCCCGCCGCGGCGGTGGCGCTGTCGCGGCGGGACCGGAATGTCGTTGCGCGGCAGCCAAAGCCGCGGAAGGACCGTCGGAGCTCGCAGAGGATCGACGAGACGAAGAGGGCACGCGGCTTCGGAATCCATGGGCGGTATGGCCGGGATCCAGGTGGGGGAAGCCGCACCGGCGCGGCAAAGCAGCTGGTCCCGAACACATCACAGAGGATCTGTGACGTCGATCATTTGATCACCGTCGGCGAGCTCGATGCCGTTCAGGCGGTGGCGCCGGAGGATTCGGCGACCAGGTCGAGCGCGATGTCGACGATGAGGTCCTCCTGCCCGCCGACCAACCCGCGACGGCCCACCTCGAGCAGGATCGTGCGCACATCGATGCCGTAACGCCGCGAGGCGGTTTCGGCATGCCGCAGGAAGGACGAGTAGACCCCGGCATAGCCGAGCGTGAGTGTTTCGCGGTCCACGCGGACCGGGCGGTCCTGCAGGGGCCGCACCAAGTCGTCGGCGGCGTCCTGTAGCGCGAACAGATCGCAGTTGTGCTTCCAGCCGTGCAGGTCGGCGACGGCGACGAAAGGCTCGATCGGGCAGTTGCCCGCTCCGGCGCCGTGCCCGGCGAGCGAGGCGTCGACCCGGGTGACGCCTTCTTCCACCGCCACGACGGAATTGGCCACCGACAGCGAGAGATTCTCGTGCGCGTGGATCCCGATCTCGGTGCCGGGGTCCAGCACCTCGCGATAGGCGCGGACCCGGTCACGGACTCCGTTCATGGTCAGCCGGCCGCCGGAATCGGTGACGTAGACGCAGTGCGCCCCATACGATTCCATCAGTTTCGCCTGTTCGGCCAGGCGAGCCGGTTCGGCCATGTGGGACATCATCAGGAATCCGGAGACGTCCATCCCGAGTTCCCGTGCGGTGGCGATGTGCTGGGCGGACACGTCGGCTTCGGTGCAGTGGGTGGCTACGCGCACCGAGCGCACACCGAGCCGGTAGGCGTGCTTCAGTTCTTCGATGGTGCCGATGCCGGGCAGCAGCAGCGAGGTCAGCCGGGCGTGCGTGAGATTGTCCGCGGCGGCTTCGATCCATTCCCAGTCGGTGTTGCTTCCCGGGCCGTAGTTCAGGCTGCCTCCGGCGAGACCGTCGCCGTGGGCTACTTCGATGCCGTCGACACCGGCCGTGTCGAGCGCCGCCACGATCCGGCCGACGTCGTCCGGAGTGATGCGGTGGCGCACGGCGTGCATGCCGTCGCGGAGTGTGACGTCTTGGATGAACAGTTGGGTGGTCATCGGAGCGCTTCCTGTCCCGCCGGCGCCGCGGCGATCGTGTCGGCGATGGATTCGGCGTAGCGCACGGCCGCCGAGGTCATGATGTCCAGATTTCCCGCGTAGGCCGGGAGGTAGTGGGCGGCGCCTTCGACCTCGAGGAACACCGTCACCTGATGGGTGGGCACGGTCGCCGTGTCCGGGCCGAGCAGGGTGTGCACCGGTTGGTCCTGCGGGACGGCGGTGATCTGGACTTGCTGCTTGAGGCGGTAGCCGGGGACGTAGGTGGCCACGTGCGCGATCATCTGCTCCACCGATTCGCGAATCGCCTCATGGGTGCCGGGATCCGGGGCGGTGACCAGGCACAGCACCGTGTCGCGCATGATCAGCGGCGGGTCCGCCGGATTGAGGATGATGATGGCTTTGCCGCGCCGCGCGCCGCCGACCGTTTCGATCGCGTGCGCGGTGGTTTCGGTGAACTCGTCGATATTGGCCCGCGTGCCCGGCCCCGCCGACTTCGAGGCGATGGACGCGACGATCTCGGCGTAGGCGACCGGCGCCACGCGCGAGATGGCGGCGACGATCGGGATGGTGGCCTGCCCGCCGCAGGTGACCATGTTGACGTTGGGCGCGTGGCGATGCGCGTCCAGGTTCACCGCCGGGACGACGAACGGGCCGAGCGCGGCGGGCGTCAGATCGATCAGGCGTTTGCCGAGCGGTTCGAGCACCGCGGCGTGGGCGGCGTGGGCTTTGGCTGAAGTCGCGTCGAAGACCACGTCGATCTCGCCGAAGTTCGGCAGTTCCAGCAGGCCTTGCACGCCGTCGGACGTGGTGGGCACGCCGAGTCTGCGCGCGCGGGCCAGACCGTCGGATTCCGGGTCGATGCCGACCATCGCGCCCATCTCCAGGACGGTCGAGTGCCGGATCACTTTGATCATCAGATCGGTGCCGATATTGCCCGATCCGATCACCGCGACTTTGAGCTTGGCGGGGCTGTCGTTCATGGTTTCACTCCCGAATGAAGGTCGCGGTCACCGATCCGAGACCGGTGATGTCCGCGGCGACGATTCCAGGGCCCTGGATCGGCGCCATCGGTCCGAGCGCTCCGGAGAGCACTGTCTGCCCGGCGCGCAGTGGCCTGCCGAACTCGCGAGTGGTCCGCGCCAGCCAGGCCAGTGCGTGCAGCGGATCGCCGAGGCAGGCCGCGCCGTTTCCCGTCGACACCTCGACACCGTCGATCGACATCCGCATCTGTGCCGTGACGGGCTCGAAGGAATCCAGGGTGCGGCGTTCGGCGCCGAGCACGTACAAACCGCTCGAAGCGTTGTCGGCGACGGTGTCACCGAAGGTGATGTCCCAACCGGCGATGCGGCTGTCGACGATCTCGAGCGCGGCCACGGCGTAGTCGACCGCGCCGCGGACCTGCTCGTCATCGAGCGGCCCCTCCGCCAGGTCCGCGCCGAGCACGAACGCGATCTCGGCTTCGACCTTCGGCTGCAACAACCGGCTCAGCGGCACGGGTGTGTCCTGCCCGTAGTACATGTCGTCGAACAACACTCCGAAGTCCGGTTGATCGACACCGAGCTGCCGCTGCACCGCCGGGGAGGTCAAGCCGATCTTGCGGCCGACCACCTCGGCGCCCGCCGCGATGCGCTCGGCGGTCAGCAGTTCCTGCACCGCGTACGCGGCGGTCACGTCGTCGGCACCGATCAGATCGCGCACCGGTCCGCACGGGGTGCCCGAGCGGGCGGCCGCGCTGAGCAGGTCGGCGGCGGCGATCGTGGCAGCGTCGGCAGCCACGGAGCGTCGGTCAAGGCCTGGGGGTGTTGGCATCGGAAGTCCCGGATCTCGTGAGGGGTGAAACAGTGCTCTCACTGTCGCCGCAGGTGGGCGCATCCGCCAGCATTGCGTTCCACTGAGCCGAACGCCGCCGCGGTAGAGTGAGCGGGTCCTGAGGTTGGAGGTCGACCGTGTCATCCGCGTTCGCTGGTCGTGCGATAGACGGTTCGACCGTGCTCGGCAAGATCATGGCCGTGCTCGAGGCGTTCTCGATCGATGACACCGCGTTGAGCCTGGCCGAGCTGGGACGGCGCACCGGCATTGCGAAGGGCACTCTGCACCGGGTCCTCGCCGACATGGTGGCGGTCCGACTACTGGACCGGAACGACGCCGGGTATCGGCTCGGAAGCTATGTGTTCGAGCTCGGGATGCGCGCATCGGTCGAGCGGAGTCTGCTCGAAGTGTCCATTCCATTCCTGGAGGAACTCAACGCGCGTATCCACGAGACCGTGCATCTGGGCATTCTCGACGGCACGGATGTCGTGTACCTGACGAAGATCGGCGGACGCAGGCAGGCCAGTGCCCCGTCCCGGATCGGGGGCCGTATGCCGGTGCACTGCACGGCCATCGGCAAAGTATTACTGGCCAACGCCGACGCGGCGCTTCGGGACGAGGTGCTGGCCGGGCCGCTTCGCCGCTACACCCCCCGGACGATGGCCCTACCGGGCACGTTGCGCACCCAGCTCGATCGAATCGCGGCCGACGGAGTGGCCTTCGAATTCGAGGAATCCGCGCCCGGCATCGTCTGCGTGGCCGCCCCCGTTCGCGAGGTGGACGAGGTGGTCGCAGCGATCAGCGTGGCGGGCCCGTCCCATCGGTTCAATCCCGAGACCCACGCGGCATCGGTTCGCGCGGCCGCCGACGGCATCGGAGCGACCCTGACCCGGCGGACCCGGTTGCTGTCCGCGCCTCCCGCCTGAGCACGAGGAAGACCCCGCCCGGCACGAGGCCGGACGGGGTCGGTAGTCCCGCAACGCGTATTCGTCGCTGAACCGCAGCCCGCGCTCCGCCGCACGCGTACGAAAGCAGGCACAGGCAGGGTAAAAGGTCGGCGAATCCGAGTTAGCTGACGGGTTCCCAGAAGGTATATCCATCTGTTACATTACCGATGCGGAGCCTATATAAACACGTGCTGCTCCTTTCGTCCGAACGACAACGACGTCACCGGACATCCGACCCGACAACGACGTCGGCAGGCCGACAACGGGGTCGGCCACAAACGGATCCCATCCACCAGACAGCGCCTCGAGTTCTCGCCCATGCATCGCTCGCGACGGCCCGGCAGCGGTCGGCGCCTGCTCGCGCGGCCGTCCGACGTTCCGGCCGATTCGCGCCGCGCGGCACGGAGACGGACCACTCGCGGCGACGTGCCACCCGATCGGACATTGAGCCGGAGGAACCCATCGACATGCCGATCCCCTTCTCGACCGGGTTCGATTTGATCACCGCACTCGACGTGCGCAATGTCGAAGCGCATCTCGCCGAGGCCGTCGCGGGCTGTACCGCGTGCGCCACGACCGCCAGACCTGGGCCCGGCTGCCCCGCGGGTCTCGCCGCACAGATCCACAACGCCGCGACGGCTCCGCTGACGGCGATCGAGATCATCGACGGACTCCTCGCGCTGCGCCGGACGCCACAACCGGACGGGGCGTAGCACACGCGCACGTGCGCCGTCATACCGGAATAAGGTAGTTCAGAGGACGTCCGCGGATCCGCTCCGCGTGGGCCGGGACAGGGAAACCGGACCGCACGCTCCCCCGGCCGCACGTGCCGTGAGCACTGAGGAGTTCAGTCCACCGGGACATCTCCCCCGCTGCTCGTACTCGCACCCGGCGAACCGGCGGCCGGGGATCAACTCGATGTCGTCGTCTGAGTTCGGGGAAAGCGGTGGCCCATGACATCCGCCCACCATGCGCTCAAACGCGACTCGGGCCAGATGATCCGGTCTCGGTCTTCATCGTCGGTGCCGGGCACGTTCGCGTCCTCGATCACGATGCAATTCCTTTGCGCCATTCAACCTTAGGGGCCCCTCGTTCTCGTGCGGCGCAAACGATTTGATGACATTTGTCGAACCGGCCGGTGGTCGAGCAGCGGGGATCCCCCGATCGCGTACCGGCGCGACCGCGCTGTCGAGCCGATACGTGCACCGGGTACCACCCGCGACCACAAACAAACCGTTCTTTCGGTGCCAGTTGCCGGAACCGCCGTGCGTGCCGAGGCGCAGCCGCCGCCTGACTTCGGTCACCTCACCAGGTGAGGACCGGTTTGACGACCGTGCCCGCGCGCTGGTCGGCGAGCGCGACATTGATGTCGGCGTGCGGGTAGGTCGTGACGAGACGGTCGATGGGGAACCGTCCCGCGGCGTGCAGGTTCAGCAGCTGCGGGATGAAGGTCGCGGGCACCGCGTCGCCTTCGAGGCAACCGCGGATCACCTTGCCGCCCAACACGATATCGCGCAGATCGATCGCCGGGACCCCGGCGCCCAATCCGACCGCGACCACCGTGCCGCCGATCGCCGCCGCGCCTGCCGCCGTGGCGAGCACGTCCGCCGATCCCGTGGTGTCGAGCGCGTGGGTCGCCCCGCCGTCGGTCAGCTTCCGGATCGTGGGCACGATGTCGTCGGCCGCCGGATCCAGGGCCGCGGTCGCGCCGAGTTCCCGCGCCAGCGCCCGCCGGACGGGTGACGGCTCCACCACAACCAGTTCGGCGACCTCGCACGCCACCGCCGCCAGCACACCCGCCATACCGACCGCGCCTGCGCCGTAGACCGCGACGCGGGCATCGTGATCCGGCCGTAGCACATTGAGCACCGCTCCGGCGCCGGTGAGGAACCCGCAGCCCAGTGGGGCGAGGACAGCCGGATCGACCTCGGTATCGACGACCACCGTGTTGTCGGCGGTGGTCAAGGCGTACGCGGCGAAGCTGGACTGGCCGAAGAACCCGTCCCGCACCGCGGTTCCGGCGACGGTGACCCGGCGCGACCGGTCCGCCCGCGCGCCGAACTGGTTGAGTTCCACCGCTCGCACGCAGTACGCCGGGCGTCCCGCTCGGCAACTGCGGCACGACCGGCAGTGCCGGAAGGTCAATACGACACGGTCACCGGGATGGACACCGGTCACCGCCGCGCCGACGGCCGCCACCACTCCGGCGCCCTCGTGGCCGAGCAGCACGGGACGGTCGGCGGCCCCAGCCGCCCGGGTGACCAGGTCGGTGTGGCAGATGCCGGTGGCCTGGACCCGGACCAGGATCTCGTCCTCGCGGGGGGCGTCGATCTCGACGGATTCGACGGTGAACGGCGCGGCGGGGTCGCGCGACAGCACCGCGGTGGTGGTCACCATCGGTCAGATCCGCTCGAGCAGGAAGTAGAAGTACTCGCCGTCGGCGAGCACCAGCTCCGGCCTGCCGTTCATGATGCCCATCAGCGTGTTCTCGTCGAGCCATTTGAAGTGGTCGAAGACCGGGCGCTTGTCGTAGACCATGGTGGCGGTGACCTCGCCGCGGAACTCGATGTTCCACAATGTCGCTTCCCCACCGCCGCCGAGTTCGACATCGGAGAACAGCGATCCGTCCTCGGCGCGGCAGATCAACGGTTTGGCGTCCAGCACACTGTGGAACGTCTTGCCGTACCAGCGGCTCACCGACAACGCTTTGCGCAGCGGATGCCCGGTCGGGAACGCCGCTCCCTTCCACTCGCCGAGGATGTCCTCGGCGCGCGCGGTGGGCAGGCCGGCCCACAGCGCGTCCAGCTCCGCCGCGGTCACTCCGGTCTCCCGCGCGACGAGTTCTCGCCAGCCAGCCCCCACAGAGCCCATAACCATCCTCGTTCCCGCCGCCGTTTCCAGAACCTTTTGGTTCGGCAACTGTATAGCCGAACCAAAAGGTTCGGCAAGATAGGATGCGGCAATGCGCGCAGCAGGTCAGGCCACCCGCGAACGAATCCTCGTCGCGGCCAAAGCGGAGTTCGCCCGGTACGGCATCGCGGGAGCGCGCATCAACCGCATCGCCGACGCGGCCAAAGCGAGCAAGGACCGGCTCTACGCGTACTTCGCGAGCAAAGACGAGCTCTACGCCGCTGTCACCGAGGAATGGGTCGCCCAGACCACCGACGAGACCGCCCTCGACGCCGCGGATCTGCCCGGTTACGTCGGCCGGCTCTTCGACCACTACGTCGCGCACCCGGACAACGCCCGGCTGCAGGCATGGGCGGAGATCGAGCAGACCCACATTCCCGCCGCCGAAGACGCCATCCGCCGGACCATCGCGGGAAAACTCGCCGAGATCCGCCGCGGCCAAGAGCAGGGATTGATCACCGGGGCGTTCGCGCCCATCACCTTGATCGTCATGCTGACCGACCTCGCCCGCACCGCGGCCATGCACGCCACCCGCACCACACAGCACAACATCACCGAACGCCGCGCCGCCACCGTTCTGGCCGCACGACGGCTGGTCAGCCCGGAGGCGACCCGAGCCGACGGCGGTCGCTAGATCTCGGGGCTTGCCGATCCGGCCCACGAGGTGGTGGGCTGATGGGAGCGTCGCAGCGCTCATACCGCGCACAGTGTTCTCCCGAAGAAAGGCGGTGCACCAGGTACTCGCCGGTGGACGACCGCCGGACGGTAAGCCCCGAGACCACGACGGAGAAACGCATGGACGAGATCGAAGGCACACCGCGGCTCACAGCGTTCCCACGCATCGACGACTACGGGTTCATCTCCGATTGCGAGGTCACCGCCTTGATCGCGCCCAGCGGCGCCATCGAGTGGATGTGCCTGCCGCGCATGGACTCTCCCAGCGTCTTCGCCGCGATACTCGATCGCTCCGCCGGCTCGTTCCGGTTCGCTCCCGCCGACTTCGTGGTGCCCACCGATCGTCGCTACATCCCGGGCACGATGGTCATGGAGACGAGCTGGCGCAGCGGCGAGGGCTGGGCGACGGTGCGCGACGTGCTGCTGGTCGGACCGTGGCGGCACCAGAAACCCGGCCGCAGCGCCCACCGGCGCACGCCCACGGACTACGACGCCGAGCACATCCTGCTGCGCACAGTGCACTGCGAGACCGGGCAGATCCAGTTCGGGCTCGACTGCCAACCGGCCTTCGACTACGGCAGGCATCGCGCGCGGTGGGAGTACCTCGGCAGTTATCACCTCGCACAGGCCGGCGCCGACGGGACCGATCTGCAACTGACCTTGAGCACCGACATGCGCTTGGGCCTGGAGGGCACGCACGCGGTCGCCCGCACCCTGTTGAAGAAGGGAGACACCCGCTTCTGCGCGCTCGCCTGGGGCAGTCGTGACGCTCCCCGCGACGTCGCGGAGGCCGAAGAGCGGCTGCTGCGCACGATCCACCACTGGCGGCACTGGCTGGCGGGCGGGCGATTTCCGGACCATCCCTGGACCGCCGAACTCACTCGCAGTGCGCTCACGCTCAAGGGATTGACCTTCGCTCCCACCGGGGCCGTCGCTGCCGCCGCCACCACGTCACTACCCGAAACACCTGGTGGTGAGCGTAATTGGGACTACCGCTATTCCTGGATCCGCGACTCCGCCTTCGCCTTGTGGGGCCTGTACACGCTGGGTTTCACCTGGGAGGCGAACGACTTCTTCTCCTACATTCTCGACCTGACCGAAGAAGCCCGCGACATGCAGATCGTCTACGGCATCGGCGGCGAGACCGATCTCGCCGAACAGACCCTCCCCCACCTGCGCGGCTACGACAACGCGGGCCCGGTGCGCATCGGCAACGAGGCCTACCGGCAACGTCAGCACGATGTGTGGGGCGCCGCGCTGGACGCGGTCTATCTCTACGGCCGTCATCAAGATCAGATCGATGCGCGGGCCTGGCCGCTGCTGGGCCGTGCGGTCAAGAGTGCCCTCACCTACTGGCGTGAGCCCGACCACGGCATCTGGGAAGTCCGCGGACAGCCCAGGCACTTCACCTCGAGCAAGGTCATGTGCTGGGTCGCCGCCGACCGCGGCGCCCGGCTGGCCCGCATCCACCAGGACTTCGCCCGCGCGCACCGGTGGCAACAGGCCGCCGACGAGATCCACGCCGACATCTGCGCACACGCGGTCGACTCCCGGGGGGTGTTCACCCAGTACTACGGCAGCACCTCGCTGGACGCTTCGACCCTGCTCATCCCACTGGTACGTTTCCTGCCACCCGAGGACGAGCGGGTGCGCAACACGGTGCTGGCCATCGCCGAGGAACTGACCGAAGACGGTCTCGTCCTGCGGTACCGCGTCGACGAGACCGACGACGGGTTCGCCGGGGAGGAAGGCGCTTTCACGATCTGCTCGTTCTGGCTCGTATCGGCGCTGTCGGAGGTCGGCGAGAAGAAGAAAGCCAAGCAGCTGTGCGAAAAACTGCTCGGCTACGCCAGCCCCCTCGGCCTCTACGCCGAGGAGATCGATCCCCGAACCGGCCGACACTGGGGCAACTATCCGCAGGCGTTCACCCACCTCGCCCTGATCAATGCCGTCATGCACGTCATCCAGGACGAGCAAACACTCCTGCGGCAGGCGCTCGGCGGTGAATCGATCGCACCGCGACTGGACGACGCATCGCTCACCCGGGGATACATCCACCGCTGACCAGAAACCCGATCGGCGAAACCCGCTGCACCCCAACGGTGGGCGGCCTTCGCACCGCCACGTCAGCGGAGTCAGTACTATCGCGTTCGACTGTTAACAGGACTAAGGATTGCATTGAAGGGCTCGACGATGGCGATGCTCGGCATCGCCGCGACCGCGGCATTCGGCATGACCGCCGCCCCCGCGACCGCTGACCCGGTGGCGGACAAATCTCGTGTCGTCGGCACCGAGGACGGCTGGGAGTTGCGGATCAGCAAGACCGCCGAAGACGTGCAGCGCGTACCCAATCTCGCCGCGACACCGTTCACCAGGGAAGGATTCGTCACCTTGTCGGCCGCGGCCGACATCGGCGGCGAGGGCCGGGAGGCGGTGAACTCCGGAACGCTGCAATTGGGATACCAGATCGGCTGCCAGATAGACGTTTCCAACGGCCTGACCGTGGGCATCTCCGCCGCTATCGGCCCGAGCGCCACGGTGACCGTCGCCCCCTCACCCGGCCTCGGGGTCGGCGGCAGCGCGCTGGCCCTGCCGAGCATGTCGACGACCATCAAGCCGGGTACCATCAACAGCATCACGCTGGGGACGAAACCGCTTGCCGGACCGCACGGTTCGATCTCCGTCGATCAGATCCAAATCAAGATCGATGCGTGCGCGGGCGCGGTGAGCCTGCGCTCGTTCGCGATCGTGTCGATATCCACGGCCACGGCGGACAATTCGGTCGCGCTCTACGGTGACCCGATATGGCTGTGACGCACGGGCGAGCGCCGCGACGCTGGATGGCGCCGATCGGCGTGTCGGTTTCGCTGATCATCGCCGCGGCAACCGCCTCCGCCGATCCGATCGTGCCGGTCGGCCCGGGACCGAGCTGCGGCGAACCACCCTCCTCCGCCACCGCTTGCGGCAACGACAAGCCCGTACCCGGGACGCGCGGCGGGCCCGCCGCGCCGCCACCGGCACTGCCGTTGCAAGTGCTGGCGCCCCCGCCCGCCAAGTCGGCACCCAATACCAATACCCCCGCAGGTGCGCTGGTTCCGCCCGCGCCGGGACCGGGCTCGGGCACCCCGATCGTTCCGGTCGGATAGCCAACGGGCCGGTCGCCGTTGCTCCGCCGGGCACGGCGATCGGCCTCGTCGATTCACCGCGAGCAGGATCGCCGCGGGACATGCGCGCACAGATCGGCTCCGCCCACTCGCTCGCACAGCGGTGTGATTCCGCCGCTTCTCCCCCGGTCGGCACCAGGATCTCTCCGGGACTGTGATCCACCGAGAACCGATATCCCGCAGGGCATATCGGCCGCGCTGGAATCTGGATGAATTTATTGCTCATCGCAGCGAATCGTCGCAGCTCAGGAGCGGTCGTCCAGGGTGAACGACGCGGGCTGTGAACGGCCTACGGCCTCGTTCGAGGTCGATAATTCCGATGTCCGAAGGCTGGTCGACCCGCCAGTCGGGTGATTCGCCGTTGATCACGACCACCGAACAGGAATCACCGCCGATGAGTTTCCTCTGGTACATCCCGAATCAGGTCACGCCGGGACACCGCGGCGACACCATCGTGGCCGACCACAACAGCCTCGACACCCTGACCGCTCAGGCGAAGGCGCTCGAGGAGCACGGGTGGCAGGGCGCGTTGCTCGGCACCGGGTGGGGTCGCCCGGACACACTCACCGTCGCAACGGCTCTCGCCGCCAGGACCACGAGATTCGAGCCGCTGATCGCGATCAGACCGGGCTACTGGCGTCCGGCGAACTTCGCATCGGCCGCGGCGACCCTCGACCACCTCTCCGGCGGCCGGGTGCGAGTGAACATCGTGTCGGGTAAGGACGATCTCGCGGCCTACGGCGAGACCGAGGGCGATCAGGCCGAGCGTTACGCCCGCACCAAAGAGTTCCTCCAACTCGTCCGTCGGCTGTGGACGGAGGAGAACGTCACCTACCGTGGTGAGTACTACCAGGTCAGCAATTCCACCGCGCTGCCGAGGATCGTCCCGCGCGGCGAGCGCCGCCACCCGAAGCTCTACTTCGGCGGTGCGTCGGCGGCCGCGGAGCGGGTAGCGGCGACCGAGGCCGACGTCCAGCTCTTCTGGGGCGAGCCCCTGTCGGGAGTCAGGGAGCGGATCGAGCGCCTGCGGTCGCTGAGCGAGGAACTCGGTCGCGAGCATGCGCCACTGGAGTTCGGCCTGCGGGTCACCACTTTCGTCCGCGACACCACCGAGCAGGCCTGGGCCGAGGCGGAGGCGAAGGTCGCGGAGATGGCCGACAACCACCACGCCCCCGTGCCGAACCCACATCGCCGGACGGCCGTGGGACAGCAGCGACTGCTGGATCTGGCCGCGAAGGGCGAGGTGCTCGACGACAACCTCTACACCACACCCGGGAAGTTCGGCGCGGGTGGCGCCGGGACCACCTGGCTGGTCGGCTCCCCCGAAGACGTCGCCAAGTCGCTGCGCAAGTACCAGGATCTCGGCATCACGCACTTCGTGCTCTCCGACACCCCGTATCTGCGCGAGATCGAGCGCCAAGGCAACCAGCTGCTTCCGTTGCTGCGAGAGTGACGAGACCGAGACGGGGCAGCGCCCGCGCTGCCCCTCCCAACCGCTTGCGCGGGGTCAGAGTTTCAGGCCGGTCCCGTGCACGCCGTGCTCGTCGATGAGGGCGAGTTCGTCGTCGGTGAACGCGGGGAAGTTCGACGCCGCGATGTTGTGGTCGAGCTGCGCGGTGGAACTCGCGCCGATCAGCGCCGAAGTCACTTCGGGGCGCCGCAGCACCCACTGCAGCGCCAGCTGCGCGAGCGACTGGCCGCGCGCCCGGGCGATCTTGTCGAGCGCGGCGGTGCGCTGCCGGTAGGTCTCGTCGATGACGTCCGGCGACAGGAAGCTGCTGTTGCGCGCCCGCGCCCCGTCGGGAATCGTCTCCAGGTACTTGTCGGTCAACAGGCCCTGGGCCAGCGGCGAGTAGACGATCGTGCCGAAGCCGTCCTGGCGGGCGGTGTCCAGCAGGCCGTTTCGTTCGGGGCGGCGGTCGTAGATCGAGTAACGCGCCTGGTGGATCAGCAGCGGGACGCCCGCCCTCCGGAGCAACTCGGCGGCCTCGTGGGTGCGGTCGGGCGCGTAGTTGGACAGGCCGATGTACAGCGCCTTGCCTTGTTGCACCGCGCCGACCAGCGCGCCGACCGTCTCCTCCAGCGGCGTGCTCGGATCCGGGCTGTGATGGTAGAAGATGTCGACGTACTCGGTGCCCAGGTCGCGCAGGCTGTGTTCGAGCGAGGTGAGGATCGACTTGCGCGAACCGCCCCTGAGGTAAGGGCTGGGCCCGATCGGGTTGCCCGCCTTGGTCGAGAGGATCAGCTCGTCGCGATAGGGAGCGAGGTCCTTGGCGAGCACCGCCCCGAAGTTCTTCTGGGCGGCGCGATGCGGGGGACCGTAGCGGTCGGCGTTGTCGAAATGCGTGATGCCGAGATCGAAAGCGTGCAGGATGATCTCGCGTTGCGTCGCGAACGGGTAATCGGTGCCGAACTTCTGCCACAAGCCGAAGGCGAAGGCGGGAAGGTCGAGGCCGGAGTTGCCGGTCCGGCGGTACGGGACCTTCTCGTACCGGTCGTCGGCGGCGGCATAGGTCAGATCGAAGGGGCCATAACTCATCGGTGTGTATCTCTTCCTTTCGATGCGCGATCACGGAGAGTGGACCACTTCCGTCCCCGCCGTTGCGACCGGTCGGCTCACGCTGATCGAAACCCATGGTCGCCGGGCACGGCCACCCGGGGTATTTCCCATCGATCGAGCTGATCCGAATCGTTGACACCCCGTGCGCGATGACGGTCGTGCCCGTGCCCGTAGCGCCGCTCACCGCCGTGGCCACGTGTTATCCGAAGCCACTGATTCCCGCGCGGCGACCCGCCATTGATCCGGCCGAGGCCGGTGATTCCCGCCATGGTCATCGTCGGGCGGGTACGCGCAGGTTCGCGCGTTGCACGGCACGACATTCGCGCATGGAGAGAAACGGGAGACGATGGCACCGAACCCACTGCACCTCGGCGTCGCGCTCGACGGGGCGGGCTGGCATCCGGCCGCATGGCGGGAGCCGAACTCCCGGCCCGCCGAGCTGTTCAGCCCCGGTTACTGGACCGGATTGGTCGCGACGGCCGAACGGGCACTGCTCGATTTCGTGAGCATCGAGGACAGCCTGCGAATCCCCGGTGAGCGGCACGCACCGTCCGACGACGCCGTCGATCAGGTGCGAGCCAGGCTCGACGCCCATCTGATCGCCGCGCGGGTCGCCCCGGTCACCCGGCACATCGGGCTCATCCCGACCGTGACGACCACGCACACCGAACCCTTCCACGTCTCCAAGTCGATCGCCACGCTCGATTACACGTCGCGTGGCCGGGCGGGCTGGCAGGCGCGGGTGTCCGGGACGGCCGAGGAGGCGGCCCACTTCGGACGTCGATCGGTGCGTGATCTCAGCACCGCCGAAATCGCGGAAGCGATCGCTTCCGGGAGCTTTCCCGGCCACGTCCATGATCTGTTCGACGAAGCCGCCGACGCCGTCGAAGTGGTACGGCGGTTGTGGGACAGCTGGGAAGACGACGCGGAGATCCGCGATGTGGCCACCCGCCGGTTCATCGATCGCGACAAGCTGCACTACATCGACTTCGAGGGCCGCTTCTTCAGCGTCCGTGGGCCATCGATCACGCCGCGTCCGCCCCAAGGGCAGCCGGTGGTGGCGGCTCTGGCGCACGGCCCGCTGATCTACGAATTCGCCGCCCGCGGTGCGGATCTGGTCTTCGTCACGCCCACGCGCGACGAAGGCCCCGGCCCGATCCTGGAGCAAGTCGCGTCCGCCGCGGCCCGAGTGGGACGCGCCGGTGAGCCGCTGCGGGTCTATGCCGACATCACCGTCTTCCTCGACACCGACGAGGAGCCGGGTCCGCAGCGGCTGTCCCGGTTGAGCGACCTCGCGCGTGCCGAATTCGATTCCGACGCCCCTGTCTTCGCGGGAAGTGCGGACGAACTCGCCGATCTGCTCACCGACTGGAGCGAGCGGGGGATCGACGGGTTCCGTTTGCGTCCCGGCGTGGCGGTCGACGATCTGGCAGCGGTGGCCGACCGGCTCGTGCCCGCGCTGCAACGGCGCGGTGTGTTCCGCACCGGCTACCCGGACGGCTCGCTGCGCGCGCTGCTCGGCCTGCCCACCGACGTCCCCAATCGTTACGCGACTGCCTGAGCGAGGTCACCATGAGCACCCCCCGTAAGCAGATCATCCTGGGCGCCTATCTCGGCGGCGTCAACCATCACACCGCCTGGTGGCATCCGGAGGCGGGCAGCCAGATCGATTTCAGCAGTTTCGAACACACCGCGCGCACCGCCGAACGCGGCAAGTTCGATTTCTTCTTCCTCGCCGAAGGGCTCATCCTGCGCGAACGCGCGGGCAAGATCTTCGATCAGGACATCATCGGCCGTCCCGACACATTCACCGTGCTCGCCTCGATCGCCGCGGTCACCGAGCATCTCGGGCTCGCGGGCACCATCAACGCCACCTTCAACGAGCCCTACGAACTGGCCCGGCAGTTCGCCAGCCTGGACCATCTCTCTGGCGGCCGCGCCGCCTGGAACGTCGTGACCTCGTTCGACGCATTCACCGGCCAGAACTTCCGGCGCGGCGGATTCCTCGATCCCGCCGACCGCTACGCCCGCGCCGAGGAGACGCTGAATGCCGTTCGCGCCCTGTGGGATTCGTGGGACGCGAACGACATCGTCGCCGACAAGGACGCCGGACGGTTTCTGGCTCGGCCGGATGCCGGGGCATTCGCTTTCCGCGGCAGCCAGTTCGACATCTCCGGTCGTTTCACCGTGCCGCGCAGCCCGCAGGGCAGGCCGGTGATCCTGCAAGCCGGTGTGTCGCCGCAAGGGCGAGCCTTCGCCGCCGCCAATGCCGACGCCATCTTCTCCCCGTACGGCAAATTGCCCGAGGCGGCGGACTTCTACCGCGATATCAAGTCGCGCGCGGTAGCGGCGGGGCGGGCGGCCGACGACATCAAGATTCTGCCGTCGGCGAGTTTCGTTCTCGGGGACACCGAGGCCGAGGCGATCGAGAAATACCATGCCGTCCGCAACGAGCAGGTCACCGGGCAGACCGCGTTGATTCTGCTGGAGCAGATCTGGAACCGCGACCTGTCCGGCTACGATCCGGAAGGGCCGGTGCCCGACATCGATCCGGACCCCGACGCTCCGCCGATCATCCAGGGCCGCGCCTTCGTGCATCAAGACCGCTTCGCCACCGCCGAACGTCTGCGCCAGGTCGCCGAGACGAAGAAGCTCTCGCTGCGCGAGGTGGTGATCGACCAATTCGAGCGCGGTCCCTTGGTCGGAACCCCCGCACAGGTCGCGGAGAAGATCGACACTTTCGTTCAGAACGACGGGTCCGACGGTTTCATTCTCGGTTCGCACCTCGTGCCATGGGGCCTGGACGAATTCGTCGACCGAGTGGTGCCGCTGTTGCAGGACCGTGGTGCATTGCGCACCGAGTACACCGGGACCACCCTGCGTGACAATCTCGGCCTCCCGAACGTGCGCTCGGCGAAGACGGTTTCGGCCGACGCCTGAGTTCGCGGCGGCGGCCCGTGGTATCGACCGCGAGCGCCGCCGCCCACGCCTGCCACGTCCGGCATCGAACGCCACCGATGCCGGACGTGGCGGCGCGGGAGCGTGGACACCCGCCATCGGTGGCAGGGCCGGAAGTGACCCGGGATCACGCCCCGTCGGGTCCGGGTTCGCCGAGAACCTCCAAGGCCTCCTCGAGAGTGGCGACGTAGGGAGCCTCGGGCGGTAGCCGGACCGTGGACCAGCCCGGCCCGGCGACCAGCAGCCGCGCCGCCGCCTCTCGCACTGCCCGAAGCGTTCCCGCGGTGGCGGTCGCGGGCAGCTGCGACCAGAGCACGAGTACGCAGGGCCGATCATGGCGCGCCAAGGCTTCGGTCAAAGCCGAGTCGGGCACCGCCGCGCCCAGCAACAACGCGACGACGCCCCGCTCGGCCAGCGCGGCACGCAATACTTCCAGGGGCAGCACGTGGTTCTCCCCCGCGGTGCAGGCCAAGAGCACCGGCGGTTGCGAACCCGGACGCCGGACCGGCGGGAACATGCGGTGCAATCCCGCGATCACCGCCCAGGACAACAGATGTTCCACTTCGATCAGCCCCCGACCGGCGTCCTGTGCCGCGACGATCGTCTCGAATGCCGGACGACACAACCTGTTCCACGTCGCGACCACACCGTCGCGCGCCAGCGGAGCCATGATCAGAGTCAGCGCGACATCGGGTTCCAGTTGTTCGGCGGCGACCAGGAGAGCGCTGCGACCCTCTGATACTCGCGGAGCTTCGGCGAGCGCCTGCTGTGCCGCACCGGCCGGTGTGGCGCCCGCTTCGATGAGCGCGATCATCCTCCGCAAGGTCGCGATGTCGGATTCGGAATAGCGGCGGTGCGCTCCCGGCCGATGCCTCGGCGGGCCGATCGCGTACCGCTGGTTCCAGCTGCGCAGGGTGGCGACCGGAACGCCCAGCCGCTTCGCCACCGCGCCCACCGCGTACCGGGCGGACCCCTGGTCAACCATCGCGGGACCGCATCCGCCGCATGTCTCCCGCTCCTTTCGGAAGAATTCGAATGATGCATCGATTTTGCATCAAAAATGGCGTAGCGTGAAGCCTTGCAAGCCCGAGCACCAAAGGAGGGACGTCATGGATCGACCCACTCTCACGCGATCGGTGGGGCTGACCACCGGCGTCGGCGCGGCGTGGCTGGGCATGCTGTTCGCCGCACCCGCCGCCACCGCCGCCCCCGCGGAGTGCCCCGCACCCGGCCTCGCCGCGACGCAGACCGCCGACAGCACCGCCTCCTGCTCGGCGAGCAGTGGCGCGGGGGGCGCCGCGGCGGCCTACGGCTTCGACGCGGACGCCACCGCGGACGCCGCACCGAACAGCCTGTCCCTGGCCATCGCGCAGAACGGCGGGGTGGCGACCTCGAACTCGACATACCTGTCCGGCCCGGCCGCGATCGCCGTCGGACCCGGCGCGACGGTCACGACCACCGGCGCGCGCCCAGGGTTGTCGATAGGCATCGCCGGTCCCGGTGCGACGGTCACGGTTACCGGCACCTCGACGCCGACCTGCGCGGGCGGGTTCGGCTTCGCGGGCGACTTCCAGACATTGCAGGGCTGCTTTTCGCCTCGATAGTGCATCGTTATGCGTAGCATCTCAGACATGCGGGTAGTTGCCCGAGGCGTGGAAGGGGATCGGGAATGAGCATCACGTGGTCCGAATCGACAGCGACCGAACCGGTCGGCGGCATCCCGGCACTGGGAGCCGCCCCCTTCTCGCAGTGGCGGGAAGCGGTGCGGTGGGCAGTACTCGGCGAGCTGGAAGATTTCCTCCTGCGGGCATGCCCCGCGCCGCTTCATCGCCTCGGCGCACACGACGTTCTGCGGCAATACGCCACAGGCGGGAAGTGCTTGCGGTCGACGTTCATGTACCTCGGCTGGCTGTGCGGCGGACCGGACGATCCGGCAGCGCTGCGAGCGGCCGCCGGTCTGGAACTGCTGCACGCGTTCGCGTTGCTCCAGGACGACGTCATGGACCGGTCCGCGACGCGACGCGGCGCCCCGTCCGCACATGTCCGGTTCGCCAGGGCGCACCGCGGCATCGGCGCGCCCGGCTCTTCCACCAGGTACGGCGAGTCCGCGGCGATCCTGCTCGGGGACATGTGCCTGGTGTGGGCGGAGCAGATGCTCCGCGAAAGCGGGCTCGCCGAGTCCGCGCTCGCGCACGCGTGGCCGCGCTACGACAACATGCGGGTGGAACTCGCGACAGGCCAGTTCGCGGATCTGCTCAACGACGCGCGCACCGAGCCCGCGCTGGCCTCGGTCCTGGCGATCGCACGGGTCAAGTCCGGCAACTACACGGTGCGATGCCCGTTGGAGATGGGCGCCGCGATGGCGGGCTGCGATGCGGCCGTCCTGGACGCGCTCGGCCGGTACGGCGCCGCGGTCGGCGAGGCATTCCAGTTGCGTGACGACATTCTGGGCATCTTCGGGTCGCAGGCCGTGACCGGCAAACCCGCGGACGGCGATCTCGGGGAACGCACCGCGACCAGCGTCGTGGTCCTCGCACGCGAAATGGCGGCCCCCTCGGCCCGAACCGAATTGTCCCGGCTCCTCCATCGGCTCCACCTCGGTCCCGCGGAGGTCGACCGCGCCAGGATGCTGATCATCGAGTCCGGGGCGCCCGAGAGGATCGAGACGATGATCGCCGACTTGCTCGCTTGCGCCGAAAACGCTTTGCACACAGCGAATTTCAGCGCACCGATGCGCGCGACACTGAAGCACATGGCCACCGCATGCACCGAACGCGTTGCCTGACCGGGAGGTTTTCCTCGATGCGCACCGTCGAAGGCCCGACCGACCGGGTGGTGGTCGTCGGAGCCGGGCTCGCGGGATTGTCCGCGGCCCTGCATTTGGCAGGCCGCTCCCGCGAAGTGATCGTCGTGGAACGCGAAGCCGTACCGGGCGGCCGCGCCGGGCAGGCCGATCCGGCAGGTTATCGCCTCGACACCGGCCCGACGGTTCTGACCATGCCCGATATCGTCGAAAGCGTCTTCGCGGCCGCCGGGGCGCGCAGCGCTGACTATTTGCAGTTGGCGCCCGTGGAACCGGCGTATCGGGCACATTTCGCCGGAGGCCGTTGGCTGGAGGTACACACCGACGCCGCGCGGATGGAAGCGGAGATCCGCCGGTTCGCCGGCGCCGACCAGGCCGACGGCTATCGCCGCCTGCGGCGTTGGCTGACCCGCTTGTACCGAGCCGAGATGGACCGGTTCATCGCGGCGAACTTCGACTCACCGCTGTCCATGGTGACCCCCGCTCTCGCCCGGCTGATCGCCTTGGGTGGTTTCGGCCGCTGGGATCGCGCCGTCGCGCGCTACATTCCCGACCCGGAATTGCGGCGTGTCTTCACCTTTCAATCGCTGTACGCGGGCGTCGCGCCCAGCCGGGCGCGGGCCGCCTACGCGGTCATCGCCTACATGGACACCGTCGGCGGTGTGTTCTTTCCGCGCGGTGGGATGCGTGCGCTCCCCGAGGCGCTGGCCGCCGCGGCGACCGAGGCCGGTGTCCGATTCCGTTATGGCACCACCGTGACCGCCCTGGAGCGCACGGGCTCGCGGATCACCGGGGTACGCACCGACGACGGCGACCGAATCTCGTGCGACGCAGTGGTATTGACGACCGAACTGCACGAGGCCTATCGCATGATCGCGCGCACACCACGTCGACCGGTGCCGCTGACCTCCGCGCCATCGGCGGTGATCGTCCATCTGGGGTGTGCGCCCACGGCCGGGATAGCGCACCACAATCTGCTGTTCGGCGCCGCCTGGGAGGAGTCGTTCCACGACATCGTCGTCCGCGGGCAGGTGATGCGCGATCCTTCGCTGCTGGTCACCCGTCCCTCGGCTACCGATCCGTCTACGGCTCCGCCCGGACGGGACCTGCTGTATGTGCTCGCCCCGGTGCCGAACCTGGAACGCGGCCGAATCGATTGGGAGCGGGCGGGAGCCAGCTATGCCGAGCAACTACTCGAGGTCGCTCAGGATCGTCTCGGCTCGGTCTTCGGCGATGCCGAGATACTGCGCGTGGACACACCGGCCGACTGGGCGCGCCGCGGCATGCTCGCCGGGAGCCCGTTCGCGCTGGCGCATACGTTCGCCCAAACCGGTCCGTTCCGACCGGCCAACATGATCCGCGGTGTCGACAATGCCGTATTGGCCGGCGGCTCTACCGTGCCGGGGGTGGGGATCCCGCCGGTGCTGATCTCCGGCCGACTGGCCGCGGATCGCATCAGCGGCCTCCAGCCCGTGCGGCCGCGCCGCATCGGCGCCGCGTTCGCCACCAGCCGCATCGATCGACAACTGTGATCGGAATCGAGATGACCCGCACCGACCTCGACACCACCCGGCTCAGCGACCAGCGACTGCACCGGTCCTACCGGTACTGCCGCCGGCTCAACGCACGCCATGGAAAGACCTTCTTCCTCGCGACCCGTTTGCTCGCACCGGATCAGCGCCCCGCGGTCCACGCCCTATACGGATTCGCCCGCCGAGCCGACGACATCCTCGACGAGTTCGACCCGCGTCTCGATATCGCCGAACGTGCCCGGCGGCTCGAGGAACTCGCGGGCCGTTTCCGCGACCGCGCCGCCGACACCGACGCCGTTCTCCCGGCGGTTCTGGACACTGCCGATCGCTATCGCATTCCAGCGGAGCTGTTCGACGCCTTCCTCACATCGATGCGGATGGATTTGACCGTGACCGACTATCCCGATCGCGCCGCCCTCGACACCTACGTCTACGGGTCGGCCGAAGTGATCGGATTGCAGTTGTTGCCGATCCTGGGCGCCACTCGCGCCGATGCGGCCGCGCCGTATGCCGCCGCGCTCGGCAAGGCATTCCAGCTGACCAACTTCCTGCGGGATGTCGGCGAAGACCTGCTGCGTGACCGGGTGTACCTACCCGCCGACGAACTGGCCGCGTTCGACGTCGATCGCGATCTCTTGCGCTGGTGCGTGTCCCGGCGGCGTACCGAGCCCCGGGTACGCAGCGCGCTGGCGGCGCAAATCGCCCGCACTCGCGACATCTACCGCTTCGCCGCTGCCGGAATCGCCCTGCTGCACCGCCGTTCGCGCCCCTGCGTCGCGACGGCGACGACGCTGTACTCGGAGATCCTCGACCGCATCGAGGACAGCGACTTCGCGGTGTTCGATCACCGCGCCGCCGTGCCGAACCGGCGGCGAGCGCGAGTCGGCGCGACCGGCCTGGTCGAGGCGTGGTGGGCACGCCGAGCGGGCCGGTGATCGCTGCGGCGACAACGGTGCCGCGTCGCGCGATGGACTTCCACCACCCGGTGCGGACCTGCCTGTCCCGGAGACGGATTCGTTGTCCCGAGCGCGGCGGCTGGTCGTCAGTATCCTGATGTCGTGATTACGCTCAGAAAAGAAGACGGTGCCGCGGACCTCGCGGGTATCACGAAATTGAGTGTGGGAGTGAGCTGGGATCCGTCGTCCGGAACGAGCGGCGGCGCACTCGGCTGGGCACGCCGCAAACGCGGTGTCGACCTCGATCTGATCGCGGTCCTCATGCAGGGCAACGACCCGGTGCGCTTCGCGGGACTCGATTCGCTGGACCCGTTGGGCAACGGCTCGGTCGCGCACACCGGTGACGAGCAGACCGGCGCCGCTTCCGGTGACGACGAGACCATCCACGTCACCTTCGCCGACGTCCCCACCGCGATCGACGCCATCGTCTTCGTCGCGGCCGCCTTCAAGAAGGGCAGTTCTTTCGACAAGGCGAACAACATCTCCTTCAAGATCTACGACGCCACCGGCGGCAACAGCCAGCAAGTCGCCGACATCTGGCCCTCGCTGCTCGGCACCGACAACGCCAACGCGGTCGCTCGCGCCTTCCGCAACGGCGCTGTGTGGCAGCTGGAAGTCCTCAATCGCCAAGGCAAGATCAAGCAGGGCGACATGCAGGCGCTGTTGCGCTTCGCCATGCAATAGCACCTGCGGGTGCCACGCGTCGCGGTCCGCGTGGCCCACCCGCAAACCGATCGCAACAAGTGTCCACGTCTTCGAATCGCTGCGATAAGCGGATTCCGGCAATCAGTGGACAGCACCCAGTTACTCTGGGTCGATGCGATCTCGGTTCCGTCGGTACGTCCTGGCCGCGCTCGCCGCCGCGGCATCCACCCTGCTTCTCGCCACGCAATCCGCGGCCATCCCGCCGATACAGCCGGTCGCCGGCCTACCGGCGCTGGGCGGAGACTTCCTGTGGGGCGTATCGACCTCCGGCTTCCAGTCCGAAGGTCATGCGCCGGACAGCAATTGGACCCGATACGTCGGCGCGACGCCTGGCTACGACGCCCTCGGCGATTCCGTCGACTTCTACGGCCGCTATGCCTCCGACATCCAGCTCGCGGCGGACCTGGGCGTGCGGGTGTTCCGGATCGGGATCGAATGGGCCCGAGTGCAACCCGCGCCGGGAGTGTGGGACGAAGGCGCCTTCCGCTTCTACGACGCGGTGATCTCGAGCGTCGAGCGGGCCGGTATGCGACCGATGATCACGCTCGACCACTGGGTGTATCCCGGCTGGGCCGCCGACCGAGGGGGCTGGCGCAATCCCCGCATGGTCGAGGATTGGCTGGCCAACATGCGCAACGTCGTGGACCGCTACGCGGCACGCAACCCGTTGTGGGTCACCGTGAACGAGCCCGTCGCCTACATCATGCACGAGGTCCGCCACGGCGCCGCGGATGCCGGCGAAATGCTCGAGCGGGTCGCGCAGGCACACAATGCCAGCTACGACTACATCCACCAGAAGCAGCCGGGCGCACAGGTGACCAGCAACATGGGTTACGTCGCCGGTTCGGAGGCGCAGGTGAACGGCCCGCTGATGGACCGCATCGCCGATCGGCTCGACTACGTGGGTGTCGACTACTACTTCGCCTTCGACCCCGCGCAGTCGCTGATCGAGTCCATCCTGCGGGCCAGCGGTTCGGCGATGCCCACGCTGCCCGGACCGCACATCTGGGAGCTGCCGTTGCGCACCGAAGGCATCTACTATGCGCTGCAATACTATTCGCGCCGGCTGCCCGGTAAACCGCTCTACGTCGTCGAGAACGGGATGCCGACCGAAGACGGCCGTCCACGCGCCGATGGCTATGTTCGCGGCGATCACCTTCGCGACACCGTCTATTGGATCCAGCGCGCCAAGGCCGACGGCATGAACATCATGGGCTACAACTATTGGAGCCTCACCGACAACTACGAATGGGGAAGTTACACGCCCCGTTTCGGCCTCTACACCGTGGACGTGCGTACCGACTCCTCCCTCACCCGCCGCCCCACCGACGCCGTCGGCGCCTACACGCAGGTCATCGACGCGGGCGGAGTGCCCGACGGCTACCGTCCTACCCGCGGTCCGGCCCTCTGCTTGTTCGTCGATCCCCCGGCCAGCTGCATGACTCCGGTAGCGGAGCGATAGACGGACGCGCGCACCCTGGTCGACGGTCTGCTCGAGCTCAGCGCATCGCCCCGCGACGACACGAAGTAACCGGATCCGTGGTCACGGCGTGCGCCATTTCTCGTCGGTCAACAAGGTGCTGGCCTGCGGGCCCATCAGAAGCATGCCGCCGTCTACCACGTAGGACGCGCCGGTGACATAGCTCGCCTCCGGTGCGGCGAGAAACGCCACGACGGCAGCGACCTCCTTCGCGTGCCCCGTTCGGCCCAGCGGCACGCCGGGACGCGACTGCGCTCGGGGATCGACGTCTTCCTGGCCGGTCATCGGTGTCGAAATCTCCCCCGGCGCGACCGAATTGACGGTGATGTCGTATTCGGCGAGTTCCAGCGCCAACACTTTCGTCAGTGCGCCGAGCCCTGCTTTGGCCGCGCAGTACGGTGCGGCGCCCACCCGGGGAACGTGTTCGTGCACGCTGGTGATGTTGATGATCCTGCCCCCGTTGCCCGCGGCGATCATATGTCCGGCCGCGCGCTGGGAACAGACGAACGCGCCGTCGAGGTCGACCGACAGCACGTGCCGCCAGGTGTCGAAGTCCATGTCCATCGCCTTCCGCGCTGACCCGGTACCCGCGCAGTTCACCAGCACATCGAGGCCACCGAGTTCGTCGGCGAGTTCGTCGATCACCGACCCGGCGGACGACGGGGCCGCCAAGTCGAGACGGCGCACGGCGGCGGTCCTGCCCTGTTCGCGCACCTGCGTCGCGGTGCTTTCCGCGCCGCGCTGGTCGCTGTGGAACGTCAGCCCGACATCGGTCCCGCCCGCCGCGAGCGCGACGGCGATCGAAGCACCGATTCCGGAGTCTCCCCCGGTCACCACGGCTCGCCGCGGCGTGCCTGCTCGTTCTTCCGGTAGTGGAGCTGTGGTAGCCATGTCCAGCGACTACCCGCGCGGGCACGGACCACACCGCCTCCCGCCGCCACCCCGCGCGTGACGATTCCTCCTCGACCTCGTAGCGCCGACGCGACGTTACGAGGATTCCGATCGCGGGTAACCGCCCTGGAACGAGCCGAGAGGAGGGTGCCACGATGACTGCTCCCTGGTGGCGCGATGCCGTGATCTATCAGATCTACATCCGCAGTTTCGGCGACGGCAACGGCGACGGCCTCGGCGACATCGCCGGTATCCGGTCTCGACTGACCTATTTGCGCGACCTCGGAGTGGACGCGATATGGGTTACGCCCTGGTATCCGTCGCCGATGGCGGACGGAGGATATGACGTCTCCGACTACCGCGACATCGACTACCGGTTCGGCACGCTCGCGGAGGCCGAAGAGCTGATCGCCGAGGTACACGCGCAGGATATGCGCATCATCGTGGATCTGGTCCCCAACCACACCTCGGATCAGCATCCTTGGTTTCAGCAGGCACTGGCGGCCGGGCCGGACTCGCCGGAGCGAGCCCGTTACCTCTTCCGGCACGGCGCGTCCTCCGGCGGTCCGCCGAACAATTGGCGGAGTGTGTTCGGTGGCCCTGCGTGGACCCGAGTGGCGGACGGGCAGTGGTATCTGCACCTGTTCGACGCCCACCAGCCGGACCTGGACTGGGAGCACCCGGACGTCCGTGCCGAGTTCGAGTCGATCCTGCGTTTCTGGCTGGATCGGGGCGTGGACGGCTTCCGCATCGACGTGGCGCACGGTTTGGTCAAACACCCCGATCTACCGGATATCGAAACCGATCACGAGGACATGATGGAGCCGCCGGATCGGACCGACCATCCGCACTGGGACCGGCAGGAGGTACACGAGATCTATCGCGGCTGGCGCAAGATCGCGGATTCCTATGGGCCGGATCGGGTCTTCGTCGCCGAAGCGTGGGTGGCCAAACCCGAGCGCCTCGCCTGCTACGTGCGTCCCGACGAACTGCACACGGCATTCAACTTCGACTTTCTGCGGTGCTCCTGGCATGCCGACGCGCTGCGTGCCGTGGTCGACTGCACGACCGAGGCGTTGGACGCGGTGGGCGCGCCACCCACGTGGGTGTTGTCCAACCACGACATCACCAGGCATGTGACCCGCTACGGGCGGGCCTCCACCCGCGGCGGCGGTTCACAGCACGAACCGCACGGTCCCGTCGATGTCGGGCTGGGTCGTCGCCGCGCCAGGGCGGCGCTGCTGCTGATGCTCGCGCTCCCCGGCAGCGCCTACCTCTATCAGGGCGAGGAACTCGGCTTGGAGGAGGTCGAAGATCTCCCGCCAGAGGTGCTACAGGATCCGACTTGGGAGCGCTCCGGCCACACCGCCCGCGGCCGCGACGGGTGCCGTGTGCCACTGCCGTGGAGCGGATTCCGGCCGCCATTCGGATTCGGCCCGGTCGACACCCGTCCCTGGCTGCCGCAGCCACAGCGCTGGGTGTCGCTGACCGCCGAATTGCAGAAGCGGGAACCGGATTCGATGCTCGACCTCTATCACCGGGCGCTGCGTCTGCGCCGGGACCATCCCGCACTCGGGGAGGGCTCTTGGTCCTGGCTGCCCAGTGCGCCGGGTGTTCTGCTTCTCCGACGCTCTCCCGGCCTGGTGTGCATCGTGAACGTTTCGAACGCGCCGACCACGCTGCCCAGGCACGAGCGGCTGTTGTTGTCCAGCGAGCCTTTGCAGGACAGCGTCCTGCCCGCCGACAGCGCGGCCTGGCTGGAGGTCCCCGGCGTGGGGTAGGGCATGGTCGCCCCTCGTGTCGCTGCGCACGACCGGCAATTCGAACCCGTATCGTCGCCACCGAACAAGCAACGCGTCTCTTGCTCGTCGTGCGCTGGGTTAGGCAGTAGAAGCCATCTCGTCAGCCGACCATATTGGTAAGGAGAGCGATGTTCACCCATAACAAGGATCTCCAGTTCGAAGTTCGCGTCGACCGTCCCGATCCGCGTTTCGCGACCCTGCTGCAAGAGCAGTTCGGCGGCGCCAACGGCGAATTGAAGGCCGCCATGCAATATTTCAACCAAGCGTTCATGCTGCGTGGCAAGCACCCGAAAACCTATGACCTGTTCATGGACATCGCCACGGAGGAACTCAGCCATCTCGAAATCGTCGGCGCGATGATCACCATGTTGCTCGACGGGCTCAACGACGATTTGAAGCAAGCCAACGAGCGGTGCGACTGGATGCCGATGGTGGCGACGCCCGGCGGACGTGACCAGGTGATCCATCAGGTCGCGGTGAACCCCTTGTACTTCGCGCTCAGCGGCGGCGGACCCGTCGTCAAGGACTCCGCGGGCGTGCCCTGGTCGGGGTCGTACGTCGACGCCAACGGTGAGCCCTCGGTCGATCTGCGCAGCAACCTCGCGGCGGAGTCGCGCGCCAAGATCGTGTACGAATATCTCAAGCAGTTCACCGACGATCCCGGCGTGCAGGACACGCTTTCGTTCCTGATGACCCGCGAGATCGCACACTTCCAGCAGTTCACCGCGGCGCTGAACGAATTGCCGGTCAACTTCCCGCCCGGAGCACTGCCCGGCGACGATCGGTTCCAGAACGTGGCCTTCAACATGTCCAACGGCTCCGCGAGCGCCCGCGGCCCATGGAACGAAGGGCAGGGGCCGTGGCCCTCGGGCACGGAATGGCGCTACATCGACAATCCGGTCAGCGAATGGCTCGATTCCGACGACCGCGTGAACCATGGCGCGCAGACCAACCCGCAAGGCGAGCCCGCGGTGCACGGCACCAAACCGTTCACCCACGAATCACACATACCGGACTGACTCCCCCACGCCTGCGCCCGGAACGGAACACGGCTGTTCAGGCGTTGAGCGACGCGGCGCGCGGCACCAGGTGCCGCGCGCCGCGCGTCTTGCACTGCCGCACGGATCAATGCCGCGGCTTGCTGATCATGTCTTTGGCACGATCCATCATCGCGGCGAACGGGCCGACCAGAACGTTCGCGGCGGCGGATTCCACGCCGGGATGCGGCCGGGTCGGCGCCATCGCCTCCGCGAGCTCGACGGTCTTGCGCAGTCGTCGCAGCGTCTCGTCGTCGAGTTCCTCGCGCAGCCGGTTGAATTCCTCGCGTTCCTCATGGTCGGCATGGGCCAGCACCGCTTCGCGCAGCTTGGCCAGTCTCACCTGGAATTCCATCGAGCTGATGTCGAGCGACTCCATTTCGGCGAGCTGCTTTTTCGCCTTGTTCTCCTCTTCCAGCCGCGCGTCGACGACAGACGCGCCATCGCCCAGTTCACGCCGGGCGCGCGGGTGAATGATCTCTTCTTCGGCGGTCTCGTGCACGGCGAGCAGGCGTCGCAATTCGAAGAACTTGCTTTCGCGCTCAACAGGGTCGGAGGTGTCGGCGGTCTCGATGAACAGTTGCCGGATCCGGCCGTGCTGGTCGATGAGGAAATCGACGGCGTCGGTGGTCGAGTCGATCGTGGTTGCCATGGTTGACCTCCCTCGGGCAATCGGGACGGACTGACGAATTACGTCCGTCGCCGCGGTACCCGGCAGCGAGCACGTGAAACCGCCCGGCAGGCCGGTTACGTGCTCGCGCTGCCCGCGATGGGAGCGGGATATACCGAGGGCGGCACGCTGTGGCACCACGGGCGATGGATCTCCGAACCCGGCAGGGAAGCCAGTTCCGGTATCCAACGCCGCACGTAGTTCCCCTCGGGGTCGTAGCGTTCGGCGGTGCCGACCGCTCTCGGGTCGAAACGGCCCGCCTGCTGCCAGGTGAAGCGGTCGCTCGCCGCGTCGTCGAGCAGCCACCGGCGGAAATGCTCGGCGCCGACCCGCCAGTCCACCTGCAGTGTCGTGGTGAGGAAACTGGCGGCGATCACCCGTGCCCGCTCCGGCATCCACCCTTGCGCGGCCAGCTGCCGCATGCCCGCGTCGACGATCGGGTATCCGGTGCGGCCGTCGCGCCAGGCGCCGACGACGACCGGATCGTGCGCCTGCCGCACATCCGTACCAGCGCCGGACCGCGCGAGATCGGCCCGGGCGACGAGGAACTGGAGATGGAAGTCGCGCCGAGCGAGCTGCCGGACGAAAGCGCGGCCATCCGGCGTCGCCATGTCGGTGTGGTACGCCATTTCGGCGGCCGACAGGCAACCGAAATGCAGGTACGGCGACAGCCGGGAGCATCCCTCGCCCGTGAGGTCACCCTTGGACCGGCCGCGTGGTTGTCGCCGGTCGGCGGTGCAGCCTCGCCACAGCGCACGACCCGTGATCTCGCCTCCGACCGCCAACTGCGGTGAAACGGCCGCGTCGCCGAGTTCGTCGAATCTCGGCACGGGATCACTTTCGATGCGAGGAACGATCAATTCCGTGGGCTTTTCCAGCGGTCGTCGCTTCGGCGCCGACAACCATCGGCGAAAATAGGTCGCGAAGTCCGGAACCTCGTCGTCCGGCCGATACGGTCCGCAATCGGCGGGATCCACGGCGGTGAGGGTGGCGGGATGGGTGTGCAGCAGGCAGCTGCGCCGCGCCAGCCGTTCGCCCAGTGCCCGAAGTCGGCATCGGTTGTACCAGGTGACGTCCTCGGCGATGTGGACGCTGTCGGCGTGCACCTGTGCCGCCACCCGATCCACCGCCTCGACGTAGTCACCGTGCCGAATCACCAGTTGCCCACCGGCGCAGCGAAGCTCGGCATCGAGTTCGGCCAGCGCGGCGGAGAGGAAACGCAGTTTGTTGGCGGCCGGGCGAGTGCTGCCGACGAGCCGGTCGTCGACGACGAACAGCGGAACCACTGCCGCGCCCTCGTGTACGGCGGCCAACAAGGCCGGGTTGTCGTGGACGCGCAGGTCACGGGTGAAGAGTGCGATTGTTACGGCCATTCGAGGTTTTCGACGACAGGCATCCGTCGCGGGATCGACGACGGCGAATCGGACATTCGGCGGCGTGCCACGCCGATGCGGGCGGTATCGAAGTAACGAGCTTTACGCCAATGCTGCGCGACGGCGGCTGTCATGTCAAGTCGGGCTCGCGGCCGCGCGCCGGATCAGTGTTCGCGGAACAGATCGGTGAGCCAGGGCTCCAGGTCGGCGCTCAGTGCGGTCAGATCCGGCTCACCCGACTCGTCGAGCGCATCGGCGGTGAGCTGGCGTACGGCGTAGACGACGCCCATGTACGCGGTGACGGACAACAGTGGCTGCCGATTCCCGCTGGCGCTCTGCACCAGACCGCGGATGTACTCGGCGAACAGCCGGATCGACTTGCGCCTGCGTCGCCGGGCGGCCGGCCCGAGCCCGTCGATCTCCACCTGGTAGGCCCGCGCTACGACCAGGTCGTTCTGCAGGGAGCCGAGGTACTGGCCGAGGGCGTCGGCGACGATGGATCTGCGATCCCGGCCCTTGAGGTCCGCGGCGGTCAGCTGGGTCAGCAGCACTTGGATGAAGCGGTCGTAGCCCGCGAATACGCACTCGTCCTTGTTGGCGAAAGCGTCGTAGAACGCCGCCAAGGACACTCCGGCCCGCTTGGCGACATCGGTGGGACCGAATCCGGCGTAACCGCGGGCGGCGAGCAGTTCGGTCACGGCGACCAGCAACCGTTCCCGCTGCGCCGCCATCACCTGCTCCCGCCCCAGATTGTGGCGCCCCCGCGGCAACGCGGCGGGAAGTGTGAAGAACACTCCGTCTCGCACCGGAACGATCGGTGCGTCAGCGTCGGCGGGCGCGGCGGACACCCCTGCAGACTACCGAGCCGGTCGGACCCGGGTATGGGTGCGGCTTCACTGGGTAGCCCCAGCACATGACCGACACACCACTCGCACTCGTCACGGGAGCCTCCAGCGGTATCGGTTTGGAACTGGCCCGGCGGTTCACCGAACACGACCACGACGTCGTGATCGCGGCGGAGGACGACGCCATCTCCGCGCCCACCCGGCCCCACGTCCGTTGAATCCGGAAGGGCAGACGGCGGAGCAGGTACAACGGACCGCGAGCGACGCCTTGGTCGCCGACGGCGTGCACCTCCTGCCCGCTGACGTCACGACCGCGAGCCTCGACCTGGAGCCGGCCGACTGGGAACGATTTCGCCGACACTGGGAAGACTTGCACCCGGACGTCTACGCCGACGCCCGTGGCACGCGCAGGCTGCGCCGGTACGGCCGGTTCTCGCTCACCGGTTCGGCCGGTCGCATCGGCCTGCTGTCGTCGGATTCGTTCGTGCAGCCCGAGGAATCCAACCCGCTCTATATCGGCGTGGACCGCACTTTCGAGCCCTTGACCGACGCATTCGTGACCGACCCTGTTTTCGTGGCGGTGCTGCGACTGCTCGCGCGATTGGCGACGGCGCTGGACGGCCCGGCGCGGTGGAGCGCGAAAGTACATCCCTTCCGGGTCATCGCCTCGGCGGACGCGGACGGCCTGCCTACACCGGAAGGCCGCCACCGCGACGGCGTCACCTTGGTCTCCTCGCTTCTGGTTGGACGGCAGAATGCCCTGGGCGGCGCGAGTTCGGTGTTCGATCCGAGCGGACGACGACTGCTGCGGACCACCCTCGATCGGCCGGGAACGCTGCTGCTCGGCGATGACCGCCGCACCTTGCACAGTGTTTCGCCGGTGCGTCCGGTGGATCGGAGCCGCCCCGCCTATCGCGATGTCTTGGTGGTGACGTTCGCGCCGGGCTGAGGACCGCCGAATCGTGGTCATGGCCCGATCCGTCGTCGACCATGGCGTGGCCCGGATGGTTTGCCTGCCCGGGCCACGCGCAACGGTCAGCCGAGCGGCAACTCCAGGCAGGACGGGGCGCCATCCGGTGCACTGACGGTGATCGTCGAACCGACCTTGTTCGCGCTGGAATACAGCGGATCCATGCCGTCGAGGACGAGCATCAACCGATGGCCGTCGGGGAGATCGTAGGCGGCTGCTTGCAGCTCCCACGAAACGGTCGCGGGCAGACCGGACTCCGTCGTCTTCGGTTCGTGGGTGATGATTCTCGCCGAGCCGTTCTCGTCGACATCGAGCAGATAGGCGACCACCGTCGCGGACTCGTGGGTGCTGTCGATGGTCACTTGCAACCGCGGGATCCCGCGGATCTGCCTGGCGACGCCGCCTCGTGCTGCGAGCAGCGGCCCCGTCGACCAGACGAGGGCATGACCGCGGTCGATCTCATCGATCCGGTAGACCTTGGGATTGCCCGACCACTCCTCCTGGCCCGTCGTCATGAGCTTGTCCATGGCGACGACCTCGGGCTCCTCGCCCACCGTGAAACTGCGTTGCCAACCGCCCGTGGAATCGGGGGTCAGCACACCGTCGCCGCCCTCACGCTCATCGGTCAAGACCAGCACTTCCGTATCGGTGGTGACGTCCGCCCACGAGGCCTTCTCCTCGCGCCGCGCCGGTTCGACGATCACGTTCTTGCCGTTCCCGGCGCCTGGAGTGGTCACGTAGGTGAACATGACCTGATTGCTGATCTCCGGCCACGCGTCGACGCCGTTGTCCTCGTCCTTCAGGTAGTGATCGAGCCAGGCGTATGCCTCGCGCAGTGGCTCGTTCGGGCCCGCACCGGGCATGGGTGGAGCGATCAGGCCGGGGCCTTCCGGCGCCGCGTGGTCGCCGATCCACATGTTCAGCCGTTTCGGGCGCGGAAGCTTCTCGAAGGTCTCCAGCACCTGGTTCACCGGGAAAAGCCCCTCGTGCCAGGTATTCGAGAAGAAGGTCGGAATATCACGGGAGCCGACATAGCGTTCCGGTGCGCGTTCGGTGCCCCACTCGACAACCGGATTCATGTCCACACCCTCGGCGAACTTCGCCAGGATCTCCAATGCTTCTTCGTCGAACTTCTCCGCCTGCTCGCCACCGGTCAGGCCGATCAGTGCCTCGACGGCCTTCAGATGGCGGGTGCCGTTGTCGTACAGACTGGTGGCGAGGTTGCCCCAGGTACTCAGCGCGACGACGACGTCGACCCGGTCATCGTGCGCGGCCACGAGCTGACTGATGCCCGAGCCATAGGACTCACCCATGAAGGCGATGCCGCTGGGGGCGAGTTCGTCTATCGCGTAGTCGAGCACCTTCTTGCCGTCGGCCCGATCCCATGGACCAGCGACATCGACGGTGCCTTCGGACGTGCCGAACCACGGCAGGTTCGTTCCCGGTGTGGCGGTCCAGCCGATTCCGCGCGGCGTGTAGGCCAGCACGTGATAGCCCTTCCACGCGAGGGTGAGATAGGCGTACTCGAACAAGGGCCAGCCGACGGGTGTCCACCCGGCGGGGAAGACCACCAGCGGGCACGGCCGGGTGGTGGTCTGACGCAGCATGTGCGCCGACAGACCGATCCCGCCCGCCCCTTCGATGCGCGGGAACGTCGGCACGGCGACGTTCAGCGCCCGGTTCACCAGGTCGTCCACGTCATCGGGCACCAGCCCCTTGCCACTGCGCTTACGCACGGCGCTCACCAAGTTCGACGCGAACTGCACCGCTTCCGGGCGCACCTGCCCTTGGGCGTCCCAGGGCCCCTGGACTGCGATCCGGGCGAGCTGTTCGGACGTGGTCCCGACGATCGGATCTCCTTGTGACATCGGCGTCATCGATCCTTCCTGCCAGTTGCTACGGAACTGCGGACCGCAGCAGCGTGACATGACACATGATCCGATCTCGCCAGATCCGACAATGCGTTTCCCGTTCGCAATAGACCGTTGACCAGCGGAAACATTGCAAGATTCGACTATCCGCCGCGACCATCGCGAACGGCCCGGGCACCATCCGCGCAAACTTGCCGACCATGTGAACATGCATCGAGTGCGCCGTGGCCGGCGCCCAGCGAGTCGTTCACCACGACCGATTATCGGCAATTGCGGGTCGACCGGCGCGGCAACCGGCACGAAAGTCGGGACCCGAGACCTCGTGGTTCGGCTGCCGCGCCGGGCAAGGGTTACTGCTTCTCGGCGCCCAGTTTCACCGGAATGGACAGGGGTCCGACGGTGAAGAACGACGGCGAGTACGGGATTTCGTCGGGGTCGATGGCGAGTTCCAGGTTCGGCAGCCGACGGTACAGCGAGGCGAGCGCGAGACGGCCCTCCAGGCGGGCCAGGCCCGCGCCGATGCAGTACCGCGGCCCGTGACCGAATCCGAGATGTCCGCCGCGCTGCTCCCTGGTGATGTCGAACTCGTTCGCGGTCTCGCCGTATTCGGCCGGGTCGATCCCGCAGGCCTGGTACGCGACACCGACCGCCTGGCCCTTGGGTATGGCGACTCCGGCCACGGTCACGTCCGTCAGCGTGAATCGCCAGCTCGTCATCATCACCGAATGGCGATAGCGCACAGTCTCTTCGACCACATCACCCCAGCGGTCTTCCGCCTTCGCGAGGGCGAGCTGCTCAGGGTGTCGCGACAGCGCCAGAATGGCGTGCCCGAGCAGATGCACCGTGGTCTCGTGCCCGGCCACCAGCATGATCCACAGAACGGCGACCAGTTCGTCGGCCGTGAGTTTGTCGTCCCGATCGCGAGCTTGGACCAGACCGGTGGTGAGGTCGTCGCCGGGCTTTTCCTGTTTCCGGTCCGCCAGTTCGTACAGGTACGTCATCAGCGAGTTCTGCGTCGCGAATGCTTCCTCCGGCGGTGTGGTGTGGGCCAGCAGGGTTGCGGTCCAGCGTCGCAGCCGGTCCCGCTCCGGCTCAGGCACCCCGAACAGTTCGCAGATCACCGCCATCGGCAGCGCTTCGGTGAAGGTGGGCACCAGATCGACGCCGTCACCGGCGGCGATCACGTCGTCCAGCAATCGGTCGATGATCGCCTGGATGCGCGGCTCGAGCGCCTGCACCCGGCCCGGCGTGAACGCCTTGCTGATCAGACCCCGCAGCCGCCGGTGGTCGTCACCGTCCTTGGTGGACAGGTGATCACCCTGCACGACGGCGCGCAGCGGCCAGTCCTCCGCGATCGAACCGTCGTGCAGGGCCGGCCAATGCTTCGGATCCCGCGCGAAGGTCTTGTTGTCCCCGGCGAGGATCTCACGCACCGCGTCGTGCGTCAGGGCCAGGTAGGCGGGCACGCCGCCGGGGAACTCCACCTCGACCACCGGCGCGATCTCCCGGAGCCGGATGCAGGTGTCCAGCAGATCCTCGTTCGCCGCGGGGAATGCGGGCAGGCTGGTTGTCATCGGTTTCCCTTCTGCGCATGAACCCTCCGGCCGCCGTGATGACGGTCGTCGCACGAGTATCGAAGCGGGTCCGTTCGAGGTGCCGGTCAATTGGCGAATCCTGCCCACAACCGGAAGTCGAGCGTCGCAAAACGACATTTCGGTGACCGTCCGGCCCACTGCGGCGGGCTCGTCACCGCGAAAACGGTTAGGGTTCGGGAGATGTCCGTGGGTGGCTGGAGGAATTCGTGGAACTGAAGACGGTGCTGAGACGCGTCGTGCGAGCGATGAACGCCGGGGTGGCAGGCATGCTCGACGCGCCGGTACTCGGGCGCCTGCTGGGCAGAGGATTCGTGGTGATCACCTATGTGGGGCGACGGTCCGGGCGGACGTTCAGCACACCGGTCAACTACTGGCGAAAAGCGGACGAGCTCGTCATCGGAGTCGCGTTGCCGGACCGGAAGACGTGGTGGCGGAACTTCTTGGGCGAGGGCGGCCCCATCACGCTCCATCTGAACGGCGCCGACCGGCCCGGGCACGCGGTAGCGCGACGCGACGAACGCGGCCGCGTCTTCGTGACGGTACGGCTCGACGACGCGAGCTGACCCGACTCGCCTCGTCCGCCATCGGCGGCACACCACAAGTGCCGCAACGGATTACGGCGCAAACCCCTGGACGCTCGCGGAGGGCTTCGTCTGGGCGATGATCGCGGCGCCCATCCAGCGCCGTAGATACCGTCGCAGGTCATCTTCGCCGCGCGGTGGATTGCCCGGGGAAATGAAGAACGACTGCATCGTGCGCAGGACGTATTCGACCAGCTCGTGCAGCGACTCGTCGTCGTATCCGTAACGCGCCCAGTCGACGTCGAAGCGCTTGATCATCGTCATGCCGAAGGCTTGCGCCTCTTCGGAGGTCAGGCTCTCCGGATGGACGTTCGAGTACGTGCTCGACAGCAAGATGCCGAGATGGGGTGTTCGACGGACCTCGGCGAGGGTGTAGACAACCCCCTCGGTCATCGCCTCCACGGCGTCCTCCAACCCGCTGACGTGCTGTGTCAGCCGATCGAGGAACCCGTCGACGGAGGCGATCGCCGCCGCGGTCATCAGCGCGTCCGCGCTGGGAAAGTACCGGTAGACCGTCTGCCGGATGACGCCGAGCGACTCGGCGACGTCGGCGATGCCGATCTCCGAACCCGTCCGTCCGATCAGTTCGACCGCGGCGGCGACGATGCGACGCGCGGCTTCCTCGTCGTCCTTCGGCGGACTCCCGCCCCACCCGCGCCTTCCTGCCACTGCCCGCTTCCTCGACTCGAAGCCCGTCGCTTGCGAACCCCCTGATGGAAAGCCTGCCGACCCTCCGGATCAAGGGTTCGACCGTATCACAAGGGTCCCGGAGTCCCGGTTCGAGCGCGATTCTGATCATACACTTGGACAGCCGTATGTATGATCACTGTAACGCGGCTCGGCGCATCGGGATGGTGCCGCCGGACCGGTTCGTTTTCGGAAAGTCGAGGTATAGCCCAGTGACCGATCTTCAAGTACGGAAGATGCGCTTCGCATTCGCGGACTACGACGTGCCCTTCTTGTGGAACGAGGAGAATCCGGCCTTCTCGTCCATGGCCAATGCGGTGTCCTTCCTGGCGATCGGCTTCGAGAAGATGATCGTCAACATGATCCGCGAGGCCATGCCCCTGATCACCGATCCCGAGGTCGCCGAGGAAGCCGACGCGTTCGTGCGCCAGGAGGGGCAGCACTCCACCGCCCACCGCCAGCACGCCAATGCCTTGATCCGGCGCCACCCGGGACTGCAGGAGACGCTCAACGAAGTGATCGCGGAATTCGACCGCCTCACCGTGAACACTTCGGTCGAATACCGCCTCGCCTACACCGCCGATCTCGAAGCGACGTTCACTCCGGTGTTCAAACTGATGCTCGACAACGACTCGACCTTGTTCCGGCCGGGCGACGACCGAGTGGCGTCGCTGTTCATCTGGCACTTCGTCGAAGAGGTCGAACATCGCAGTTCCGCGCTGATCATCTTCGATTCCGTCGTCGGGAGCGATGTGTATCGGATGCGCATGGCGCCGTCGATCTTCCGTCACGTGATGAAGGTGATCCGGTTGGCCTGCGCGGGCTTCAACAAGCATGTCCCGCTGGAGGAGCGAAAGGTCGACGCGCTGTCCATGTTCGCGAATTACCGGCGGAGGCAGAAGCTGCGCAAATGGTTGCCGTTTCTGCAGGCCGAGGACAACGGCCCGATGCCGCGCGCGTTCGACCACCTGCCGCTCGGTGAACAACTCGTCGCACTGGTGGGCGTCATCCGCAGTCAATTGCCGAAGCACAATCCGGACCACGAGAAACTACCCGAACTGGCCGCCGTGTGGTTCGAACGCTATGACGCCGGCTACGACGTCTCGCACTGGTACACCGCCGACACGGTCGCACGCTAGGAGCCGGACCGATGGCTGATCATTGCGCACCCACCTTCGACCGTCTCGCGACCGCGCTCGGCTTCTCCTGCGAGGAGGCGGGCGGGCCGGTCGAGGTGCGGAACCCTTTCGCGTTGGAGAACTGGACCCTGCCCGTCCTCGAATTCACGATCGTCCTGGGCGCGGTCCTGGCCCTGATCTACGCGATCGTGCGGTTGCGCCGCCACGGCGATCCCACCAACTTGGTGCTCTGGTTCGGGGCGACCGCGTATCTGTTCATCATCGAGCCGCCGCTGTACTTCCCCGCGGCGTTCGGCATCGACGCACACGTCGACACGATGTTCGCGCACAACCTGTTCACCGTGGAATTCCTCTGGGGCCGATTACCGCTCTACATCATCGCGATCTACCCGTTCATGGCCACCCTCGCGTTCGAATTGGTCAGGATTCTCGGGGTCTTCCGGCACTACGGGGTGCTCGCCGGATCGGTGTGCGTGGGCTTCGTCCACCACGCCTTCTACGAGATCTTCGATCATCTCGGCCCGCAGCTGCGCTGGTGGGAATGGTCGGTCGACAACCCGATCAATCAACCGATGTTCGATTCGGTACCGCTTCCGAGCGTGGTCGTCTTCGCCGCCCTGTGGCCGATGTCGCTCGCCTTCTGCGTCCAATCGTTCGTCGGCCGCCACATCGACCAGGGCCGAAACTTCTCCGGAGGGCAGCTGGTCGGGCGCACGATCGTCATCGGCATTCTCGCGTCGTTGGGCACAGCGGTGCTGCCCATCCCCGCGACCGTCTTCGGCATGGGTAGCAACACGGTGCGTGGCGTGCTCTACGCCGCCGAATTGGCCGTCCTCTCCATTGCCGCCGTGGTGATCCTGACCCGCCAGTGGCTCCGGCTGCGGCGCGGCGACCCGGACGCGGCGCCCTATACGAACGACTTCGTCCGCATTTACGGCGTGGTGTACCTGGGCGTGATGGCATTGCTCTGGGCCACCGCGTTGCCCGATTTCTTCGCCGCCGTCGACGGTGTGACCAGCGAAGGAGACCCGATCGGGAATCTGTGGTACACCCTCGCGTGCTTCGTTGTCGCGGTTCTCTGCCTGGTCGCCGTATTCACGGTGCCCCGGAGAATGGCGCCCCCGAGCGTCGCCCCTCCCGCCCCGGAAGCCACCGCGAGTTCCACGGTATAGCGGGACGACCGACGCCGTCGGTGACGACGGGCGGCCGCCGTGGGCCCGGCTGCCCGGACCGGAGTGTGACGCCCGGCTCGCACGGGATTTTCCATGCCGGTGCCCTGGTTGTACCAGGGGCCGATATGAGGAGGTCATGTGGCACGGGAGTACAACCGGAATCCCGCGGCGGTCGCCGCCTTGACGCCTGAGCAGTACCACGTCACTCAGGAGAACGGCACGGAGCGGGCGTTCACGGGCGAGTACTGGGACAACCACGAGCCGGGCATCTATGTGGATGTGGTGTCGGGTGAGCCGTTGTTCGCCTCGGTCGACAAGTTCGACAGCGGAAGTGGATGGCCGAGTTTCACCAAGCCGATCGAAGCCGGGAACGTGGTGCGGAAGCGGGACTTCAGCCATCTGATGGTCCGCACCGAGGTGCGCTCGGCACACGGCGACAGCCATCTCGGGCACGTGTTCACCGACGGTCCCCGCGCGGCGGGCGGCTTGCGGTACTGCATCAATTCGACTGCGCTGCGGTTCATCCACCTCGACGACCTCGAGGCGGAAGGCTATGGGCAGTACAGGACTCTCTTCGCGAAGGAGGAGGCGTGACCGACACGCGCAAGGCGATTCTGGCCGGTGGATGCTTCTGGGGCATGCAGGACTTGATCCGCAAGCAGCCGGGGGTGGTGTCGACACGCGTCGGCTACACCGGTGGACGCAACGACCATCCCACGTACCGGAACCACCCTGGCCACGCCGAGGCGATCGAGATCGTCTACGACCCGGCCCGGACGGACTTCCGGCAACTGCTGGAGTTCTTCTTCCAGATCCACGATCCGACGACGAAGGACCGCCAGGGCAACGACATCGGAAGCAGCTATCGCTCGGCGATCTTCTATCTCGACGACGACCAGAAGCGCGTCGCCCTGGACACCATCGCCGACGTGGACGCCTCCGGTCTGTGGCCCGGCAAGGTGGTCACCGAGGTGACCCCGGCGAGTGAGTTCTGGGAGGCCGAGCCGGAGCATCAGGACTACCTGCTGCGTTACCCGGACGGTTACACCTGCCACTTCCCCCGGCCGGGGTGGAAGCTGCCGAAGCGGCAGACCACCGCCCAGTAGAAGCCGGTGGGTTCGGCGCTTCCGCCGAGCCTTCGGAGCGCACAGTTGACGACTGCGCCACCACACCCGGGTGGCGCAGTCGCCGCGTTTCACGACGTCCCCCGCCCGCCGCCGCCGGTCGTACAGCCGGAAGCCTCGCGCACAGACTCCGGGCGATACAAAACGGAACCTCATGCGGTAGACAACATTTCGACTCGTCCCCGGCCGTGCCGGGCTCCCCGCCGTGGGGAGAATGCGTGATCGGGCACCGATATGATCATCGACGCTTGGAGCTCCTGGCCGGTCGACCCGAGGTAGGCAGATGACGCGCAGCGGCACAAAGATTCTCGATGTGGTGGGCAGTCGCCGGATGGCGGTGGCGACGCTGGCCACCATCACCGGCTTCTACTATCTGTTCGTCGCGTTCACCAATTGCGTCGACACCGACACCAATCGCAACGGCGTGGCCGCTGTGCTGTCGATGAAAGCGACGATCCACAATCCGGGCACGGACTGGCGCGCGATCACCAATGGCAATGTCGCGCTCGTCGCCTACATCCTCGTGGTGATCTGGGAATTCCTGACCGCCTTCGTGCTTCTCACGGCGGGAGCCGTATGGGGCCGGGTGCTGATCGGACGGCCGCGCAGGCTGCGAGCCGGTCTGGACGCGGCCGTGAAACTGTCGAGTCTGGGCTGGACCATGGCGGTGCTGCTGTTCTTGGGCGGGTTCCTGACCATCGGCGGCGAATGGTTCCGCATGTGGGCCAATGACGACGTGAACGCCTCGTCGGCCGCGTTGCAGAACTTCCTCATCGCGGGCGTCGGCCTGATTCTGGTTCACCTGCCGGACTCGCAACGCAGCGCGGTCCTCGAAAGTGACTCGGCAGCAGCGGAATCCGACTAGTAGCGGGCGGCCGACGACGCGAGCGTCAGCGACCGTTGCGTTCGAGTTCGCCCAGCTGTTTCTGCAGACGTTCCAGTGCGGCCCGGATCTGGTCGATCTGCGCGTTGAGTTCGGCGATCTTCGCCTGATCCACCGGCGGGGGCTGCGCCTGCGGTGACGCGACCGGTGGTGGCGCGGCGGGCTGTTGACCCGGCGGCAGTGGGGCGCCGGGTCCGCCGCCGGGCGGCGTGGCGAGTCTGCCGGTGGCCGGACCGAACACCTGCTCCAGCGCCTCCGCGAGGGTCGGCGCGTAGCCGACGAGGACACCGCCGGTGCCGGGATCGCGGTAACTGACCAGCACTCGCGCCAATTGCGGGAATGTCGACGCGTTCTGTGCCGTCGAGATCCGTTCGGTGAACAGCGGCTCGGCGTATAGCACGCCGCCGTCGGCGATCGGCAGGGTGAGCAGATTGCCGTACTGGATCCGGTTCGAGCGCTCGAGCAGGGTGCGCTCGGAAGCGACTCTGGTGTCGGAGATCATCGAGTTCTGGATCTGTTGCGGACCCTGAGTGAGGGTGTCGGTGGGCAACTGCGAGACGGTGATCTTGCCGTAGCCCTCCGGGTCGGAGCGGGCGGAGACGTAGGCGGAGAGGAATTCCCGGTTGTAGCCGACCATCGCGCTGGCCAGCCGGAACGACGGTTCCGCGCCGGCCTGGTCGCCGACCAGGACGTAGAACGGAGGCTGATGCGGATTGGACTCCACGGTGGGATCGCTGGGCACCGACCAGAACGCGTTGGTGGTGAAGAATTCGCGCGGTTCGTCGACGTGGTATTTGGCGAGCATCTCGCGCTGGATCGTGAACAGGTCTTCGGGATACCGGAAGTGCGCCCGTAGCTCCGGGCTGATCGACTCCTCCGGTCGGACCGTGCCGGGGAAGACCTTCATCCAGGCCGCCAGCACCGGATCGTGCCGGTCGACCTGGTAGAGGGTGACCGTGCCGTCGTATGCGTCGACGGTCGCCTTGATGGAGTTGCGCACGTAGGAGATCTCTCGCGGCGACTCCCGCTGGGTCTCATCGCCCGGCTCGAGGGCTTCGAGCGAACTGCGCTTGGCGTAGGGGTAGCCGTCGATCGAGGTGTACGCGTCGACGATCCAGACTATCCGGCCGTTCACGACCGCCGGGTAGGGGTCGTTGTCGGTGGTCAACCACGGTGCGACGAGTTCGACACGATGGCGGGGATCGCGGTTGAAGATGATCTTCGAACCGGGACCGATCGCCTTCGAGAAGACGATATTGCGCTCGGTGTAGGTCACCGCGAAGGCGAGGCGGTTGACCCAGTTGGCGATCGGGACGCCGCCCGCGCCGGCGTAGGTGTAGGTGGTGGTGTCGGTGTCGTACTCGCGGGGCTCGGTGCCGCCGCCCACGATGGCGTAGTCCGGGCTCGCATGGGCGATCACTTCGCCGAAGTAGACGCGCGGCTGGTCCACTCGGATCACCTGGTGCCCGGCGGCTTGGGACGCGATGTCACCGACCGCGTAGATCGGATATCCGCTGTTGCTGCTCGCGGCATCGCCCGCGGCCTCGCGGACCGCCGCGTTCACCCGGTTGGCCGGTGCGGCGACGAACCCGTTGCCGTGCGTGTAGACGGTGTGCCGATTGACCCAATGGCGCTGGTTGCCGCTCAGCGCGGTCGGGGTCAGCTCGCGCGCCGCGACCACGTAGTCGCGCAGTTGCCCACCGACCCGGTAGCGATCCAGGTCCAGATGCGGTGGGAAGCTGTAGAAATTCTTCAGCTGTTGTTGCTGGGTGAACGTCCGGGATAGCACGCTCGGGTCCAGCAGGCGGACGTCACCGATTGTGGTGACGTCCGCGGGGACCTCGGGCGGCGACCTGGTGCCGACGCCGGGATAGGGCTGGTACTCGACCCGGTCGCTGCCGATCCCGTACGCCTGGCGGGTGGCCGCGATGTCGCGTTGGATGTAGACGCGCTCCATGTCGGCGGCGTTCGGGCGGACGGAGAACTGCTCGACGGCCAATGGCCAGACGGCTCCGACGAGGATCGACGACAGCAGCAGAAGCGCCGCGGCCATCGCCGGGATTCGCAGGTCCCGCACGACGATGGCGGCGAAGACCGCCACGGCGCAGATCACGGCGATCGCGAAGAGAATGAGGCGGGCGGGAAGCACCGCGTTGATGTCGGTGTAGCCAGGGCCCGCGAAAGTGGGTTCCTTGCTGCGGCTGGATAGCAGCGAGTACCGGTCGAGCCAATAGGCGGCAGCCTTCAAGAGGATGAACGAGCCGGCCAGTATCGCGAGCTGGACGCGGGCCGCGTGCGTCAGGCCGCCCGTCTTTCTGGACAGCCGCAGGCCACCGAACAGGTAGTGCGCGGCAAGGCTCGCGACAAAGGCGAGGACCACGGCGATGAACAGCCAGTTGAGTACGAATCGATAGAAGGGAAGGTCGAAGACGAAGAACCCGACATCGTGCCCGAATTGCGGGTCGGACACGCCGAAGGACCCGCCGTGGACGAACAGCTGGACGGTCATCCAGTTCGACTCCGCGGCAAGGCCGCAGACGAGCCCCAGCGAGGTCGCGATGCCGAGACCGAACCGCACCGGATGCCGGAGCACCGCCGCCCGATACGGCCGAAGACTGTTCTCCTCTTCGGACTCGGGAACGAAGAGCGGGCGGAACCTGAACGCGAGCCACAGCACCGCGAAAAGGACGCCACCGATGATCAGCGCGACCGCGATGAACAGCGAGAGCCGGGTGAACAGCACGGTCAGCCAGACACCACGGAAGCCGACTTCGCCGAACCACAGCCAGCTGACGTAGCCTCGGATCAGCCGAGGCACCACCAACAGCGACACGACGAACACCGTGGCGGCGACCACCAGCACCCGGGTGCTGCGATGCAACCGTCGCGGGCGGAGGCCCTCGCGTGCGCTCATCTTGCACTCCCCGTGGCTGCCGCCCGGCTCGACGATGGACGGCCGGGGCGGACTACCAAGCTCGATACTACGACGTCCCGGAGCGCTCGATCAGCTCCCACAGGTACGCCACGTGATCGGCCATGTCCACGGCCGGGTCCTACAGCCACTGCGTCTGCAGGCCGTCGAGGACGGCGAAGCGGTCGGGATCCAGATCGGCCGGTACGCGGCCGGATTCGCAAAGGTCGGCGATGGCGCGGGTGAGAGCGTCCCGGGCAGTGCGGTAGCGGTCGCGGAAGTATTCGTGGGCCGGGTGCTCCATCCCGCTGAACCGCCTCGCCGGTTTCGGCGTCGACCCGGAGAAGCTGGACGCGCTGCTGGCGGCAGGTGACCACTGACGGTGGTGGCCGCCCAGCCCGGTATCCGCACGACGCTCGATCTTCTACTGATCAAGGAGCCGGGGAGGTTCACACCTGCGGTAGCCCACGCTGACCACCGCGCGGCGCGCTTTATCGAGCTAGGGCGGGTACCGCGATGACCGGCGCGTTCTCGGTCGGAGCCGAAGCCCGGTGCAGGCCGCGGCGGTCGTAGGCGTAGGTCGCGGTCACACCGAGCAGCAGGCCGATCCCGAGGCCGAGCACCGTCATCCACAAGCCCTGGCCGAAACCGGCTTCGGCGTGGGCGTCGAAGAACAGGATGGCGCGAACGGCGAGGTAGATCTGGTGCATCGGTTCGAAGGCGGCGAGGTTCGCGATGTAGGCGGGCGTCGCCTCCAGGGGGACCGTGGCGGCCGACGAGGGCAGGCCCAGGACGACGAACAGGATCAGATTGACCAGCAGCCCCGCGGTGCCGAAGGTGGCGAGCACGGCGAGCGCGGTCACTCCGACCGCGACGATGGCCAGTGTTCCGTAGAGCCACAACAGCAGCGGACTGCCCAGTGGGACATTCAATGCCGAGGCGACCCCGAGGAATATCCCCGACAGAACCGGAGCCGCGGTGACGATGACCGCCCATTTCATCAGCAGCGTGCGGAACCGGGAGATGCCGGTGGACGGCGGGTGCACGAACCACGGGCCGTATTCGGTGGGCGTGAAACCGAGCACCGAGTCGACGAGCGTGTGGATGATCATGGCGCCGGTGAAGCCCGCCAGCAGCAGGATCAAGGTGTAGAAGAACGCGACGAGGCCCTGCCCGGCGCCGTCGTCCATCGGCCGGTAGGGCGCGGTGACGATCTGCACGGGATCGGTGAGCATCAGCCGGGCGGCCCCGCTGGGCTCGACCGGCGCGCCCGGCCCGGCGGCGAGGGCGGCGTTCACCTGATCGGTCAGGCTCTTGCCGACGGTCTCGTCCACCTGACGCAACGCGCGGTCGGCGATGCGCTGCATGATGCCGGTGGTGTAGGGGCCTATTCGCGGGTTGGTGTGGATGGTGATCACCGGGCGCTCGACCGCACCGGGCACCACGGCGGCGGCGCCGAGGATGGCGAGCCGCTTGGTGAAGTCGGACGGGATCACGATCGCGCCGTAGACCTCACCGTTCTGCAATTGTTTGCGCGCTTCGGCGATGCCGACGACGCGCAGGTCGATTTTCTCCGCCGGGATGCCCGCGACCAGCGCGTCGCTGACCTGGGCGCCGAAATTGGCGGGTTTGCCGTCGAGCGTGTCGCCGACGTCCTGATTCACCAGGGCCACCGGGAAGTCGTGCAGGTTCTTCTCGGTATTGCTGGCGTAGCCGAGATACATGGTGGCGAGCAGCGCCGCGAAGACCGTCAGCACTGCGATCGGGGCGGTGAAGGTCCGAACCGTCATGCGAGTCAATGTAGTCACCGCCTACAAAGTAGGCAATGACTACATTTTGTTATCCTGCCTACACCATGCCGATCACTCGAAGCCGGTCCTATCACCACGGCGACCTGCGCGCCGAGTTGTTGCAGCGGGCCGAGGCCACGCTGCGCGAGTCCGGCGTCGACGGCTTGTCGCTACGCCGACTGGCGCGTGACGTCGGAGTCAGTCACGCCGCTCCGACCCGGCATTTCAAGGACAAGCAGGCGCTACTGGATGCCATCGCGGTATCCGGCTTCCAACGCCTCGCCGCCGCCTTGGCACAGACCGCGGCCGCCGACTCGGCCGATGGGCACATCCGCGCCCTGGCCCGCACCTATCTCCATTTCGCGACCGAGAACTCGGCGCTCGTCGCGTTGATGTTCGCGCGCAGGCACAGCCCCGCCGCGGGCGATGCGATGTCCCGGGCCGTGGACGCGGCGTTCGCGACGCCGGTCGCGCTCATCACCGAAGCACAGAAGCGGGGGGAGGTGATCGACGGCGACCCGCGCCGGATCGCGCTGTCCGCGGTCGCCGCGCTACAAGGTCTGGCCACCTTCGTCGGCTCGGGCGTGATCGCCGCCGAGACCGCCGACGAATTGGTGGACGAGACAACCACACACATGATCGAAGGCTTGCGCCCCCGCCCGTGATGCGCCGCGATTGTCGCGGCACGAGTGCCGGCGGTGGATGCCGGTCGGTGTGGCAGCGGCCGGTCGGCAGCGCACGTTCCTCGAACCTCACCCGGCCCGAGGATCAGGGTGCCGGAGCGCTCGGCGGCGTCCACGCAGGCTGTTCGTCAGTACGCGATGAACAGGATCTCGTCGCGCGAGTAGTCGTGGCCGGGATGGTTCTCGGCCAGATGGGCTTGCGTCTTGGCCACGAGATCATCCTCGTCGGTTCCGACGATCAGTTCTCCGCAGGGGCAGTTCAGCTTTCGCTTCATCAGCGTCCTTCCTCCTCGATCCGACAGTCTATGCACACCGAGGTGATCGAGCGCGAGTCAGCCGGTCACCCCGACCCTTTGTGCAGCAGCGCGCTCAAGACCCGTTCCGCCCGGTCCGGGTCGGGGGGCGCCCCGGCGATCGTCGGCAAGTAGTGGAACGACTCGGCGATCCGGACGCTGGCGTAGGCCAGTTCGTCGAGCGTGAGCGTCGTGGCGATGCGCTCGTCCTCGAGATCCCGCGCGAGATACCGGGCCACGGCTTTGATAAGGCGCGGCTGGAACCCGTTGCTCGCCAAAGTGAGCAGCTTCATGGCACGCTCGTTCTCCTCCAACACGAATTTACGCGCTCCCGGTTGCGCCAGCACCGCTCGGAGATAGGCGGCGAGCAGCGCGGGCACCCGAGCGCCCGGCTCGTCTCGCACCCGCTCCCACTCGTCGCGCAGTGTCGCTTCGGTGAGCGACCAGATGACCTCTATCAACAACTGGTCGCGGCTGCCGACCCAGCGGTACAGCGTCACCCGGTTGACCGCGAGTTCGGTCGCGAGCTGGCCGACGTCGAGTCGCTCGCCGCGCAGGAACTTTCGCTTCGCCAGACGGAGAGCGTCCATCGGTTCGGGCCGCCGCTCCGCGCCGTCCCCCAGCGCCCGCTGCAAAGGCGTTCGAGATGTCATGCGGGCCAGCGTACCGCCGATGTAACAAATAGTCACTAGGTTGCACATGTGCAACTAATTGGTCATGACGATGCTCTTGACCAGCGAGATCCCGTAGGGCTTGATTGCAACATGTGCTGAATTCCAATCAAGGATGAAACAGATGTCAGATATGTTGCAAACCGTCCAAACCCAATACGGACCGGTACGCGGACGCACCCGTGGGCCGGTGCACGAATTCCTCGGTATCCCTTTCGCCGCCGCCCCGGCGGGGAAGCATCGGTTCCTTCCACCGGTGCCGCCGCAAGCGTGGGCCACGGTCCGGGATGCGACCGATCCGGGCCCGACCGCGGCACGCGCGCCGTACGTGCCCGCTTACGACGGGCTCGTTCCCGAAGTGTCGATCCCGGGCGACGACGTGCTCAACCTCAACGTCTGGACCTCCGCGACCGAGGGTGCGCGCCCGGTCCTGGTGTGGATCCACGGCGGAGCGTTCACCAATGGCTCCAACGCCCTGCCGACCTACGACGGCACGGCGTTCGCGGCGAGCGGGGTGGTCGTGGTGGCCGTCAACTATCGCCTCGGCGGCGAAGGGTGGCTGCATTTCGGCGCGGACACAGTCAATCTCGGCATCCTGGACGTGGTGGCGGCGCTGGAGTGGGTGCGCGACAACATCGCGGCCTTCGGCGGCGACCCGGCGCGGGTGACCATCGCGGGACAGTCCGCGGGCGCCATGCTCGCCACCACTCTGCTCGCCGTGCCGCGCGCTCGGGGCCTGTTCCGCGGTCTGATCGCGCACTCCGGAGCGGCGGCCAACACCGTCACCCCGGACGAGGCGCGCCTGCTGATCGACAACGTGGCCGCGCACATCGGCATCGAGCCCTCGCTCGACGCCTTCGCGGACGTGCCGATCGACGAACTGTCCACGCACGTCAGGGCGGTGCTGCACGAAGTGCAAACCGCCGCGGATCCGGCGAAATGGGGACGATTGGCGCTGACCACCTTGCCGTTCGCGCCCGTGGTGGACGGCGCGATCGTCGTCGACGATCCGCTGGGGGTAGTCGCCTCCGGCGCGACCACCGACGTGGCGATCCTGGCCGGGAGCAATGCCGAGGACGCCCGGCTCATCTTGGTCGCTTCCGGCGCCATCGATCAGATCGATGAGCCGACCCTGGCCGCCGGAGCCGCGGGATACGGATTGGACCCCGCCGTCGCGCTTCCCCGCTATCGCGCGTCCCGGCCGGATGCCTCGGCGGGCGATCTGCTGTCGGCGGTCGTTACAGACTGGTTCTTCCGCATCCCGGCGATTCGCCTGGCCGAGGCGCAGACCGAGGCGGGCGGCGCGGCGTGGGTCTTCCGATTCGACTGGCGCTCACCGCGGCTCGGCGGGCGGCTCGGCGCCGCGCACGCGGTGGACCTGCCATTCGTCTTCAAAACGCACACCTGTCCGGAGAATCACACCCTGGTCGGCGCGCATGCCCCCGACGCGGTCGCCGACAACCTGCACGGCATGTATCGGGCTTTCGTGCTCGACGCCGATCCGGGCTGGGCGCGGTACGAGCGGCAGCGGCGGACCACCGGCCTGATCGCCGACACCGTCACCGTGGCGAACGATCCCGATGCCGCGGAGCGACTGCTGTGGGCGGGTGTGCGATGAGCGATCTGGTCCGCTACGACGACAGCACGCCGAGGATCGCCCGGATCGTCCTGAACCGTCCCGACGCACGCAACGCGCAGAACACCGAGCTGCTCTACGCCCTCAACGACGCGTTCGACCGGGCCGCCCGCGACGACGGCATCCACGTGATCGTGCTGGCGGCCGAAGGCCCGCACTTCTCCTCGGGACACGATCTGCGCGAACACGACTGGCGCGCCAACATGGGTCCGCGCACGCCGGTCGGCACCTGGGCCGGCTTCGGCAGCCAGGGCGCCGAGGGACTCATGGCCCGCGAGGAGGAGATCTACGCCGGGTTCAGCGAGCGATGGCGCAACATCCCCAAACCGACCATCGCGGAGGTGCACGGCAAGGTCATCGCGGGCGGGCTGATGCTGGTCTGGCCGTGTGATCTGATCGTGGCGTCCGAGGACGCCGAGTTCGTCGACAACGTCGTCGCGATGGGCGCCAACGCGGTGGAGTTCTTCAACCACCCGTGGGAATTCGGCATACGGAAAGCGAAGGAGTTGCTGTTCACCGCCGGGACTCTCACGGCGGCCGACGCCGAACGCATCGGCATGGTCAACCGGGTCGTCCCGCGAGCGGAACTGACCGAGCACACCATGCGGCTGGCCGCGACGATCGCCGCCATGCCGCTGTTCGCGCTGAAACTGGCCAAGCGGTCGGTCAACGCCGCGCAGGACGCGCAGGGCCGCGCGACGGCGCAGCAGACGGCCTTCGCGCTGCATCAGCTCGCGCACAGCCACAACGTCCAAGTCCACGGCGACATCGTGGACCCGGACTTCCTCGCGAGGTTCGCCCGCCGTGCCTGATCCACTCGCCCGGCCGCTCGGGCAGATCCTCACCGACCTGGCCGCCGCCGACCCGCACGCCGCGGCCATCACGTTCGAAGGCGACACTTGGTCGCGGCAGGACCTCGAGTCGGCCGCCAATCGCCGAGCCAAGCACTTCGCCGAACTCGGTGTCCGCCGAGGCGATTACGTGACCGTCGCCTTGGCCAACAAACCGTCCTACTTCGCGACGGTCTTCGCGGTCTGGAAGCTGGGCGCGGTGCCGCAACTCATCTCGCCGCGGCTTCCCGCACCGGAGCGATCGGCCGTGCTCCGGCTCGCGCGGCCGCGGCTGGTGGTCGGCGCCGCCGAACCCGGCCTGCCCACGGCGCCGGACGAGGACGAGCTGTCGGCACAGTTCTCCGACGCGCCGTTCGACCACTATCCGGTCGCGCCCGCGTGGAAGGCGCCGACTTCCGGCGGGACGACCGGACGTCCGAAGCTGATCGTGTCGGGCCAGGCGGGTCTGCTCGACGTCGCGCCGCTCAACGCGGTGCTCGGTCAGCGACCGGACGATGTCCAGCTCGTCAGCGGCCCGCTTTATCACAACGCGCCGTTCAATACCTCGTTCTTCGGTCTCCTGGCGGGCCAGCACCTGGTCGTGTTGCCGAAATTCGAGGCGCGCACGGCGTTGCGGGCGATCGCTCGCCACCGGGTCAGCTGGCTGACCGTGGTGCCGACCATGATGTCGCGCATGCTCACCGAGGTGCGTGATCGGCCGACGGATTACGACCTCGGCTCCGTCCGGCGGCTCTGGCACATGGCTGCGCCCTGCCCGCCGTGGCTCAAGCGGGCCTGGATCGAGCTGCTCGGCGCCGAGAAGATCTACGAAATGTACGGCGGCACCGAGAATCAGATGATGACGCTGATCGACGGCCGGGACTGGCTGACCCACCCCGGCTCGGTCGGCCGCGCCGTCTTCGGCGAGTTCGTCGTCCTGGATGCCGACGGACGTCCGTGCCCGCCCGGCATGGTCGGCGAGATCTTCATGCGCCCGGCCGAGGGCGACGGACCCAGCTATCGCTACGTGGGCGCCGAACCGCGCACCCACGCCAACTGGCCGGGCTGGGATTCTCTCGGCGACCTGGGCCACGTGGACGACGAGGGATTCCTCTATCTCAGCGACCGCCGCACCGACCTGATCGTCACTGGTGGCGCCAACGTCTTCCCCGCCGAGGTGGAGGCCGTGATCACCGAGTATCCCGGCGTGCGCGGGTGTGCGGTCGTCGGGCTGCCGGACGACGACCTCGGCAGGCGCGTTCACGCCGTGGTCGAGACCGACGCCCCGCTCGACGAGGCGCGGCTTCGCGGTCACGTCGAGTCGCGACTGGTCCGCTACAAATGCCCGCGCACCTACCGGTTCACCGATACCCCGCTGCGCGACGACGCGGGAAAACTGCGCCGCGCCGAACTGCTCGATCTCGAGGCGCGGCTGACGAGCCGGGCCACCGGATCAGCCACGTGACCATTCGTGGCCCCAGTAGCTGTCGGCGGTGATCTCCTCCGCACTGTAAGTGGACTCGTCGACCAGCAGACCTTCGGTGCCGTATTCGAGATCCCAGCCGCCGGGCGTGCGGACGTAGAAGGAGATCATCTTGTCGTTGGTGTGCCTGCCGAGGGTCGACGACAACGGGAGACCCGCCCGCATGACGCGGTCGAGCGCCCGGCCGACGGCGTCGAGTTCGTCGACCTCGACCATGATGTGCACCAGGCCAGGGCCGTCGAGACGGGTGCCGGGGATCAGGGCGAGGCTGTGGTGACGCTGGTTGACGCCGAGGAACCGCACGCGCACCGGTCCCACACCGGGTGGGGTGGGCACTCGGAAGGAGCCGCGTGGCAGGAATCCGAGTATCTCGCAGTAGAAACGGTTCGCCTCCTCGAGATCGGGCACCGGTAGCACGACGTGGCCGAGTCCCGATCCCGCTGTGACGAAACGGTTTCCGTGGGGAGTGACGACCGGGCTGTGGTCGAGCACCGGGCCGTGGAAGACCTCGACGGTGAACCCGGCGGGGTCGGTGAAGGTGCAGGCTTCCTCGACGCGTAGTGCGTCGACCTGCTCCTGAGCGAGCGGTGTGACCGCCACGCCCGCCTGCTCCAGCGCCTGCCGCACGCGGGCGAGCGCGCGGTAGTCGCGCACCTCCCAGCCGACGGCGAGCACCCGGTCCTGTTCCGCCGGGACGAGTTCCAAACGGTAGGCGTGCTCGTCCATGCGCAGGTACAGACTGTCCGGATTCGGCCCGGTGGCCTGCGCGAAACCCATTACGTCGAAGGCGAAGGCGCGCCAGGCCGCCACATCGGCGATGGCGACTCGGACGTAGCCGAGCGAGGCGATGTCAGCCATTGATTCGTCGTACTCCTCAGGAATAGGTGACTTGCACCGTGTCGGTGACCGGGACCGCCTGGCAGGCCAGCACGTATCCCTCGGCCAGATCGGACTCGTCGAGAATTTCGTTGTGCCGCATCGCCACCTGACCGGAGACGACCCGGCAGGTGCAGGCGCTGCACGCGCCCTCGCGGCAGGAATAGGGCGCCTCCAGCCCGTTGGCCAACAGGACGTCGAGCAGGACCTGGTGGCGGGGCCACGGAAGTGCGCGCGTCTCGCCGTCGAGTTCCACCTCGACCGCCGCGTGGTCGCCGGAGTCGCCGGAGTCGACGACATCGGGCGTGGCGGTATCGAACGGATCGCCGTTCAGCGACACGAACTTCTCGACGTGCACGCGCTTGCGGTCGGCGCCCGACCCGATCAGTGCGGCGGAGACGGCGTCCATGAACGGGCCGGGCCCGCACACGAACGCCTCGCGCTCGCGCCACGGTCCGGCCAGCGCCGCGAGCTGCGGCCGCGACGGCAGCCCTTGCACGCTCTCCAGCCAGTGCACCACGACCAGGCGGCCGGGATTCCGGGCGGACAGGTCGGCGAGTTCGTCGGCGAAGATCACCGAGCGCTCGTCGCGGTTGGCGTAGATCAGCACGCAGTGCCCGGCTCCGTCCGCCAGCACCGATTTCAGGATCGACAGCACCGGGGTGATCCCGCTGCCCGCCGCGAACAACAGCACGTCCTCGTCCAGCGACGCCGGGGTGAAGACACCCGCGGGCGGCAGCGCGTGGAAATCCATGCCGGCAACCGCGTTGTCGCACAACCAATTCGACGCGTAGCCGTCGGACGTTCGCTTGACCGTGACCTTCAGCGGCCCCGCTTCGTGCGGCGCGCTCGACAACGAGTAGCAGCGGCTCACCGAGCCGGTCAGCTCGCTCGGAATCCGCAGGGTCAGGAACTGGCCCGGCCGGTAGTCGATCGCATTCGACTGCTCCGCGGTCGGACTCAGCTCCAGCGATACCGCGTCGTGGGTCTCCCGGATCACCCGCGCCACACGCAGGGTGAGGAATGCGCCGGGGCGACTCTCGGTGTCGTCGGGAACCTCGGCCCGGGTCCCCGGCGCCACGGCCGCTCGGGCTCGATCCACTGCTGCGTCTCCTCTTCGGTCCTCCACGGCTGTCACGGCACGTCCCCGTCCCGGGTGCTGACGTCGATGAGACCGCCCGCGACGGCGGCATCGATGCTGTCGCGCAGCGCGACGCAGGTCCGTACCCGCGCACTGTCCGCGCCGGCGAACTCGGCGCACGCCGCCACCGCGCCCGCGCTCCACTGCACGCTGGTGTGCTGCGGACTGAACTTCTCGACGAGCACACACGTCGCGCAGATACGGCAGGTAACCCGTTCCATCGCGCCCCGCTCAGGCTCCGGCGGCGGCGCGCTGCTCGGCGAGATTCTCGGCGACCTCCGCCTCCCACGCCGTGACCGCCCTGGTGGTGTCCACTTCGAACTCGAAGCGGTCGGTCATCTTCGGATCGATGTCGGCCACGTCGGTGTAGAACTGCTCGTACCAGCGGCGCAGCTGGTAGACGGGTCCGTCCTCCTCGCACAGCAGCGGGTTGTCGATGCGGGTCTTGCGCTGCCAGATCGCGGCATCCTGTTCGAAGCCGCGGCCCAGGCCACCGGCGAACTTCGCCGCGATCTCCTCGGCCTGCTCCGCGGGCACGCCGTGTGGCTTCTTCACGATCGCGCCGTACTGCAGCACGAATTTCGTGGGTGACACCGGGTAGTGGCAGTTGATGAGGATGCCCTCCACCGTCAGGCCCGCGCTCTCGCTGCGCAGGTGATCGATCATGTAGGACGGGCCGTAGTAAGAGGCATCAGAGTGCAGGACGTTCTTGCCCCCCAACGCCTTCGCGGTCTCCCCCATCATGTCCTCGCGCGACACCGAGGTCATGTACTGGCTGGCGATGTGACCCTCGAAGACGTTCTTGAAGTAGGTCGGGAACCCGAAGTGCACGTAGAAGAAGTGCGCCATGTCCACCACGTTGTCGATGACCTCGCGGCAATTCGCGCCGTCGATCGTCATGGTGTTCCAGGTCCAGTCGGTCCACTCGTCGCTGAACGCCCCGTCGATGCGCGGGATGGTGACCTCCGCCGGGGGCGGATCGCCCTCCGGGTCGTTCCACACGAACAGCTGCTTGTTCTGCTCCAACGTCGGCCACGAGCGAGTCCGAGCCCGGGGTGGAACTCGGCGGCCGTAGGGGATGCCGGTGCAGCGTCCATTGCCGCCCCACCGCCAGTCGTGGAAAGGACAGGCGATGGAGTCACCTTTGATCCGGCCGTCCCCGAGGTTCCCGCCCATGTGCCTGCAATAGGCGTCCAGCACGTACAACTCTCCGCCCGCACCGGCGAAGACCACCAGTTCGGTGCCGAAGATCTCGATGGTATGCGGTTTCCCGTCCCGGTAGTCCCGCGCGAGACCCAGGCAGTGCCAGCCGCGCGCGTAGCGGGCGGGCGGAGCGCCCGCGTCGATCACTCGGACCTCGGTGTCGGTAGTCATCGGTTCCTCCACGATTCGCGCACGGTTGTCACTTCGATATTTCGGTTCGCCGTCCCGCCCCGGAAATGTGCAGTCCCACTGGCCGGGAGGTGCTCAGGCCCCATCGAGCCGCCCGAAGGCGGAGCGGTAGAACAGCAGCGGAGGCGCCTCGCGATGCTCCGACAGCGCGGTGACGCGTGCGATGACGATGGTGTGGTCGCCGCCGTCGACCTCCTGCTCGATCTCGCAGTCGAGCCAGGCCATGGCTCCGGCCAGCCGCGGCGAGCCGTTGGGCGAGGGCTCCCAGTCGACCCCCGCGAACTTGTCGGTGCCGCTGCGCGCGAGACGGCGGCAGATCTCCTGCTGGTCGTGGGCCAGGATGTTGACGCAGAGCCGGCCAACGGCCCGGATGCGCGGCCACGATGTGGACGTGCGCGCGGGGCAGAAGCAGACCGCGGGCGGCTCCAGCGACAGCGCCGAGAACGACTGGCAGGTGAATCCGACCGGCCCGTCCTCCGCGTGCGCGGTGATCACCGTGACGCCTGTGCAGAAGCGACCCAGCACCGCTTTGAAGTCGCGCACGTCCAGTGGCGATCCGTCCATCTCGAGCACCGGTTCCATCGGGCCTCCTATTTCGATCAGGCATATACCTGTCAGCTATGACAGCAGCGCTCGCCCGAGGGTCGTCAAGATCGGAGTCCGGTCACCGAGATGCGGATCCGTAGAAGCTACGTAGTTCTCCCGATTCATCTCGGCTGCGAAGTCGTCAGTGTGATGGGAGACACAAACGATCGAGCACGTAATGCCTGGTCGACGTTGACCGACTGTGACCGACGGAGGTTCGAATGACCGTCACCCTGCTGCCCGACAGCGAGCCGCGCACCGACCGGGTCCCGCGGCGGACCCGCGCCAAGGGGGTGGAAGCCGAGGTGCCGGTGTCGATGATCGAGCGGATGACCCTCATCCTGGACGCGTTCGACGCGGCCACCCCGACGCTGACGCTGCTCGGCTTGGTGGAACGCACCGGCCTGCCGCGGTCGACCGTCCATCGGATCCTCGACCAGATGATCCGGCTCCGGTGGCTGGCCCACACATCCGGCGGATACCGGCTCGGCATGCGAACCCTGGAACTGGGTGGGCTCACCGCCGACCACAACGAGATCCGCGACGCGGTCAGCCCGCTGCTGCACGAGTTGTGCCAGCGCACCGGCATGGTCGGACACCTGGCGGTGCTAGACGGGCGCGAGGTGGTGTACCTGGACAAGGCGGGCGGCCGCTTGGCCGCGATGCTGCCGACCCGCCTCGGCGGCCGCATGCCCGCGCACTGCACCGCGCTCGGCAAGGCCATGCTGGCCACGCTCGAGCCGACTATCGCCGAAGCCGCGTTCCATTCCCGGCTGCCGCGACGGACCGCGCACACCATCACCGAGCCCGACGCGCTGCATCGCGCCTTGGCCCAGGTCCGGCTGCGCCAGGGCGTGGCGCTGGACCGCGAGGAAGCGATGGACGGAATCGCCTGTGTCGCAGCGCCACTCCGGGGCCGCGGCACCGCCCCCGCAGCCCTGTCGCTGTCCGGGCGAGCCGAGGCGATGAGCTTCGACAAGCTGGCGCGGGTGCTGCTCGAGATCTCCCACGAGGCCGGACGGACGCTGTTCGGGCGCCGGGCGCGCTGGCGATAGTTCGAATCCGAATATGCCTGAGCGGTACAGTCCGACCATGACCGATGGCGTCACACCCGCGGTGCCCGACCTGCCGACCACCGCGTGGGCCGTACTCGGCATGCTCTCGCACGCCGACGAACTCTCCGGCTACGACCTCAAGAAATGGGCCGACTGGAGTCTGCAGTTCTTCTATTGGAGCCCGTCGTTCAGCCAGATCTACGCCGAACTCAAACGCCTCGAGAAGCACGGCTACGCCAGCTCCCGCACGGTGGTGCACGAGGACGGCGTGCGCGGCAAGCGGATGTACGCCATCACGTCGGAAGGCCGTGCGGCCGCGGCGAACTGGGTCAATCACGCACCGGTGGAGGCGCCGGTGCTCAAGCACAGCGTGATGCTGCGCGCATGGCTCGGCAACCTCGCCGAACCCGACCGGATGCGCGACATACTCACCGAGCACATCGAGTACGCCGAGAAGATGCGCAGGCGCGCCGAGGCCGACGCGCAGGGCGCCGAGGCGAATCCGGACTGGGCCTATCCCGAACTGGTGCTGCGCTGGTGCGTGCGGCACTACGAGGCGGAGCGCGATTTCGCCCGCGAGCTGCTGGCGGATATCGACCGCCTCACTCAGTGAGACGCCACCTGGCTGTTCCGGCCCCGCCATATTTCTATTAGGCATATGGAGGTGGCGGACGATGACCGGTGAACTGGACTCGGTGCCTGCCGCGGTGGCGGCCATCGCGAACGGCGGCATGGTCCTCGTCGTGGACGACGAGGACCGCGAGAACGAAGGCGATCTGGTGCTCGCCGCGGAGCAGGCGACCGCGGCGAACATCGGGTTCCTGGTGCGGCACACCAGCGGCGTGCTGTGCGTGCCCATGACGGGCAGCGACCTGGACCGGCTGGAGCTGCCGCCGATGACGGCGATCAACCAGGACCCGAAGGGCACCGCGTACACGGTCTCGGTCGACGCGGCGGCGGGCATCACCACCGGCATATCGGCCGCCGACCGCGCGCACACCATGCGCTTGCTCGCCGATCCCGACGCCACACCCCAGGATTTCACTCGCCCCGGGCACGTGTTCCCCCTGCGAGCGCACCCGCGTGGCGTGCTCGGTCGGCAAGGACACACCGAGGCGGCGGTCGACCTGGTGCGGATGGCGGGCTTGCGCCCCGCCGCGGTCATCGCCGAGGTGGTGCGCGACGACGGCTCGATGGCCCGGCTCCCCGACCTGCTGACCATGGCCAGGGTGCACGGAATCCCGATCATTTCCATCGCCGACCTGATCGACCATCGCCGCAGGCTGGAGCCGGGCGTCGTGCGCGTCGTCGAGACCAGGCTGCCCACCCGCTTCGGCGAGTTCCGGCTCATCGGCTACCGGGACACGACCGACCACGCCGAACACCTCGCGTTGGTGTTCGGCGCGCCGGGCGAGCGCGACGTACTGACCCGGGTGCATTCGGAATGCCTCACCGGCGACGCGTTCGGCTCGCTGCGCTGCGACTGCGGCGAGCAGCTCGACGCCGCCATGCGGGCAGTGGCCGCCGCGGGCCGCGGGGTCGTGGTGTACCTGCGCGGACAAGAGGGGCGCGGTGTCGGACTGCTGAACAAGCTGCGCGCCTACGCGCTCCAGGACGAGGGCGCCGACACGGTCGACGCGAATCTGCGACTCGGGCTGCCCGTCGACGCCCGTCACTACGGCGCCGCGGCGCGGATCCTGGCCGACCTGGGAGTGCGGTCGGTCCACTTGCTCAGCAACAATCCGGCCAAGCAGGCGGGATTGACCGAATACGGCATCGCCGTCGAACGACGGATTCCGCTGCAGACCAGTCCGACCGAGCACAACGTGCGGTACCTGCGCGCCAAGCGCGACCGTATGCGCCATCAGCTCAGCGACGTCGACGCCGCTGCCGCCGCTCGGTGAGCGGCGCCGGTTCGATCCCTCCGCGGTCACCGGAACGCCGCCGATCCTGCGCGTGCCGGGCCCGCGGGCACGTTCATCGGAGTTGAATTTGTCCAGAACGCTCTTCCGCGCCCCGCGCGGTACCTAGGGTTGACACCCATGGCGCGGCGTCCCATCGGCAACCTCCCTGCCGAGGTCACCAGCTTCGTCGGGCGCCGGGAGGAACTCGCCGCCGCGAAGCGGCTGCTGCCCACGACACGCGTGCTGACCCTGCTCGGTCCGGGCGGCGTCGGCAAGACCCGGCTGTCCCGCCAAGTCGGCGTCGCGGTCGCACGCGCGTTCCCGGACGGGGTGTGGCTGGTCGAGCTGGCCGACGTCCAGGACCCGGATCTGGTCACGGTGACCGTCGCGGAGGCCCTCGCGTTGCGCGATGACACGGCGGCGCCGCTGCGGCGGCTCACCGACTTCCTCGCGGCCAAGCGGCTGCTGCTGATCTTGGACAACTGCGAGCACCTGATCGACGCCTGCGCGCGGCTGGTGGGCAGGATCGTGGCCACCACCTCGGAGGTCCGCGTGCTGGCGACCAGCCGGGAGGTGCTGGGCGTGCAGGGCGAACAGGTCATGCCCGTCGCGCCCTTGCCGCTACCGGACGCGGGGACCACCGACAGCGATGCGATGCGACTGCTCGCCGAGCGGGCCGGCGCCGCCAACCCCGGCTTCGCGGCCACCCCCGCGAATCGCGATGCGCTGGCCGCGATCTGCCGCCGGCTGGACGGCATTCCGCTCGCGTTGGAGCTGGCCGCGTTGCGGTTCCGCGTGTTCACTCCGGAACAGATCCTCACCCGGCTCGACGACACCATGGGCCTGCTCAGCGCGGGACCGCGACTCGCGCCGGAACGACAGCAGACCATCGAGGGCGCGATCCGCTGGAGCTACGACCTGTGCATCCCGGCCGAACAGCGCTTGTGGGAGCAGCTGTCGGTGTTCTCCGGCGGCTTCGACATCGACGCCGCCGAAGCCGTGTGCCTGCCCGCACCGAACGGGCGCACGGTGATCGACGCGCTGACCGGCCTGGTCGACAAGTCGGTGCTGAGTCTGCGCTACGACGGCGACGTCGGGCGGTACTCGATGCTGGAGCCGATCCGGCAGTTCGCCCGCGACCGGCTGGCCGAGCGGGGCGAGGAGCCCGAGGTGCGCGGCCGCCACCGCGATCATTACCGGCGGCTGGCACTGCGCGGCCGCACCGCGTATTGGAGTTCCGATGACGTCGCCTGGTTCCGCGAACTGAACCGCGAGCACGCGAATCTGCGCGCGGCGCTACAGTTCGGCCTGACCGACGCACCCGAGTCGGCGCTCGAGATGGCGGCGGTGCTGCGGCCGTTCTGGGAGCACAATCGCTTCCTCACCGAGGGCTACCGCTGGCTGACCGACGCGCTGGCGAGGTCGAGCGAACCGACCGAGCTGCGCGCACGCGGGCTGTCCGCGGCGGCCTCGCTCGCGGCGTTGCTGTCCGATCGCGGGTCGGCGCGCCAGTTGGTGGACGAATGCGTTGCCCTGGCGCGCCGGGTCAATGCCCCCGACATCCTCGCGGAGGCGATGCTCGATTCGGCGCTGCTCGCCTTCAACGACGGCGACACCGCCCGCGCGCTCGAATTGGCCGAGACCGCCACGCATCTGGCAGCCGAATGCGGCCATCACGCGATGGAGATGGACAGCCTCGCGTTCGCGTTCGTGTGCGCGCTGGTGCTCGCCGACGAACGCTCGACCGCCTTCGCCGAGCGGCTGCTGAAGGTCACCACAGAGCGCGGACCGTATCTGCTCGGCGGGCTGGCGCAGTGGTCGATGGGGCTGGATCATTGGCGGCGCGGCGATCAGCGTGCCGCGACCGGATATCTCGCCCGCTCCGTCGAGATGTTCAGCCTGTTCGACCGATGCGTCTGGCTCGCCTCCGGATTCGAAGGGCTGGCGTGGTCGGCGGTCGCGCGCGCCGACTTCGAGCGAGCCGCCCGTCTGCTCGGCGCCGCGGAGATCCTGGCGCGCAGCACGGTACGCCTCGCCCACGCCATCACCGGCGTACTCGGTGACAGGATGCGTGGTCGCGTGCGAGAAGAACTGGGCGAGCGGAAGTTCGAGGAGATCTTCGACAGCGGCGCGACGCTGTCGCTGAGCGAGGCGATCGATTACGCGCTGGGACGCGCACCCGCCACGGCGCGACCGCCGCAGGCCGCTCCGGTCGAGGCACAGGCGGCGGACGTCCTCACACGCCGGGAGAAGGACGTCGCCCGGCTGGTGGCGGCGGGGCACAGCAACAAACGCATCGCCGCCGAGCTGGTGATCTCGGTGCGCACCGCCGAGACCCACGTCGAGCACATTCTCACCAAGCTCGGTTTCACCTCCCGAACCCAGATCGCGGGGTGGGTCCGCGATCACGAGGTGTGATCGACGCGGGCGGCGGGCGGTCAGAGACCGGCGGTGAGGAAATCGACGACCGCGCGCTCGAACGCCGACTTGCGTTCGATCTGCACCCAATGACCACACCGGGCGAAGACGCGCAGATCCGCGTTCGGGATCTGCCGTGCCGGGAACAACGCCGCCTCCACCGGTGTCACCCGGTCGTCACGCCCCCACAGGATCTGCGTCTCGGCGCGCAGGCCGCGCAGCCGGACCCACAGCGGAACCGGTTCGGCGAGAGCGGGATCGGCGAAGGTCGCGTACGCGTCGCGCAGCGCGGCGATAGCGGCGGGATCGGAGGCGGCGGCCGACCGGGTCTCGATCAACTCCTCGGTGAGGGTCGCCGGATCCGACACCATGGCACGCAGCCAGGGCAGCAGCCGTTCCCGGGTGGGAGCGGCGCTGAACTCCAGCAAGCGCGTGATGCCTTCGGACGGCTCGGGCCCCAGCACGTTCACCCCGACGCCGCCGGGCGCCATCAGCACCAGCCGATCGACCCGGTCGGGATGTTCCAGCGCCAGTAGCGTCGCGACCGCGCCACCCATCGAATTGCCGAGCAGGTGTACCCGTTCCAGGTGGAGGTCATCGAGCAGGCCCAGCACCGCGTCGGCGGAGATGCGCAGGTAGTTGCGTTCGTACACCGGCGGGCGGCCACTGGCGCCGAAGCCAGGCTGATCCACGATCAGACAACGGAAACGCTCGGCCAGCACCGGCAGGTTGGCGCCGAAGTTGGCCCATCCCGAGACGCCCGGTCCGGAGCCGTGCAACAGCACCAGCGGCGCGCCCGACCCCGCTTCGTGGTAGCGCAGTTCCAGCCCGCCCGTCGTGATCCGGCGCGTGGTGTTCTCCGCGGTGAGCGTCATCAGATCATCCGATCCGTGACCGGCAGGCCGAACGCGTCCCGGCCGTACAGGACCAGTGCGCGCTCCACGTCGTTGATCACGTGCACGCTCCCGGCGTGCGCGTCGCGCCAGTGCCGTTCGATCGGATTGGGTTTGCGGATCGCATGACCGCCGGAGTTGTCGAACAGCAGGTCGATGGCCTCGATGGCGCGTTCGGTGCCGCGCACCTGGTCGCGGCGGCTGCGGACCCGCAGTTCGAGAGGGATCTCCTCCCCCGCCTCGGCGTAGCGCAGCTGTTCGCCGATGTTGCGCTCCATCTGCAGGACGGCGGCGTCGATCTCGGAGGCGGCGCGAGCGACGCGGACGTGCGCGAACGGATCCTCGGCGGCCTTCTGCCCGCCGTAGGAAATCCGCACCCGCTCGCGCATGCGCTCGATGTGCGCTTCGTACGCGCCTTGGGCGGCGCCGATGATGGGTGCGGTGATGGTGTTGGAGAATACCGCGCCGAACGAAATCCGGTACAGCGCAGCGGTATTGACCTCCTGCCCGGGTCCGCGCAGCTCGGCCTGCTCACTCGCGCTGTAGGTCCGGTGGGCGGGTACGAACGCCTTCTCGATGACGATGTCGTTGCTGCCGGTGCCGGACAGCCCCGACACGTGCCAGACGTCCTCGATGCGGTAATCGGCACGCGGCACCAGAACGGTCAGATACTCCGCTCCGCCTTCGTCGTTCGGCACGACCGCGCCCAGGAAGGCCCAGCGGGCGTGATCGCACCCGGAGGAGAAGCTCCACCGACCACTGATCTCGAAGCCGCCCTCGACCGGTGTCAGCTTGCCGGTCGGCGCGTACGACGACGAGACCAGTGTGTCCGGATCGGCACTCCAGACGTCCTCCTGTGCCCGCAGCGGAAACAACGCCAGTTGCCACGGGTGCGCGCCCAGCACCGAGGACACCCAGGCCGTGGACGGGCAGGCGGTCGCGATGGCGCGGATCACCTCGTAGAACGCGACCGGTGAGGATTCGTCGCCGCCGAAACGGGACGGCTGCAGCATGCGGAACACCCCGGCCTCGGTCAGCTCCCGGATGCTCTGGTCGGGCACTCTGCGCTGCAGTTCGGCGTCGGCGGCTCGCTCCCGGATCGCGGGCAGCAGATCCCGTACCCGATCGAGCACCTTGTTGGTCATATGCGGTAGTCCTCCTGGTAGTGCCGTCTTTCGACGCTAGGCCGGTGCGGCGCCGTCCGGTCCGATCCATCCCGATGACCGGAACCCGCCGTCCGGATCAGCTGGTGCGGGCCGCGGCGGTACCTGCGCGGCGGCCGAAGAAGGTGCCGTCGCCGAGCGAAGTGCCGCTGATGTAGCCCTCGCCGTGCAGGTTGCTCGCGGCACGGCCCGCGGCGAACAGACCGGGGATCGGGGCGCCGTCGATATCGAGTACGGCGCCGTCGAGCGAGGTGTGCAGACCACCGAGGGTGAACACGGACGCACCGGTCCCACGGCGATCACCGGATTCCGACGGTGGCCGCACCCCCGCCCGCACGTCGATCGCGGCGAGCGGCGGCGTGAGGGGCCGCACCCAGCGCGGCGCTTTCCCGAACTCGGGATCCACCCCGCCCGAGGCGAAGTCGTTGTACCGGCGGACGGTATCGGCCAGCGCGGCCGCCGGTACGCCCATCAGGTCGGCGAGTTCCTCGGCGGTCTCCGCCACATGGGTCGGCTGCACACCCCACCGCTGTGGTTCCGGCACTTCCTCGAAGGCTCGTTCATCCAGCACGACCCAGGTCCGCATGCCGTGCCGGAACAGCGCCGCCTGGCCGATCCGGCCGGGATAGGTGTCCTCGTTGACGAACCGCTGCCCGTGCCCGTTGACCACCATGCCGCGCGCGGCGAGGCCGGGAACGAGCGAGATGCCGACCTGGCCCGTGGACATGTGCCGCACGGCCGCGCCGAGCGCCTGCGCCATCCGGATCCCGCTTCCGTCGTCGGTGCCCGCGCTGACCTTGGTGTGCCCCAGCAATTTCGGTGCGTGGGCGGCGAGCATGGCGTCGTTGTCCACGAATCCGCCGGTGGTCAGCACGACGCCGCGACGTGCCCGGATGGTCAGCTCCGTGCCGTACCGCCGGGCCACCACACCGACGACGGTGCCGTCGGCCGCCAGGATCAGGCAGGTCGCCCTGGTATCGAAAAGCGCTGTCGCGCCGGCGGATCGCGCGGCCTCGGCCAGACAGTCCATGAGCAGCTTGCCGCCGAAGTCGGCGGCGGCCGGGCGATGCCCGCGGGGCGCGGGACCGGCGAGGTCGGAGAACGGCTTGCTGTTCTCTCCCAGCCACATCAGCCCGTCATCCGTCGGCGGTACCCACGTCGGCGCGTCCCACAGTGTGGGCTTGAACGGCACGCCGCGGTCGGCGAGCCAGTGGAAGTGCGCGACGCTGTCCTCGCTGTAGCGAGCGATCTTGGCCGAATCCGCCCCCGGACCGAGCGCGGCGGACAGGAACGCGGCCATCGCTCCCGGGTCGTCGTCGAATCCGCAGGCCCGCTGGATCGGTGTGCCGCCGCCGAGATAGATCTCACCGCCCGAGAGGGCGGATGCGCCGCCGGGACCGCTCATCCGATCCAGCACCAGCACCTGCGCGCCGCTCACCGCCGCCTCGAACGCCGCCGCCGCTCCGGCGCATCCGTAACCGACCACCAGCACATCGGTCTCGAGGTCGTAGGCGCGCACGTCGGCGGCCTCCCGAGGCGCGACCGAATACCGATCACTCATGGGGTCGACCTTCCCGCGCCGGTCGCGATGGCGGGCCGCCCGTCTTGGTGAGCGACCCGCCGGTCCCGTTCATCGGGACTGTGGTCGGCCGCAGGCTCGCCGTATGGCGATGGTGTGTGAACGGCGTCACGTCTGTATGGGCGCCAGCGAGGAGGAAGATTTCATGCGGGTCCTGGTCACCGGAGTTTCCGATCCGACCGGTCGCGCGGTGGCGCGCATGCTGCTGGCCGCGGGCCACGACGTGGTCGGGCTGGACCGCGCGCGGCACCGGTACGTCGACCCTCGGGTCGAGGTGATCACCGGTGACCCCGCCGAGCCCGCGTTGTGCGCACGGGCTGTCGCCGACTGCGCGTCGGTAGTGCATCTGGGCGGTTCGCTCGCCGCCATCGCGACGGCGGCCCGAGCGGCCGGGGCGCGAATCGTCGTTCCGGTGATCGCGGGGCCGGAATCGATCGCCGAGGACGTCGTGCGGTCCAGCGGGGCGGCGGCGTTGATCGTGCGCACCGCGCCGGTCGCGGGCAGGCGCGTCGATGGCGCGAGTTGGCGAATCCTGCGCGGGCTGCTCGGTTCCCGCCGAGCGGGCGGATTCCAGGTGCTGCACACCGACGACTTCGAACGTTTCCTGGTGCTGGCCGCGCAATCCGAGCGCACCGGCCTGGTCGAACTGGCCGCGCCCGGGGTGGTCTCGAGTGCGGACGCGCATCGCATCCGCCAGGCGGCCCGAACACGGCAGTCGCGGCGGACGTCCGGCACGCCACCGCAGGTGGATCCGAGGGTGGCCCGCGACGAATGGGGATTCCGGTGCGGCTGGACCGCGTCCGAAGTGGCGGCCGACATCGTCCGCGGACTGACCGGTCGCAGACTCGACGGCGACGAGTTCGTCGCCGGGCCCGGCGCCATCCCGCTGCCCGGCTACCTGATACCCACCCGCGCGGCCACCTCGGACGGACACGCGCTGGTGTCGGTCGCGCCGGAAGGTCTCGAGGGCGAGTTCGACGATCGTGTCGACCCGGCCTATCCGGTGCACACCGCGACCAATACATCCGAGGCGCTGCCCGGACCGCTCACCCCGCTGACGGTGGATCTCCAAGCGGGCGCTATCCGGCTGGCCAATGCCGCGATGGGCACCATGATCGCGCTGGACGGCATCGCGCTGGAGCACTGGACCAGCCGGGTCACCACGGTGCTCGGGCACCACATCTACATCAACGCCTCCATCGGCGTGCTGGCCGCGGAGAACATGCCGGGCTGGGACGAGCAGAGCATCCGCCGCGACGTCTACGGCAACATCCCGCCCGAGATCTCGCTGACCCCGCACGGCAAGCCACCCACACCGACGGGATTCGCCAGTACCCGCGCCACCTGGCGCGCGGCGGGCCGGGTGCTGCGCACCGCGCTGCGCTACCGCGAGACCACCGACGGCATCAATGCCGCCGCGCATCAGGAATCCCTTGGCGCCGCGGCGATTCGCGAGCTCACCGATGAACAACTGCACGCCCGCGCCCTGCTGTGGCGGGATCGGCTGAATCAGTCCTGGGCGGCGGCGTCCATCGGGGTGATGATGACCGGCGCGGCCACCGCCATCCACTCCCGCGGCAAGGAAGCGGCGACCGTGCCCATCGATCTGGAGCGGTTGGAGTCGGCCAGGACCATGCTCGCGGTGGAACGGCTCGCCGCCTTGTGCCGGGCCGACACCGCGTTGCACGACGCGGCGCACGCGGGCGACGTCACCGCGGCGCGGACGATCTCCCCGGCGTTCGCCGCCGCGCTGGAGGAAGAGCTGCGGCGGATCGGACATCGCGGACCGGGCGAGTGCGAGCTGCTCAACCCGACCTTCGGCGACCGGCCGGAGCTGCTGGTGACCGCCGCCGCACGCGCCGCTCGGATGCCCGCGCCCAAGCGGGAACCGGTCGACCCGGCGCCGAGCCGCACCGCACGGATGGCGGCAGGAGCGACGATGGCGCGCGAACGCGTCCGCGACGCCGTGGTCCGGTACACCCACTGCCTGCGCCTCGCCGTGCGGGAGCGGGCGGAACGGCTGATTCGGCAGGGGCTGCTACAGCAGGCCGAGGACGCCTGCTTTCTCACGCTCGACGAAATCCTCTGGGCGCCAGCCGATCTGACCGAACGGGTGGCACGCCGCCGAGCCGAGCTGAGCCGGTTGCGCGGCGTCCGCATGCCGGATGTGATCGCAGGTGACTGGGAGCCGCTGCCGAACGCGGACGCGTTGACGCCCGGAGACGGCCTGACCGGCATCGGGGTATGCCCCGGCGTCGTGGAAGGCACGGTGAAACGCGTCCTGTCCCTGGACGACGACATCGAGCCGGGCGACATCCTGGTGGCATCGGTCACCGACACCGGGCACACCGCGATGTTCGCCTACGCCGCCGCGGTGGTCACCGACATCGGCGGCTCCGCCTCGCACGCGGCCATCGTGGCCCGGGAATTCGGCATCCCCTGCGTCGTGGACACCAAGACCGCCAGCACCCGGCTGGCCGATGGGCAACGGGTGCGGGTCGACGGGGCGGCCGGCACGGTCACCCTGCTCGCCGACGCCTGAGCCGTGGCCGGGGTCGCACACTCCGGCCCACTTGCCGGCTCGGCGTCGCCGGGCCGCGACTCTATGGAAGGAATGAGCCAGTGACGATTTCGCGTGTTGTTCGCGGGGCGGTGACCGGTGTCGCCGCCGCATTGATCGCCGTGTTCCCGTCCACCACCACCGCAGTGGCGGGGCCCGGACTGGTGCACACTGTGCACGACCGCTCCATGCAGTTGTCGTCGGCGCCGAATGCGCGGGACATCGGTGACTATCCCACCCAGGGCAACGGCAAACTCCGTACCGGCGTGGTGTTCCGCACCGACGCCCTGGACAAACTCACCGCCGCCGACCAGCAGAAGCTGGTCACGTCGGGCATCACCGCGGTGATCGATTTCCGCAGCCCGAACGAGTCCGGGGCCAACCCCGACAAGCTTCCGGCGTCGATTCCCGCGCTCGCGCGTCCGGTGTACGACCCTGGCAACGACTTCTACCTGATGGTGGGCAAGGCGGTGCAGGGCGGTCCCGCCGTGCAGCAGCAGATGTTCGGCGACGGCAAGGCCGCGGGCATCATGCGCGACTACTACCGCTGGCTGGTCACCGACGCCGCGGCTCGCGCGCAGTTCGGGGCCGCCATCCGGGACATCGTGAACGCGAACGGACCGGTGTTGTTCCATTGCACCGCGGGCAAGGACCGCACCGGTTGGATGACCGCGATCTTGATGACGGCGCTCGGTGTGCCGAAAGGCCAGGTGTACAAGGACTATCTGGAATCGAACGACAACCTGGCCGCGAGCAACAAGACGACGATGGACGGGCTGGTGGCCAAGGGGCTGGTCACCGATCCGGCGCTGTTCGATCCGATCCTCGGCGTGCGCGCCGAATACCTCGACGCTGCTTTCGACCAGGCCGCCGCGTCCTTCGGATCGTTCGACCGGTTCGTCACCGACGGACTCGGCGTCGATGGTGCCACGCTGGAAGCGCTGAAAGCCGAACTGTTGCCGCGGTAGTCGACGACCGGAGCGGGTCGGGTGGATCGTGATCCACCCGACCCGCTCAGTCGTTTCGGGACCCACCGGACGACCGCGCCGCTGAGCGGATGCGGGTCACGAATTCGCGCTCGAGGATCGGGCCGCCGTCAGCACGCAGAGGTGTCCGCCGGACCCATAATCACCCTCCGGTGGCATGCGGCATCAACCGACCGCCCGACGGGGTGTGCGACTTGCGGCACAGCGGACTTAATTCTGAATGGCGATGTTTCCAGCGCGGTGGGTGGCGACACTGAAACCACGCCGGTCGGGGAATCGCTACGGCGCCGGCGTCCAGTCGAGTGAGGAGTCGATCAGTGACACAGCAGGAGTGGCGCGGGACGGTCGTGAAGAAGTCGCGTGGGTTGCTGGACGGCGCGAATCTGTATCGGCGCTTGCACGTCCGGTTGCAGGATGGCAGCACGATGAAGATCCGCGTGGACCGGACGTTGTGGAAGGTGCTGGAGGTCGGCGACTCGGTGATCAAGCGGGCCGGAGCCGCCCCGGTCAAGGACTGACCTGCCGGAGCGGCTCGGTGAGCGCGCCGGACCGGGCCGCGATGTCCTATTCCGGCGCGATCAGCACGGCACGCAGTCGTGCCAGCTCCCCTGTGGTGAGCCCGCCGGCCAGCAACCACTCGGCCGCACCGCCGTGGTCCGCGGACAGTTTCGCGAGAAAACGCCGCATCACTTCGGCCTCGACGCCGAGAATGCCGGTGCTGACCGGGGGCAGCCCCGCGTAGGACGGAAGCGCGTCGAGCCGGTCACGGACCCGGTGCATGCGTTCGCCGGTCAGGGCGTAATCGGCCGCGATCGCCTCCGGCGGCACGCCCACCGCGTCCAGGAGCACCGCTGCGAGCACTCCGGTGCGATCCTTGCCCGCGGCGCAGTGGAACAGCACCGAGTGGTGGCCTGCGTCGATGACGAGCCGGACCGCCGCGACGATGGACTCGGCGCTGCCCGCCAGCAGCTTGTCGTACAAGTCGACCAGATCCACCCGGCTCGAGTCGGGGACCAGATCTCGTGCGCCGAGCGAGGATTGCGGCGATTTCCGCACCGGGAGGCAGACCCGCCGGACGTCGGCGGTGGCCAGCAGGCCGTAGCCCTCGCGCTCCACCTCGTCGGGCAGCCGGAGATCGATCAGTGTGCGCAGACCGATCGGTCCGAGCAGCTTCGCCATGTCGGACTCGGTGAGATTCTGCGGCGTGCTGGAACGGTAGACGACGCCGAAACGGGTTGTGCCGCCGTTCTGCACGGGCAACCCGCCCAGGTCGCGGACGTTGTCGATCTGGGCGAACTCGACCCACCGGTCACCAGGCACGGTGGCTTCGCCCGTGCTGTCAGTGGGCACGGCCGGCCGCCGCCTCGTCGGCGCGGCTCAGGCCGCACAGTCCGATCAGGTCTTCGTGCAACTCGAACCACACGGTGTGGTAGCTGTCGAGCACCGGACGTGCGACCCAAGCGTGGTCACCATCGGCGATCCGCTCGACGGCGTGTGCGAAGCGGGCGCGGTACCGTGCCAGCCGGGGCGCGACGTCGCCGATCCGCCGCAGCAGCGGCTGCACGGCGCCGTGCAGGTCGGTCAGCCGGGTCAGCACCGCAGCGTCGTAGTCGGCGTCGGCATGATCGTTGACGGTGGCCGGATCCTTCATCTGCCAGGCGGTGACGACTTCTTTCAAAACGCCGTTGAAATCGCAGAATTCGGCGTAGACAGAGGCGATCGCGGCACGGTCGACGGTCCGTCGCTCCGCCGCCAGCAGGCCGTCCAGGTGCTGTCTGCCCTCGGGTGTGAGCCGCACTCCGATCGGTGTCGCGGCGCACCATCCCGCGGTTACCAGCTGTTCGCATCGAGCGGCGACCGTCTCGGCAGACGCAGCTACGCCCGCGGCCAGCGCGTCATGGGCGGCCCGGCCTTTGATCCCGATCAGCCGCAGCAAATCGAGGTCGGGAATATCCGTCACGGTCGCCGGGGATGCCACATCTACTTTCACCGAGACATCGGTCGCGCGCGCGTCGAGCCACGCCGCCAACCGGTCGGCGTCGGTGCCCGCCCACCCGGCCAATCGGCCGACGTCCGCGAGGGTGCTCGCATCGACGGGTTTGCCTTCGACCCGGCCCGGCCAGACGCTGCCCGCACCGCCGTCCACGGTCACCACCTGACCGGCGAGGGCCGCGACGACGCCGGGGCCGCAGCCGACCACGCAGGGCCTGCCGATCTCGCGGCCGACCAGTGCGGCATGCGAAGTGGCGCCGCCCAATTCGGTGACGATCGCGCGGGCGGCGATCATGCCGTGCAGGTCGTCGGGGCTGGTGGTCGGGCGGACGAGGATCACGTCCTCGCCCGTCTCCGCCCTACGCTCGGCCTCGTGCGGATCAGTGACGACGACACCCGAGGCCAGGCCCGGACACGCCGCTTCGCCGCGTGCGAGCGGTGTCCCGGTGTACTCCCCGGTCGCCGGGCGCAGCACGGTGCGCACCTGGTCGGCGGTGACCCGGTTCAGCGCCTCGTCGGTGCCGATGAGCCCTTCCTCGGCCATCGCGACCGCGGCACGCACCGCCGCCCGCGCCGAGCGCTTGGCCGACCGCGACTGCAACAGCCACAGGGTGCCGGACTCGACGGTGAATTCGATGTCCTGGATATCGCGACCGTCGCGTTCCAGCAGGTCGGCCGCCGCGATGAGTTCGGCGTGCACCTGCGGTGACAGCGTCGCCAGTTCGTCGAGCGGCCGGGGAGTGGTCCGGCCGGACACCACGTCCTCACCCTGTCCGCCGACCAGCCACTCGCCGAACGTCGCGCGCTCTCCGGTGTTCGGGTTGCGGCTGAACAGCACACCGGTACCGGACTTCTCGTCGAGATTGCCGAACACCATGGCTTGCACCGTCACCGCCGTGCCGAGGCTTGCGGACACGCCGCGATTGCGCCGATACGTCTGCGCCCGGGGCGAATCCCAGGACCGGAACACCGCACTGATGGCCGCCCGCAACTGCTCCCAGGGGTCCTCCGGCACCGCACCGGCGGGATCACCCAGCACCGTTTCGCGATACTGGGTACGGAACCGCTCCCGCGTATCGGCCGCGTAGCCCGGATTCCCGGTCTCCGCCGCCAGCGCTCGCTCGACCGCCTCGTTCATGCCGAGGTTGAGTACCGTGTCCATCATCCCCGGCATGCTCACCGCCGCGCCCGAGCGGACCGACACCAGCAGCGGGCGGGTGCCGGATCCGAAGATGCGGCCGGTGCCGCGCTCCACAGCGGCGATGCCCGCCCGAACACCGTGCCAGATGTCCTCGCCGATCTCCCCGCGCGCGGAGAAGTCGGCCCAGCCCTCGACGGTGATCACGAACGCGGGCGGCACCGAGAGGCCGAGCGCGCGCATGCGGTTGACGCTCCACGCCTTGCCGCCGATGCGTTCCCGGGACAGCGAACAGGCGCCGTCGAGTTCGACGACCGGCCCCGCGCCCGCTGCCTCGTCGTTTCGCTCCACTAGCTCTGCTCCGGCCGTCATGTCACTCCTTGGCAATCACTGAACGTTCCGCGCCTCAGCGCGATTCGGATCTCGTACACCGGGCCGTGCGCGGCGCGAACCGCGGCGCACACACCTGTCGCTCGTTTCGAGCCTGCCGTGCCACCGGTCACCTGCCGTACCCGTGGTCCCGCTGAGCAGGACCAGCGATCCCGCGTGAGCCGACCGGATGGCGGCATGCCGGTCGTCGCCGCCCTCGACCGCTCGACGTGCCATATGGCGACCGCGCCGGTACCGATGGGCGATACGCGGTACCTGCGAACTCCTGACCGGGAGAGAATTCCCGGTCAGCGGGATGTTCGGCGGCGATCGGTCCGCAGCGAACGACTGGTACGGCACGATCGCGGCATGGATCGACGGCGCGCGGCGACCGGTGAGCTCGCGACCATTCCGGCGGTACTGGCCGACCGGGCACGGCGGCACGGCGCGCGGATCGCGGTGGTGGCGCCGGAAGGTCAGCTCACCTACGCCGAACTCGCCGTCGCGGCGCGGCGGGTCACACGGGCGTTGCTGGCACGATCGGTGCGGCCCGGCGATCGGGTGGCGATCTGGGCGCCCAACACCGCGCGCTGGGTGACCGCCGCGCTCGGCGTGCTCGGTGCGGGCGCGACGCTCGTCCCGATCAGTACTCGGCTGCGCGGTCGCGAGGCGGCCGACATCCTCGCTCGCGGCCGGTGCCGCATGTTGCTCACCGTGGCCGGATTCCTCGGCACCGACTACCCGGGGATGCTGCGGGAGTCGGGGGGCGCGCTGCCGGAGTTGCATACCACCGTCGTGCTCGACGACACCGCCGCGGAACTCTCGTGGTCCCGATTTCTCGCACTCGGCGCCGAAGTTCCCGTCGCGGACGCCGACGCGCGGATCGCGTCCGTGGACCCGGAGTCGGTCTCCGACATCCTGTTCACCTCCGGCACCACGGGAGTGCCGAAAGGCGTGCCGTCCACCCACCGGCAGACGATCGAGGCGTTCAGCCGTTGGGCCGATGCGGTCACTCTCTCCGGCGACGACAGGTATCTGCTGGTGAACCCGTTCTCCCACACCTTCGGCTACAAGGCCGGGATCATCGCGTGCCTGTTACGCGGCGCCACCATGGTGCCGGTGGACCGATTCGATCCGCAGCGTGTGTTCAGCGCCATCGAGCGCGAGCGGATCACCGTGCTGACCGGCCCACCGACCCTCTTCCACGACCTGCTCACGCACCGACGCGCCGCCCACGATCTGAGTTCCCTGCGGCTGGCGGGCACGGGTGGTTCGAGCGTGCCGACCGAATTGGTGGAGCGGATCCGCTGTGAACTGGGTGCCGAGAACATCTTCACCGGGTACGGACTGACCGAGTCGACCGGCGTCGCCACGATCTGCGCACCCGATGCACCGGCACACCTCCTGGCGCACACCGTAGGAAAAGCGCTGCCCGGCACGCTGATTCGGGTTGTGGACGATTCCGGGCGACGGGTGCGGGCGGGTGAGCCCGGCGAGATCGTGATTTCCGGTCCCAACGTGATGCACGGTTACCTCGACGACCCCGCAGCGACAACAGCGGCCATCGGTTCCGGCGGCTGGTTGCACACCGGCGATATCGGCACCCTCGACACCGACGGCTACCTGCGCATCGCCGACCGCCGCGCGGACATGTTCATCGTGGGCGGGTTCAACGTCCACCCCGCCGAGATCGAGCGAATCCTCCTCGACCATCCCGAGATCGCGGAAGCCGCAGTAGTCGGTGTCCCCGACGCTCGTCTCGGCGAAGTCGGCCACGCCTTCGTCGTCCCCGACGGCCCCGTCGAAATCGACCCGACAGAGATCCTCGCCTGGGCCCGGACCCGTATCGCCGGTTACAAGGCCCCGCGTCGCATCGAGGTCGTAGCGGCACTACCTCGAAACGCTGCAGGCAAGGTCCTCAAACGGGTCCTGCGTTCGCAGGGTGCCCAGCCCTGAGCATTCCCGGCCTCTACCCCGGTAATCGCCTCCCAGGCCGCCGGCGAACCTATAGGTGACCCCAATCCACCGTTGCACCATCCCCCACGCGGCAGGATAGCTATATGGGTCAGGAGACCGCTGCATCGCCTCTTGGAGCGCCACCGTCTCGAGCCCGCTCCATTGCCATCCCCTCAGCATGGGCCGTCCTTCTTGTCGAAGCGCCGGAAACGAGCAAGGCGGTCCTACCCGCCCAGGTCGCGAAGGACCCGGTTCGGTAGGACCACCTTGTGCAGTGGGTGATCAGCGAGAACGTGTCCGGCTGCTCACACGCACCTGCCGCCCACAGGATCTGCGCGCCGCGTGTCAGGCGACCTCGTTCTTCATCTGCGCGGTGAGGATCTTCTGGTATCCGGATCCGAAAAGCCTTGGCAACCAATCGATGACGTGGGCGTCCGCGCCGATCAAGATCTTCGCCTTGTTCTTGCGGATACCGTTCACGATGACCCGCGCGGCGTGCTCCGGGGTGGTCTTGGCCAGGCGGTCGAAGTTGGCGGCCAGCGCGTCGCGATCGCGATCGCCGCCCGCCCGCGCCTTCCAGGCGATCTCGGTCTTGATCATGCCCGGATGCACGCTGCTGACGCCCACCGCGTGCCCGACGATGTTCATCTCCTGCCGCAGCGCGTCGGTGAAGGCGCGAATGGCGAATTTCGTCGCACTGTAGGCGCCCTGGCTTGGGCAGGCGGCCAGGCCGAACATGCTCGACACGTTCGCGATATGGCCGTCACCGGAGGCGATGACATGAGGCAGGAACGCCTTCGTGCCGTAGGCGACGCCCCAGAAGTTGATGCCGACGATCCATTCGAAGTCGGCCCAGCCGAGTTCTTCCACGTTCGCGGTCAGCGAGACTCCGGCGTTGTTGACCACCAGATTGATCCCGCCGAAGTCCTCGGCCACCTCGTCGGCGTGGCGGTACACCGCCGCCCGGTCGGTCACGTCCAGCTTGTACGCGCGCGCTTGCGCACCTTCCTTGCTACACAGCGCCGCGGTCTCGGCGACGTTCTCCACGTTGCGGCCCGACAGCGCCAGCCGTGCACCGCGGCGGGCGAGTTCGACCGCCAACGCCCGGCCGATGCCCGCGCCCGCGCCGGTGATCACCGCGGTCCTGCCCTCGAAATTCTTCACGGTCGATTTCCTTGTCTCGCTCGGCGGTCGGCCCGCCGGTTTGCTCTGCCGGTGGTCCTCACAGGCACGTGTAGCCGCCGTCCGCCACGAATTCCGAGCCGGTGCTGAAGCTCGACTCGTCACTGATCAGGAACAGCACCAGGTTCGCCAGTTCCTCGGGACGGCCGGCCCTGCGGATCGGCTGATTGCCCGACATGCCCTGCGAGCGTGCCGATTCCGCGGTCATCTCGGTGACCACGACACCGGGGTGCACCGAGTTGACGCGAATGTCGTCGGCGGCGAACTCCTGGGCGGCGGTCTTGGTCATGCCGCGCACGGCCCATTTGGACGCGGTGTAGCCGAGGATGTTGGAGAAGGCGATGATGCCGCCGATCGAGGAGATATTGACGATGGAGCCGCCTCCGGCCCGGCGCATCGACCCCAGCACCGCCTTCATGCCGAGGAAGACCCCGACCTGGTTGACGTCGATCACCTTGCGGAAATCGGCTTCCGACAGCTTCTCGATCGGATCGACATGAACGATCCCCGCGTTGTTGACCAGGCCCGAGACCGGCCCGAAGACCTTCTCGGTGTAGGTGACCACGTCGTTCCAGGCCGACTCGTCGGTGACGTCGAGCGGGAGGAAGGTCGCCGCGTCGCCCAACTCGGCGGCCAGAGCCACGCCATCGTCCACCAGGACGTCGCTGATCACCACGCTGGCGCCCTCGGCGACCAGCCGCCGCGCGAAGGCCGCACCCATTCCCCGTGCGCCGCCGGTGACGATCACGTTCTTACCCTCGACGCGTCCCATCAACGCGCTCCTTCCGATGTCTGCGCCCGACGTTCGGTCGTTCCCGGCTGGTTCCCTGCGATATGACCGGCCGCGATGTAGCCGAACACCATCGCGGGACCGATGGTCGCGCCCGCGCCGGCGTAGTCGTTGCCCATCACCGAGGCCGAGTTGTTCCCCGCCGCGTACAGGCCGGGTATCGGCTGCTCGTCGCTGTCGAGGACGCGCGCGTGCTCGTCGGTGACCAGACCTCCCTTGGTGCCCAGATCTCCCGGCACCATCTCGACGGCGTAGAAGGGCCCCTGCTCGAGCGGCGCCAGACACGGGTTCGGGCGCACGGTCGGATCGCCGTAGTAGCGGTCGTACGCGGAATCGCCACGGCGGAAGTCCTCGTCGCGACCTGCACGGGCGAAACCGTTGAAGCGCTCCACCGTCGCGGTGAGCGCCGCGGGCGGCACGCCGATCTTCGCCGCGAGCTCGGCCAAAGTGTCTGCCTGCTGGATGATCCCGGCATCCAGGTACTTCCGCGGAAGCGGACGCTTCGGGAAGTTGCCCAGGAACAGGTACCGGTCCCGGAACCGCTGGTCCATGATGAAGTACGCCGGGATGTGCCCGACGCCCGCCGCTTCCTGCTCGTACATCTTGTGCACGACGTTGACGTAGGGGGCCGATTCGTTGACGAACCGCTCGCCCGCGTGGTTCACCATGATGCCGCCGGGCTGGGAGCGCTCGGCGAGGCAGAAGAACGGCGGCCCGTCGGGATTGCGCACGGACGGTCCCCACCAGGCGTCGTCCATGAGATCGACCGCGCCGCCGGCCTTCTGGCCCGCGACGATGCCCTCACCGACGTTCTCGGTGGCGCCCACCGTCCATTCGGTGGACTGGGGGCCGCTCATGTACTGCCGACGCATCTCCAGGTTGTGCTCGAAGCCGCCCGCCGCCAGCACCACGCCGCGGCGCGCCTTGATCACCACCGGCGTCCCGTCGCGTTCGGCGCGTACGCCGACCACCGCGTTGCCCTCGGTGATCAGTTCGGTCAGCGGCGTGTTCAGCCACACCGGCACCCCGGCGTCGCGCAGCGACAGCCACAGCCGGGCCGCGAGGGCCTTGCCCAGGCTCAGCGGCAGCCGTCCGCGCAGCTTGTTCCCCACCGCTTGGATACCGACCTTGATCGCGGTGCGCTTCCCGGCCCAGGTGCGGGCGATCATGTTCAGATCGTGGAAGTCGCTGACGGTGAAGGCGATGCCCTTGGGACCGGACATGGTCGGCTGGTTGATCTTGTGCAGGTCGCCGCCGAGCAGCCGTCCGTCCAGCGGGGCCGGCTCGATGCTGCGTCCCTGGGCGAGACCACCGGGGAACTCGGGGTGGTAGTCGGAATAGCCACGGTCGTAGACGAATTCCCAATACTTGCTGCGAGCGCCGAGGTAGCGCATCATCTCCGGTCCGCGCTCGAGAAACGCCCGCTGCCTGGCCTCCGGTACCCGATCGCCCACCACGGCCGCGAGATAGGTGCGGGCAAGTTCCGGGCTGTCGGGCACGCCTTCGCGCTGGAGTACCGGGTTGTTCGGGATCCAGATGCCGCCGCCGGACCGTGCCGTGGAGCCGCCGAACGCTCGGCCTTTCTCGATCAGCGTCACCGAAAGTCCACGGTAGGCGGCCGTGAGGGCGGCGGTCATGCCCGCGGCGCCGGAACCGACGACCACCACGTCGAATTCGAATTCCTGAGTCATCGCGTCGCTTCCCGTCAGTAGCCGCAGCCGGTGAGCATGCCGCCGTCGACCACGAATTCGCCTCCGGTGCAATAACTCGCCGCGTCCGAGGCCAGGAACACCGCCACATGGGAGACCTCGACGGGCTGCCCCCAGCGCGGGATCGGCAGGCTCGCGAAGAAACCGTCGCCGTCGACGCCGGACGCACCGGACACCGCCGCGGTCATGGGCGTGGCGATGCCGCCCGGGTGCAGCGAGTTGATTCGGATACCCAGATGGCCGAGCTCGCGGGCGGCCGACTTGGTGATGCCGCGGATCGCGAACTTGCTCGCGCTGTAGGCGGACAGGCCCGCGGCGCCGACGAACCCCTCCACCGAGGAGACGTTCACGACCGCACCGCCGCCGGTCTCGGCCAGCGCCGGTGCGGCGGTCTTGATGCCCAGCCAGGTGCCGGTCACGTTGACCGACATGATCGCGGTGAAATCCGCCAGAGCCATTTCGGCGATCGGCACGAACCGCAGGATGCCCGCGTTGTTCACCACCGCGTCCAGCCGCCCGTAGTGGCCGACCGCCTCCGACACCGCGGCGGACCAATCGGCCTCGCTGGTCACATCGTGGTGCACGTACCGCGCGGCGTCACCCAGTTCCGCGGCCAGCGCCGTTCCCTCGTGATCGAGCACGTCACCGAACACCACCCGCGCGCCCTCGGCCACGAACTGCCGTACGTGCTCGGCGCCCATCCCGCGCGCCCCGCCGGTGACCAGCGCCACCTTGCCGTCGAGTTGTCCCACCGATTTCCGTCCTCTCTGACCGTCCCTTGCGCACCGACGCTAGGTCGCCCACCGGGGGCACGGCACCGGACGGTCCCGGCCACCGGGACTAGCTCCTGACCTGAGAAATTCCAGCGGTCATATTTCGATTAGGCATACAGCTTCCGACTGTCCCGCAGCGGGACGAATCACCCCGACGAAACCGGAAACGCCCGATCGGGCGTCGAGAAGGAGACCGGATGAAGTTCTCGATGATCTTCGAGGCCCAGATGGCCAACCCCTCGCGTGAGCACGAGCACCAGGTGCTGCGCGACTGTGTCGAGCAGGCGGTACTCGCCGACGAGATGGGATTCGACACCGTCTGGGCGGTCGAGCACCACGGCTTGAAGTGGTATGCGCACATGAGCGCCCCTGAGGTCTTCCTGACCTGGGTGGCCGCCAAGACCGAACGGATCCGGATCGGGCACGGCGTGGTGTGCATGCCGTTCAACTTCAACCACCCCGTGCGGGCGGCCGAACGCGCCGCGATGCTCGACGTGCTGTCCGGCGGCCGGCTCAACCTCGGCGCGGGCCGCGGCGCGACGCCGGTGGAGACCTCCATGTGCGGTGTCGACCCCGAGCGCACCTACCAGGAGGTCGAGGAGTCGCTGCGCATGATCGGCAAGGCATGGCAGGATCCCGAGGCCGAATTCGAGTACAACGGCGAACTCTTGCAGGTCTCGCCGCATTCGCTGCTGCCGCGGCCGGAGCAGCTGCCGCATCCGCCGCTGTTCATGGCGTGCACCAAGAAGGACACGCTGAAAATGGCCGCCGACTACGGAATCGGCGCGCTCGTGCTGGGTTTCGCGGGCGTGGAGGAGATCGCCGAACTGCGGCGCACCTATGACGAGGCGATCGCCGCGCGCACCGGTGAGCGTTTCGTCTCGACCGTCGTGAACGATCATTTCGCGGCGCTGTGCCCCACCATCGTCCTCGACGACCGGGAGAAGGCCCAGCAGATCGGCGCCCGCGGACAGCGCTTCTTCGCCCAGTCCATCAAGCACTACTACGGCGCGGGTCCGGCTCCCGACGAGGCCGTGGACCCGAACGCGGACGAAGTCGCCGCCATCAAGCAGGCCGCCGACGACCACGTGGCCTACCTGCATGAGGCCAAGATCCCCGTGAAGACCGGCGCCACCTCGGTCTTCAACGTCGAGCACGCCTACGGCAGCCCCGAGGACGCCATCGCCTACGTCGAGCGTCTGCAGGCGGCGGGCGCCGACGAGATCCTCTGCCTCATCCAGATGGGCACCGTGCCGCAGGAGGCCTGCCTGGAGACCATCCGGCATTGGGGCGAGAAGGTCATCCCCCACTTCCGCAACAGCTGACCCCGCAAGACAACGAGGAGTTCGACATGGTTGACCTGAGTGGGAAGGTCGCCCTGATCACCGGCGCCGCCCGAGGACAGGGCGCCGCCGAGGCGCGGCTGTTCGTGGAGCGCGGCGCCCGGGTGGTGATCACCGACGTGCTGGAAGCCGAAGGCGCGCAACTGGCCGAATCGTTGGGCGCCGCCGCACGTTTCGTCCGGCACGACGTCGGCAGCGGTGACAACTGGGAGGCCGCCGTCGGCACGGCGGTTTCGGCGTTCGGCACGCTGGACGTCCTGGTGAACAACGCCGCCATCTACACCGCGAAGCCGCTGAGCGACACCGCGCCGGAGGAGTTGGAGCGAATCCTGCGGGTGAATCTGGTCGGTCCGTTCCGCGGCATCCAGGCGGCGATCGGGCCGATGACGCGGGCGGGCGGCGGCTCGATCGTCAACATCTCCTCGCAGGCGGGCCTCGAGGGGCTGATGGGTCACTCCGCCTACGGCTCCTCGAAATGGGGCCTGCGCGGGCTGACCAAGACCGCCGCGCTCGAACTGGGCCCGGCCGGAATCCGGGTCAACTCGGTGCATCCTGGCCCGATCGCGACCCCGATGGTCCCGTACCTGACCACCGGCCCCGGCAGCTTCCCCTCCCTGCCGCTGCAACGCACCGGCGCGCCGGAGGAGGTCGCCGAGCTGGTCGCGTTCCTTGCTTCCGACGCCTCGGCCTACATCACCGGCGCCGAGGTGACGATCGACGGCGGCCTGGCGGCGGGCAAGTTCCTGCCACCGGACCTCGAGCAGTAGCGAAAGGGGCGAGCCGCGATGCCGCTGACACCACAGGCGCGGGCGATCGTCGAGGCCGCGGGCGCCGCGTTCCCGAAATTGGGCTCCGAAGTGCTCGATGCCGCCGAGGCCCGGCGGCTGCTCGCCGCCCGTCCCGCGCCGGTCATCGATCCGATTCCCGTCGCCGAGGTGTGGGATCGACTGATTCCCGGCCCGCCGGGCGCACCCGAGATCCGCGTCCGCGTCTATCGTCCCGCCGCGGCGGTGCAGCCGCCTCCGATCGTGATGTTCTGCCACGGCGGCGGATTCGTGATCTGCAGCCTCGACAGCCATGACCGGTTCTGCCGGGCCATGGCCGTCGGGGCGGAGGCGATCGTGGTGTCGGTGGACTACCGGCAGGCGCCCGAGCACCGGTTCCCCGCGGCGGCCGAGGACGCGTACGCGGCGCTGCGCTGGGTCGCCGACCACGCCGAATCGCTGGGCGGCGATCCCGCCTGCCTCGTCGTGGCCGGGGACAGCGCGGGCGGCAACCTCGCCGCGGTGACCACGTTGATGGCACGCGATCGAGGCGGCCCCGAGATCGCCCGGCAACTGCTGCTGTATCCCATGCTCGATCCGGCCTGCGCCACGGCGTCCTACCGCGACAACGCCGACGGCTATTTCACCACCGCCGCCCACCTGCGCTGGTATTGGCGTCAGTACCTGGGCTCGCACGACGGCGCCGATCCGTACGCCAACCCACTCACCGCCGACCTGGCCGGGCTCCCGCCCGCACACATCGTCACCGCGGAGTTCGATCCGCTGCGCGACGAGGGCGAGGACTACGGGCAGCGGCTGCGGCGAGCCGGTGTCCCGGCGGCGATCCACCGCTGCGACGGCATGTTCCACGGCTTCCTGAGCATGGCCGACGACCTGCCCGAGGCGGTCCGGGCCAACACCGCCACCTACGAGGTCGTACGCGCCGCCCACGCCGAGCGGCGTTCCTGAACGAGCCCGCACCACGCACTGTTAGGACCCACCCATGACCATCCAACGGATCGGCCCCGCCTACCCCACCGACGACCTGCCCGCCACGGTGGCACTGCTGGCCGCCGTCCTCGCTACCGAACCCACCGTCGTCGACGGCGACCGCTGGGCCCAGTTCGACAGCGATGGCGTCCGCGTGATGCTCGCGGGCACCGACCGCGAGGACGACAGCCCGTTCCTCGCGATCAAGGTGGACGACCTGGATGCCGCGTTGAACCGGCTGCGCGCCGGAGGTTTCGAAGCCGCGCAGCCGGTCATCGGACCGCACGAACGCCGCGCCGTGATACGGCCGACGCCCGGCTCCGCCTGGCACATCGCCCTCTATGAACCGATCTCGGGTGCGAATCCGGCCCAGCGAGCGGAAACATCCGAGTAGCAACGAAATACGGCTCGGCCGGGCATTGTCACTCGGAGTGGATTCCGGCGGCCGGTTCCGATGCGGCCGGATCTGTCGGGTTCGCCGGATCGGGGGGAACCGCACGGAACGATTCGGACGGCGGTCGCCGTAATGCGCGATCGAAGGCACGCGCCGAGGCGGGCCACGGGTTGGTGACGCGCCCGCTGTCGTGTTTGTACCAGCAGTTCGGTCCCATCGCGGGCCACACCGTCTTGGTGACCGCTTGCTCGAGCCACTGCTGATGTTCCCGCATCGCGGTTTCCCTGACCTCGATGGCGGACGCGCCGATCCGATCACGCCAGTGCAGGCAACGAACGATGTAGTCCACCTGACACTCCTTCATTCCCGGATTGCTGCCCGCGGGGTTGAAACTGTTCGGCCCGGCGATCAGGAAGGCATTCGGATAGCCGGGAACCGCCATGCCCAGTAGCGCGGTCGCTCCGGAACGCCACTGGTCGTGCAGCAGCACGCCCCCGCGTCCACGCACGGTGATCGGGACCAGGAACTCCGGAGCACGGAAACCGGTGGCGTAGATGATCACATCCGCGGGATGGTGTGCACCATCGGCGGTGCGCACTCCATCGCGGGTGATCCGGGCGATCGGGTCGGTGATCAGCTCGACGTTCTCGCGGGCCAAGGCCGAATAATAGTGGCTGTCGAAGATGATGCGCTTGCCCCCGATCGGATAGTCGGGGGTGAGTTTCGCCCGCAGCCGCGGGTCCGCGATCCGGCTGCGCAGGTACCGCCGGGCAGCCCATTCGGCGGGCCGCGCCGACCAACCTCGGCGCATGATCGGCGCGAGCACGGCATCGGAGCCGTAGTACAGGACTCGGCGATAGAGATGGTGAGCGCCGGGCAGCCGCAGCGCCGTTCGAGCGAGCGGCCCGAAGTCGGCGGGTGGTTTGGGCAGTACCCAGTGCGGCGTGCGCTGGAAGACGCGGACCCGCCGGGCTCTCGTGGCCAGGGTCGGCAACATCTGTGCCGCGCTGGAGCCGGTGCCGATCACCGCCACGTCCCTGCCGTGCAGGTCCTGGTCGTGGTCCCAGCGCGCGGAATGGAACGACGGTCCGGCGAAATCCGCCCGGCCCGCGAGATCGGGAATGCTCGGCCGGTGCAGCTGGCCCACGGCGAAGATCACCACCTCGGCGACCACACGCCGCCCGTCGGAGGTGGTCAGTTCCCACCCGCCCTCGGTTTCCAGATAGCTGGCTTCCCTGATCGCGGTGCCCAATCGCAGATGCGGAACCAAACCGTGGTCGGCGGCGACCCCACGCAGATACTCCAGGATCTGCGCCTGGCGCGGATATCGGATGCGCCGACTTCGGTAGGGCGCGAACGAGAACGAATACAAGTGGGACGGCACATCACAGGAGCAGCCCGGATAGGTGTTGTCTCGCCAAACCCCGCCGACGTCGCCGTCCCGCTCGAAGATCACGAAATCCGTGATCCCGGCTCGCCGCAACCCGACTCCCATCCCGATGCCGCCGAAACCCGCTCCGACGACAGCTACCTTGTAGGTCATCGAGATCGCCACCCCTCCTCCTTCATCGTCACACAGTCAACATGCAGCTACCTCATCTCTTCGTTGGCTGAAGGCTTCTGGATGGAAACACTTCCGGGTGGTTGACCGCTGGACGGTGTAGGCCAGAAGTACGGGGCCACAGTGAAACACCGCGCATCACATGATCAACGGGACGATGTTCGACGATCCGCTGACGGTCGCGGTCCCCCATTCACCACGCGGTCGTTCGCGATCGATCGCCCGTCAAATAGCACACTCTCCGCTATTTGCCGGGCCTTGTCGCAGGTACGGCCGATCGTCCCGTCGCAACGAGAGCGCGGGGAGATGCCGAGGACCGTTTCGCCGAACGCGACGGATTCGACGTGGCGCTGGTCAACGGCACATCCGGGATCGCCAAGTGGACGAAGGCGTCTTCTGAACGAATTCCGGCGCAGCGTTTTTCGCGGAACACCGGACGAAATCGACAGCGGTTGCCGCGGTACAACTGAGCGTTCGTCCGTTGGACATCCGCGCGCGGCATTCCACGGAGCGACCGGTCCGGCGCGTCCGGTGTCAGCGGGGCGCGACGTTCGGTCCGGCCACCACCGGCACCAGGTATGTGCGCGCGAAATCGTCGAGTTGCCCGTCGGTCCGGAGTTCAGCGAGCCCGTGCGGCGCGAGGATCAGCGAGTGGACGATCCGGCACACGATTTCCGCACGAGTGGTCAGATCCGTTGCGGGCGGCAGGATTCCCCGTTCGACAGCGCGCTCGAGCGCGGTGACCGTCGCGTGGACGGACATCGCGAACGGGCCCGCGCCATCGACGGTGAGTTTCAGGACAACGCGCGCCGGTTCCAGCGCCAGCATGCGGTCGACGAGCGGATTCGTGCGCCAGCGGGTGATCACGGTGACGAACATGTCGGCGACGAGATCGCCGAGCTCGTCGTGCCGGTCGGCGATCTGGGTGATCTCGGCGAGCACCGCGGCCACCTCTCGACTGATCACGGCTTGCACCAGGTCGTCGCGGCCACCGACATGGCGATAGACCGTCACCCGGTCCACCCCCGCCTTCCGCGCCACTTCCTCGATCGTCGTCTTCTTGACGCCGACCTGCTCGAAGAGGACCAGAGCCGCGTCCAGGATCCGGGTGACGAGGGTACCGGCGACATTCTCGCTGCTCGCAGTGGCCTTCGACGCGGTGGACATGGGCCAACGCTAGCAAAACGGATCCATCCTGCAACATCCAGCCCGAGTTGTTGCTGCAACATTGCAATGCGATTTGTTGTTCTGTACGGTCGGGTCATGGCTGAGCAGGCAGGCGCGACGCAGCGCCGGTATCGCGACGAAGCGCATGCCATCCGTGCGCGCGACGTCCATTTCGATTTCGACTCCGTGCCCATGCACTACGTGCCGGGCGAGGCCTTGGCCACCCACATCGTCAATGTGATGCACCTGGTGCTGCCCGAAGGGGAACGAGCCATGGCGCAGGCACTGGCCGAAGCCCTGCCGCACATCGATGACGAACGATTGCGGGAGGAGGTCACGGGGTTCATCGGGCAGGAGACCATGCACGCGAACAGTCATGAAGCCGCGCGCGCCCACCTGCGATCGATCGGGTTGGACGTCGATTCCTACGTCGGCAAAGTCGCCTGGCTGGTCGATCGCATCCTCGGTGACCACGGATTGACCGGCCGGGCGCGAGAGGAGTGGCTCAAGGAACGGCTGGGTCTGTTCGCGGGCATGGAGCACTACACAGCGGTGCTCGGGGAATGGCTGCTCAACGCGGACATCCTCGAGGAGAAGGGCATGCATCCGGCGATGCTGGACCTGGTCCGGTGGCACGGCGCCGAAGAGGTGGAGCACCGCAGCGTCGTCTACGACGCTTTCATGCATATCGACGGCAGCTACGCACGGAAAGCCCGCACGGCGATCCTGGCCAGCGCGACCTTGCTTCCGCTGTTCATCGTCTCCACCGCCTATCTCTACCGGAAGGATCCGTCGCCGCAGAAGGGCCGGTTCTGGGGCCTGCAGTTCTGGAGCGCGACCCGGCGTGGCGTCATCCCGAAGTGGACGGTCTTCGTCACCGAGATGCCGCGGTACCTGCGGCCGGGTTTCCATCCGTCCCAGCTGGGTCCGATGGACAAGGCCCTGCGCTATCTGGCGCACTCGCCTGCCGCGCGGGCGGCGCACCGATGAACGGATCACCCACCCTGGCCGAGCGCTCGGCGACCGGGGGACTGCGCCTGATCGGCGATGTCATGGACATCTATCGGAAGGTGTTCGTCACCGGACGCACCGCCGCACTCCTGTCCCGCCCGAACACGGTGCGCCGCACGGGCTTCGATACGGACGTAACGATCGCCGGGATCGAACGCGAAGCCGCCGACGTGGTGAGCCTGACACTGCGCGCGGCCGATGGCGGTCCGCTGCCCACCTGGCGGCCGGGCGCGCACGTGGATGTCTTCTTGCCCTCGGGACGGCAGCGCCAGTACTCGCTGTGCGGCGACCCGAGCGACCGGTTCCGGTATCGCATCGCGGTGCGGCTCATTCCCGACGGGGGCGGCGGATCGCGGGAGATCCATCATTCGCTGCGAGTCGGCGACCGTCTGCGCATTCGCGGGCCGCGCAACGCGTTCACCTTCGTCGAAGCGCCGTCGTATCTGTTCCTGGCCGGTGGCATCGGCATCACCCCGATCATGCCGATGGTCGAGGCGGCGGGCGCGCGTGGACGCCTGGTGTACGTCGGCCGCTCACGCGAGACCATGCCGTTCCTGGCCGACCTGCCCGGCGCCGACGTCAGGCCGGACGACGAATTCGGCCCTCCGCATGTCGCCGCACTGCTGGCGCGCGCAGAACCCGGTGCGGCGGTGTACGTATGCGGGCCGCCGCCGATGCTCGATGCGGCGCGGCGGTGCCTGTTCGAACTCAACCCGACGGCCTCGCTGCACACCGAACGGTTCTCCGCGCTCCCGGTCGTCGACGGCGCGGAATTCGACCTCACTCTGGCGCGCACTGCGACCACCGTCCGGGTCGCGGCCGACGAAACGGCGCTCACCGCGATTCATCGCGCACTGCCGGACACCCCTTACTCCTGCCGGCAGGGATTCTGCGGCACCTGCAAAGTCGCGGTCGTCTCCGGCGCCGTCGACCACCGTGATCGCGTGCTCACCGCGGCCGAACGCGAGAGCCAGATGCTGGTCTGCGTCTCCCGCGCCGCGGGCGAACACCTCGTGGTCGACCTCTGAGACCGTCATAGGAAAGGGACAGCGTTGTCTATGCGTTGCCGATCGAGGGAGACGACCCGATGAGCGTCTCCACCGACAATCACGCACCGTCGGTCGTGTCGACCTTCGACGTGCACGATCCGGCCACCGGCGAGGTGGTCGGAACCTACCCGGTCCACGACCGCCATGCCGTGGACACCGCCGTCGCCGCCGCCCACGAGGCCGCGACCTGGTGGCACGATCTCGGCTTCGCCGGACGCGCTCGGCATCTGGACGCCTGGCGCGCCCAGATCGCCACCGGCCGTAACGAACTGGCCCAGATCATCCACCGGGAAATGGGCAAGCCGGTCTCCGACGCCAAACTGGAGATCGCGATGGCCCTCGAACACTTGCGATGGGCGGCCCGCAACGCCGAGAAGGTGCTCGGCCGTCGCTCCGTGCCGTCGAGCATGCTGACGCTCAACCACGCGGCCACGGTCGAATACCTCCCCCTCGGCGTGGTCGGCGTGATCGGACCGTGGAACTACCCGGTCTTCACTCCGCTCGGCTCCATCTCCTTCGCGCTGGCCGCCGGGAACGCGGTGGTGTTCAAACCCAGCGAATACACCCCCGGCGTCGGGCTGTGGCTCGCGGAGGCATTCGCACGCACCATGCCCGCCGAGCCGGTGCTGCAAGTGATCACCGGGCTCGGCGACACCGGAAACGCTCTGTGCCGCAGCGGCGTCGGCAAAATCGGGTTCACCGGATCCACGGCCACCGGCAAACTCGTCCTCGCGGCGTGCGCGGAGAACCTCACGCCGGTGCTGATGGAGTGCGGCGGCAAGGACGCGTTGATCGTCGACGCCGATGCCGACCTCTCCGCCGCCGCCGGCGCGGCGGTGTGGGGCGGGTTGTCCAACGCGGGGCAGACCTGTCTGGCCGTGGAGCGGGTCTACGTCCACGCCGACGTCTACGACGACTTCCTCGTCGAACTGGTGGCGGCGGCGGGACAGATCGACGCCGGTAGGGCGGATTCGAAGATCGGCCCCATCACGATGCCGAAGCAACTAGCGATCATTCGCCGCCACATCGAGGACGCGGTCGCGCGCGGCGCCCGGGCGGTGCTCGGCGGCCCGGATGCCATCGATCGTCAGTTCGTCCAACCGACCATCCTCGTCGACGTCCCCGAGGACGCGTCCGCGGTGACGGAGGAGACCTTCGGTCCCACCCTGACGGTCACCAAGGTCAGGGACATGGACCAGGCCGTCGAGTTGGTCAACCGCTGCGCCTACGGGCTGGGCGGCACCGTGTTCGCCCGCCGCAACGGGCGCGACATCGCCGACCGCATCCGGGCGGGCGGCATTTCCATCAACGCGTTCGTCGCGCACGCCACCATTCCCGCGCTGCCGCTCGGCGGCGTCGGCGCCTCCGGATTCGGCCGCGTGCACGGGCCGGACGGGCTCAGGGAATTCACCTACGCCAAAGCCACCACGCGCCAGCGTTTCCCGTCCCCGTTGCCGCTCACCTCGTTCCGGCGCGACCACCGCGTGGACATGGTCGTCGACCTGCTCACCGCGGTCCTGCACGGAAGGAAGCGCCAGTGACCTCCGATCCGATCGAACACACCCCCATCGCGATCGTCGGCGCGGGTCTGGGCGGCATCGGCCTGGCGATCAAACTCCGCGAGGCCGGATTCGACGATCTGGTGGTCCTCGAACGCGCCGACGACCTCGGCGGCACCTGGCGGGCCAACACCTATCCCGGTTGTGCCTGCGATGTGCCGTCCCACCTCTACAGCTACTCCTTCGCACCCAATCCGGAGTGGTCGCGCACCTATGGACGGCAGCCGGAAATCCTGAACTACATCCGCTCGGTGGCCATCGAACACGATGTCGTCCGCCACATCCGGTTCGGCGCCGAACTGCTCGACGCCCGGTGGGACGAGCAAGGTTCGCTCTGGCGGATCGAGACCTCGCGCGGCACGCTGACCGCGGACTTCCTGCTATCGGCCACCGGGCTCTTCGCGGAGGCGAAGTATCCCCGGCTGCCCGGCATCGACTCCTTCGCGGGCACGTCCTTCCATTCGCTGCACTGGAACCACGATCACGATCTCACCGGCGAGCGGGTCGCGGTGATCGGCACCGGCGCCTCGGCGGTGCAGTTCGTGCCGGAGATCCAGCCGAAGGTGGCCCAGCTGCTGCTGTTCCAGCGATCGGCCCCCTGGATCGTCCCGCGCATGGATCGCAGCACCCTCGAACTCGAGCGACGGCTGCTGCGCCGTATCCCGCTGGCGCAGCGCGCCATTCGCGGCGGGTTCTACGCGGCGATCGAGACCTTCGGGCTCATCTCGCTGGTCGATCAGCGCTTCCGGCACCCGTACGAAGCGCTGGGCCGACTGCAATTGCTGCGGCAGGTCCGCGACCGCGAGCTGCGCAAGAAGCTCACCCCCGACTACGTCATCGGCTGCAAACGAGCGATCTTCTCCGACACCTACCTACCGGCACTCGACCAGCCGAACGTCGACGTGGTCACCCAGCCGATCGCCGAGATCCGGCCGCACTCGATTCTGCTGCGCGACGGCAGTGAGCACGCGGTGGATACCCTCATCTTCGGAACCGGTTTCACCTCGATCCCGACCGCCTACGAGCGCTACGTCGGGCGCGACGGGCGAACGCTGGCGCAGCTCTATCGGGAACGACCGCAGAGCTATCTCGGTGTCGCGCTGTCCGGGTTCCCCAATTTCTTCTGCACGCTCGGTCCGTTCGGCGCCGCCGGTAACCAGTCCGCGATCTACATGATCGAATCCCAGATCGCCTACATCGTCGACGCCTTACGCGACGCGCGCTCCCGCGGAACGCGCCGGATCGAGGTGCGACCGGCAGCGCAGGCCGATTTCGTCGCGGAGATGGCTCGCCGCAGTTCGTCGACGGTATGGCTCACGGGCGGATGCCAGAGCTACTACCAGACGCCGGACGGGCTCAATGCCGGTCTCTACCCGAACTGGAGCTTCGAATACCGGCAGCGCACCAGCCGATTCGACACCGCGGCCTACGAGGTGACCCGGTGATCGGCGACATGCTCCGGATCGCCAGGGGGCGGCGCGGATATTCGGTCGCGGGCAGGGCCGTGCTGATCACCGGCGCGGGGCGCGGCATCGGCAGCGAACTGGCGGCGCTGCTGCACCACAAGCAGGCCTCGGTCGTGCTGGTCGATCTCGACCGGGACGCGGTCGACGCGGCAGCCGCCGCATTGGGCGATCGAACCCTCGCCATCGCCGCCGACGTCGCCGACCGCTCGGCGATGCGGGCGGTCGTCGACCGGGCCGCCGACCATTTCGGCCGCTTGGACGTGGTGGTGGCCAATGCGGGCGTGGTGCCCCGCCCGGCGACGGTGCGCACGCTCGACGGGCAGGACTTCGACCGGGTGATGGACATCAACCTCACCGGTGTGTTCAACACCGTGCGCCCGGCGCTCGACCACGTCGTCGCCGCCGAAGGTCATGTGGTCGTGGTGTCGTCGTGCGCGGCGTTCGCTCCCGGCATGGCGGGAGCCCCGTACATGATCAGCAAAGCCGCGGTCGAACAGCTGGGTCGGGCGTTGCGGGTGGAACTGGCGCCCTTCGGCGCTTCGGCGGGCATCGCCTATTTCGGCATCGTCGACACCCGGATGACCCACGACACCCTCGATCACGACGAACTCGGCCGTGAGCTGGACGACCTGCTGCCGTGGCCGTTGAACACGCGCATCTCGGCGGCGCAAGCGGCCAGGACCATCGCGGACGGCATCGAGCGTCGCGCCGCGCGCACCATCGCACCGGCAGGGTGGGAGCCCTACGCGCTGCTGCGCGGGGCGGTCAATGTCGTGCTCGACAGCGCACTCGCTCACGACCGCCGCGTGCACGACCTGCTGCGCAAGGTCGAAGCACGCACGACACCGTCGCCGTATGCCGGTCACGACGGCTCCAGGTCGCCCATCGCATCTCCACTCAGCACGGTCCGGCCGCAGCATGCGCCGTCCGACCCGAAGGAATCCCTCTCGTGAGCACTCCACGCTTCGACACGCTCCCCGCCGCCTTCCAGCACAACGCGGCCGTCGATCCCGACGCGATCACGCTCCGCACTCCCGGCGACGCCGCCACCCTCACCTGGCGCGAGTACGCGACGCGGGTCCGGCTGATCGCCGCCGGGCTGTCGGGACTGGGCGTCCGGCGCGGCGACACGGTGGCCCTGATGATGTCCAACCGCATCGAGTTCTATCCGCTGGAGGTCGGGGCGCAGCATCTCGGCGCCACCAGTTTCTCCGTGTACAACACCGCGTCGCCGGAGCAGATCGCGTACGTTCTGGACAACGCCGGTGTGCGCGTGCTGATCTGTGAGCCTGGATATGTCGAACAGGTCCGCGCGAGCGGCGTCGAACTCGACCACATCGTCTGCGTCGACGACGCCCCGGAGGGCACTTTGTCGGTCGCTGAGGTCATCGCCGCGGGCGAGCGAGACTTCGACTTCGACGCCGCGTGGCGCGCGGTCCAGCCCGACGACGTCGCGACGCTGATCTACACGTCGGGCACCACCGGCGATCCCAAAGGGGTGGAGACCACGCACGCGAACCTGATGTTCGAGTGCTACGCCGTCGATCAGGTGCTGGGCATCCGGTTCGGGGACACCATCACGTCCTACATGCCCACCGCGCACATCGCCGACCGGCTGACCGCGCTGTACTTCCAGGAGGTCTTCGGTACCCAGGTGACCTGCGTCGCCGATCCGACGGGGATCAGCGCCGCCTTGGCCGACCTGCACCCCACGATCTGGGGCGCCGTGCCCCGGGTATGGGAAAAGCTCAAAGCGGCAATCGAATTCGCGGTCGCCAACGAGCCCGGCGAGCAGCGCCAGGCCGCGTTGCGGTGGGCGTTGGCGGTCGCCGCCCAGCGCAGCGCTCATCAATTGGCCGGGGAGGCGGTGCCCGAATCCGTCGCCGCCGAGTGGACACGCGCCGATCGACTCGTCCTGTCCGGGCTGCGCGCGAAACTCGGTCTCGACCGCGTCCGCTGGGCGATGTCCGGCGCCGCGCCGATCCCCGCCGAAACGCTCGGATTCTTCGCCGGGCTCGGGATCCCGATCGCCGAGATCTGGGGCATGTCCGAACTCACCTGCATCTGCAGCGTCAGCCACCCCGGCGACGCCAGACTCGGCACCGTGGGCAAACTGTTGCCCGGCATGCGGGCCAGGATCGCCGACGACGGTGAACTCCACGTCCGCGGCCCGCTCGTGATGAAGGGCTATCGCGGTGAGCCCGGCAAGACCGCCGAGGCCGTCGACTCCGAGGGCTGGCTGAGCACCGGCGACGTGATCACCATCGATGACGCCGGATATCTGAGGGTCGTGGACCGCAAGAAGGAGTTGATCATCAACTCCGCCGGGAAGAACATGTCCCCCACCAACATCGAGAACGCGATCAAGGCGGCGACACCGCTGATCGGGGCGATCGCGGTGATCGGCGACGGCCGCCCCTACAACACCGCGCTCCTCGTCCTCGATGCCGAAACCGCCGGACCGTACGCCGAGCGGCACGACCTGCCCGATTGCTCGGCAGCGGCCTTGTCGGCCGACGCCGGCGTCATCGAGCAGATCGCCGCAGGCATCGCCGCGGGCAATGCGAAGCTCTCGCGGGTGGAGCAAGTCAAGCGGTTCCGCGTCTTGCCCACCTTCTGGGAAGCGGGCGGCGACGAAGTCACCCTTACGATGAAACTCAAGCGCCGGGTGATCGCCGAGGAATACGCCACCGAAATCGCCGGACTCTACGCAACTGACCTCGGCCCGGATGTCCACGAACCCGCCGGGCCTGTCGCCGCCCCGGTTGCCACCGGCTGAGCGAACCGGCGGCTGATCATCGCTCCTTGATCCAGTACATCCCACGACCGGACTCCGCGGGCGCACGCTTTTCGCGTGGCTCGATCCGGTCCAGCCGGTAGCCGAGCCGCCGGGCTACCGCGGCACTGCGGACATTCGCCTCGTCACAGTGGATCTCGACACGGTCGACGCCCGGCAGTGCCAAGGCGATACGGGTCAAGGCAGCTGCGCTGCGAGTGATCACCCCGTGGCCGGAGTGCGCGGTGTGACACCAGTAGCCGATCTCCACAGCTCGCGAGCCGAGCCGATCGTGCAGACCGACCGCGCCGAGCACGCTGCCGTCGGCGGCGAAGATGCCGAAGTTGAAACTGCCTGCGGCGCTGGGCCAGCTCTCGTCCGTCTCCCGGCCGAAAGCGCGTTGACTCTCCAGTGTCGCCGGTTCGGCGAGCCAGTCCATCCAGGGGTGGATCTCGTCGAACGAGGCGTTGATCGCCTCGAGTCGCGGCAGCAGGTCCTCCGGCTGCCATCGCCGTAACAGCAGCTCGTCCAGTTCGATCCGTTCCGGTGGCACGACGCCCGGTGCGAGCGCCGAGCACGGTTCGATGCTCATACCGATATCGTGGCCATCCGGCACGTGACCGTGCAAAGCGATTTCCGGCAGATCCATAGCCGGCCGCACGGGCCGCCGACGTTTCAGGCACCCCGGAGACGAACTTCGGTGTCCAGTTCGGCGGCGGTCTCGGTCAGTGCGGCGGCGTCCGGGTCCTCTCCGATCCGGGCGGCCAGTTCGGCCCGCGACAGGATGAGCATTCCTTGCGGCTCGGACCCGAAGGCACCTTCGAGTCTGATCTGCCCTTCCTCGAGGACCAGGTACGCGTCCGGTTGGCCGGTGGCCAGCAACCGGCGTAGATCATCCGCCGTGACTCGGCCGAAACGCTGTGCGCTGCTCGACGACGTGTCTGCTGCATTGGTGTTTTCCGCATCCATGGTGACCGATTGCCCGGGTGATCCCGCGGGAAACCGCTGGTCACCCCGGACCAGCCGGTGGTGTCGCCGCGGCAGCGTCAGGCCAGGGCGAGGATCGAGACGATGGCCGGGCTCGTCAACGCCGGAGCGCCCGCTGCGCGGCATTCACGCCGCACATCCCGTGCGCCCCTGGGCCCGGCGGTGTGGCCGCCGAGCACAGGTAGTGACCCGGCACGCCTACGTCATAGGGCTGCAGGGTCCTACGCGGACCGAACAGCAGCTGTGTGATGTCCTTCGCGCCGGTCATAATGTTGCCGCCCACATAGTTGGGGTTGTATTCGGCGAATTCCGCCGCGCTGCGCACGCTGGTTCCGACTATGCGGTCGCGAAAACCGGGGGCGAAGCGTTCGATCTGGGCGGTGATCTCCGCCGTGGCGTCGCCGGGATAGCCGTGCGGGACATGAGCGTATGCCCAGATCGGATGGATGTCGCCCGCCGAACGTTGCGGATCGGCGAGATATTGCTGCCCCACCAGTACGAAAGGTCGTTCGGGCATGCGACCGCGATGGATCTCGCGTTCGGTGGCGGCGATCTCGGCGAACGTGCCGCCGAGGTGCACCGTCCCCGCCCGGCGCGCCGCCTCCGCCGTCCACGGCACGCCGCCGTGCACCGCGAAGTCGACTTTGCAGGCACCCGGGCCGTAACGAAACTCTTGATACGACTTCCGGATTCGAGGCGGCAGGCGGTCGCCGAGGATCTCCGCGACCGCGGTCGGCGCCAGGTCCCACATGGTCAGTTCCGCCGGCGGCAGATCGGACACCGACCGCACCCGCACGCCCGTTTCGATCTTTCCGCCGAGGTCGCCGAGGGCCGCCGCCATGGCGTCGGTGATCCGTTGCGATCCACCCGCGGCGACCGCCCAGCCGTAGGCGTGGCCCGCGGTGAGGATGCCAAGGCCGATGCTCGCGCTGAGCGGCCGGTGCAGCGGGTGGAAGGCATGCGCGGCGACGCCGCCGAACAACCCCCTCGCCTGCTCGGTGCGGAACAGTCCGGCGAGCAGCGTGGCCGGAACCACGGCGGGAATCCCGAAGCGCGCCAGCCGCACCGGGTGGCGCGGCACACGCAGCAGTGGCCGCATGATGTCGGGGCTCATCCGGTCGTAGCCCGCCGCCGTCCGCTCGAACAGCAGTCGCCACGCACGGCCGTCACCGCCGAGCCCGGCCGCGGTCTCCGCGACCGAGCGCAGCAGCACGCCCGCGGTGCCGTCGTCGAGCGGATGGGCGCAGTCGATCTCCGGCCAGGCCCAGGTCAATCCGTAGCGCTCCAGGTCGAGACCGCGCAGGAAAGGAGAGCCGACCGCCATCGGGTGGATGGCCGAGCAGTGGTCGTGCAGCAGACCGGGCACGATCGCCTCGCCGGTGCGAGTGCCGCCCCCGATCTCGTCGGCGGCCTCCAGCACGGTGACGTCCCAACCGGCTCGGGCCAAGGTGATGGCCGCGGCCAAACCGTTGGGGCCGCCGCCGACCACGACTGCGCTGCTCATGTCGCTCTCCGTCCCTCGTGGCCGACCGTCAGCCGACCGTCTGCGGCGCGAGCACCCGAGTCGATTCCTCCAGCGGCGTCGGCACGGTGTAGCCCGCGCGCCGCCACGTCACCTCGTGCGGGATCGGGCCGTCGGGCAGCCACGGCTGCGCCTCGACCGCGTCGCGCACTCGCCAGGTGCCGCGTTCGACGACGCCGAGCGCCGCGTCGATGACCTGATACTCCTGGACGCCGCGGTGGATCGGCTGCGATTCCACCCACACCACGATCCATTCTCCCGGAGCGAACCCCACTCGGGACTGCACGGCCTCGATCAGGTCCAGATTGTGCAGGTGACCATCGCCGAAGTTGAACCCGATCAGCGAGTTGCAGCCGAATTCCGCTTCCCGCACGGTCCAGCGATCGATATCGGGAATGTGGGTGTACAGCAGGGAGAACAGGCCGCGGCCTTGGCTGTGCATCGAGCGCCACGCGATCGTCTGTTGCATGGTGATCTCCGCGACCTCGGGCGGGTAACCCATCGCACGCAGCTGGTCGATCTGGTTCACGGTGGGCCGGTGCGCGATGGTGTTCAGCTTCTCCTCCGCACCGGGCGCGAAGGCCCACAGGGCCGAGGCCCAGTTGCCCGCGTACTGGCGCATCGACGGCAGGAACGACACCAGATCGGGGCGCAGATTACCGAGGATCGGGAAGAACACCAGCGCCGCGACGATCGCCACGGCCAGCCACGGCGAGGAGATGTCGGCCAGACCGTAGCCGCCCCCGTTGGGGAAGCCCAGGAACAGGAAGATGCTCAGGTAGGCGAACAGGACGTTCCACTCCAACGGCACCGCCAGCGGGAACGTCGAGGTGATGAACGCGTGGAAGACCACCATCAGCACCACTCCGGCCAGGGTCAGCCAGTGGTTGGTGGAGAACAGCAACACCAGCGGCGTGACGATCTCGACGGTCGTGCCTCCGACATGGGCCATGAACGAGGCGACCTTCGACGGCCGGATGTCCCTGGGGAAGTCACGGTAGTGCAGCCGCTTGATCCACTTGGCGGGCACGCCCGGGCTGTTGGAGATCATCGGCGGTACCACGTTGGTGAAGTGCTGCCCGAACTTGGACACGCCCGCTCCGATCCACACCGCGCAGATCAGCAACTTGGCGGCGATGATCATGTCGACGAACGGCAGCACCGCGAAGAACACCAATGCGGGCAGGTACTGCTCGCCGCGCGCGGTCAAGAAGATCGTCTTGTCCCGCAAGCCGCACAGTACGTACAGCACGATCGGAGCGACGAGCAGCGCGGGATTCACCAGGCCGGAGGTGTTGTCCGGCAGCGCCGCGCTCAGCGAGGCGCTCGGCACGCCGGGCAGCACGATCGCCGCCAGGAGCGTCCCGAGGAACGCCAGGTACAGCAGCACATCCGCCACCGTGCGGGTGTCACCGCCGGTGAACGGCACCCGTCGCCACGGCCGCAGGCGAATCGAGCCGGGGCGGGCGTAGAACATGATTCCGCCGGTCATCGGCTTGAACTTGCCCGCGAGCGGCCCCCACGACCCGGCGATGCCGAGCGCCTCGATCAAGACGGTCCACAGCACCAGCTTCTGGTAGACGATCGGCTCGTTCCACCAGGCCGCGACATCCCAGAACGGGCCGACGCCGGAACTCCAGGTCGCCACGGCGACGCCGCCCAGCGCCGAGACCAGCAGAACCTTGAGCAGATAGATCGTGTGGATCATCCTCGGCGAGCCGAAACCGAATTCGACCCAATGCAGGGCCAAAGTTCTCATCCGCTCCCGCAACGGCTGCTCGAGGAACGTCGTCACGTCGACGGGCGGGAAATCCGCTGTTTTGAATCCCATTGTTCGGACCTTTCTTATCCGATGAATAAAGCGCATGCGAGGACCCGGCCGAATGCGGTTCGGATCATGGGAGTTCCGCTCACCGCCGAGCGGATTGTTTCTATGTGGTGGTGACGATCGCGTCGGCGACCAGCGCGCGGAGCTTTCGTTTGTCGATTTTGCCGACCGGATTCCGTGGCAGCGCTTCGGTGAGTTCGATCGACACCGGAACCTTCGCGCGGGCGAGAGTTCTCCGGCAGTGCTCGACGAGATCCGCGGCATCGACCCGCGCGCCGGGCATCGTCACCACATGCGCGACCGGTACCTCGCCGAGGACCGGATCGGGCGCCCCCACCACCGCGGCTTCCAGAACGGCGGGATGGGCGTGCAGGACGTTCTCGATCTCCTTGGGATAGATGTTCTCGCCACCCCGGATGATCATGTCCTTGATCCGGTCGACCAGCACCAGGTATCCGTCCGGGTCGAAATAGCCGACGTCACCGGTATGCAGCCAGCCGTCGACCACCGTGTGCGCGGTCGCCTCGGGTCGGCCGAGATAGCCTCGCATCACGTTCGCACCCCGGATGACCACTTCCCCGCTCGTCCCGGCGGGCACGACCCGACCGTCGGCATCCATGATCGCCACGGTCTGCCCTGGCAGTGGCCGCCCGACCGTGCCCGGCTTCCGCGGTCCGCCGGGCGGATTCAGCGTCGACGCGCAGGTACCCTCGGACAGTCCGTAGCCTTCGACGATCGGAACACCGAAACGCGTTTCGAACCGCGCGATCAGTTCCGCGGGCATCGGCGCGGCTCCGCAGATCGCACGGCGCAACGACGACGTGTCCGGCGCCGAACTCTCCGGCTGCGCGACGAGCATCGCGTAGATCGCGGGAACGCCCGAAAAATAGGTCGGACGAACACGTTCCACGATGCCGAAGAACGCCGAAGCCGAGAATCGGCCCGCGATCGTGGCCCGGCCACCGGCGAGCAGCGGCGACAGGACGCTCACCACGATCCCGTTGACGTGGAACAGCGGCAGGATCAGCAAGCTGTGGTCGGTGTCGTTCAATGCCAGTGCCCCGACCAGCATCGCGCACATGGCGGCGATATTGGCGTGGTCGAGCACGACGCCCTTCGGCTGCCCGGTGGTGCCACTGGTGTAGATGATCAGCGCCGCGGCGCTTGGATCCACCTGCGCCGATTCGGGCCCGGCGACCTCGGCGCCCGGTCCGGCCACCTCGGTCACATCCAGCGTCGCACCTTCGCGTCCGCCTTCGGTCACGACCACCTTCGCCCGGCAGTCCTCGACCTGATAACGCACCTCCTCGACGGTCGAATCCGGCTTCACGGGGCTGACCGCGGCACCCAGCCGCCATGCCGCGAAAAGAATGACGACGAATTCGAGTCGATTCGACAATACGACCGCGACGACGTCGCCTTCACGAACGCCATTCGCGTACAGGACGGCTGCGGCCGTACGTACCCGTTTCACGAAAGTCTGATTGTCGAGTTGCTCGCGGTCGTCCGCAATACAGGGGCCGGACGGATTCCAGGTCGCCCTGACCTCCGGAATTTCCACAACGTGCTGCACTTATGTCCTCACCTACTTCGGGGTGACGGGGATTACAATCCAAGTTAGATCGGGTGCGAGAACCCGGCTACGGGCCCGCATCCCAGAGTTTTCGGCGGGCTTTGTGCCGATGGCACAAAAGAAAGCGGAATGCGTCGGAGCCGCCGCGCCGGTTCCGGTACGGTCCCGGCATGAGCGTTGACGTGGACACGACCATCCGCGATGTCGCCGGACGCGTCAAAGCCGATCTGGACCGGCTGACCGCCGAGATGACCGCGATGTTCGCCGAGGTGATCCCGGAATTCCGCCACGACGACGAAGTGCGACGGCTGATGATCGCCAGCACCGCGTCCAACCTCACCGCGATCCTCGACATGCTCATGCTGAGCATCTCGCGCGACGACATCACCGTGCCGCCCGCCGCCGCCGAGTACGCTCGCCGGTTCGCCCAGCACGGGATGTCCCTGGAGGCCCTGCTGCGCGCGTACCGCCTCGGCGAACACATGTTCATGCAGCAGACCATCGCCGCGCTCCGGCGTGCCGAGACACCCGCCGATCTCGCCCTGGCGACCACCAGCCGGGTCGCCGTGCTGGTCAACAGCTACATCGACCAGGTCATCGAAGGTGTCATCGACATCTACGAGAGCGAACGACGCCGCTGGGACGCGCGCTCGGACACCACCCGCGCGGCCCAGATCCGCGCGGTGCTCGACACCGAGAACCTCGACGTGGCCTCCGCGGAGGAGATGTTGTCCGCCTCGCTGCGGGGGTGGCATATGGCCGCCGTCCTCTGGGTGCCCGAACCCGGCGCGGCATCGATCGAACTGCTGCGCGCCGGTACGTCGATGCTCGCCACCGCGACCGGCAAACACCCGCTGACGGTCCTGGTCGACGAGCAGAACTGCTGGGCGTGGATATCGTCGGTCGGCAAACCGTCACTGGATGCCGACCTGCTCGAGCGAGAACTGCGCCGCCGCCCGGGAATTCGCGTCGCGATCGGCGATCCCGGCCCCGGACTGGCCGGGTTCCGGCAGACCTTCCGCGATGCCCAGCGCGCTCGTGGCCTCGCGTTGCTCGCCGACCCCGGTCGTCCGCTGACCGTGCACTCCCGGGTGGCGCTGGCGAGCCTGCTCATCGACCATCTGCCCGACACGAGAGCGTGGGTCCATCGGGTGCTCGGCGATCTCATGCGCGACGACGAGACCACCGCTCGTCTGCGCGAGACGGTGCAGACGTATCTGGAGGCCCGCGGCAGCCTCACCGACGCCGCGGCGCGCATGCACGTCCACAAGAACACCGTCCACTACCGGATACGCAGGGCCGAAGAGGTGCTCGGTCATCCGTTGACGGTGAATCGGCTGGAGACCGAGATCGCCCTGATGCTCGCCGAGCAACTCGGCCTCGGCCGCGTGAAGTGAGCCGGGCCGTCGGGTCACGACCGCTGCCGATGCGCGCCACGGCGATTCGCTGTGGCGTGTGAGCCGCGGCGGCCCGATACTTGGAGCAGGTTGGACCGATTCCGAGGTGGGAGATGAAAGTGATCGGGGTGGGCTCGGACGGACTTGTCGCTGCCGGTGATACCTGGGGTATTTCCGGGCCGCAGTTCCTCGCCGTCTATATACCGCTCGTGCTGGTGGCCCTGTTCGTGGGGATCTGGCTGCGATCGCGGGTGACGGGCGCGGATCCGGAAACCGACGCGGTCGCCGCGCCGGGCGCGGAATTGACCTCGCCCGAGCTGGGAATGCTGTACGGCGACCAGAACGCCGTACTCGCGGCGATGGCGCGGTTGCGCGGCGTCGACGCGATCGATTCTGGCGCCGCGCCGGTTCGCGCACTCACCGCGCAGGAGCGTGGGCAGCTGGATCCGTTCACCGTGTCGGTGTACGACCGGCTGGCGGCGGGGCAGCGCAAGACCGTCGGCGCGATCGTCGGCGGGTCGCTCGACGCGCTGCGCACCAGGATGGTCGACCTCGGGTACTTCCCCGGGCCCGACATGCGCCGCGGTCTGCGTGACGCGGGCATGCCGCTTCTCGTCACCGGCGCGCTCGGCGTGGTGCGGATCATCGCGGGCGCCTCGCACGGGAACCCGGTCGGGGTGCTGGTGGTGCTGGTGATCGCGCAGGCGCTCGGCTATTGGTTGGTGGTGCGCAAGCCCCGGCTCACCGCGCTGGGTGTGCGTGCCCGGGACGCCGCGTCGGAGCGCAATCGGTATCTGCGGCCCAGCAATTCGCCTTCCTACGCGACCTATGGCGCCGAGAGCGCGGCACTCGCGGCAGCTGTTTTCGGCATCGGTGCGCTCGTCGCGCTCGATCCCGGACTTGCCCAGGCAGTCGCGCCGCCGAGCGCGTCGGGCGGTGGGGACGGCGGGGGCGACAGTGGCGGGGACGGAGGCGGATGTGGCGGCGGCTGTGGCGGCGGCTGCGGCGGTTGCGGTGGATGAGCGCCCCGGCCCGCTGCCACCGGACGCGCTCGGTATCGGCTGGCGACCCGAGATCTGCGGGGTGATAGCCGCCTTGGCGGGGCTCGGATTCTGCGAGGTCATCGCGGAGTCGTTACCCCGGGACCCCCGCCACGCCGGGCAGCTCGCCATCCCCGAGGAACTGGCCGCTCTGCGGGCGCGCGGCGTCGCCGTGGTGCCGCACGGCATCTCGCTGTCGCTCGGCGGCGCGGAGCCGGTCGCGGGCCATCGCGTCGAGCATTTGGCGGCCTGCGCGGCGGCGGTGGCGGCTCCGCTGGTGAGCGAGCACGTCGCTTTCGTACGCGCGGGCGGCCTGGAGGCAGGTCACCTGCTACCGGTACCGCGGACCCGCGAAGCGCTGGACGCACTCACCCGCAATATCGCCCGGACCCAGGCGGCGCTCGACGTCCCGCTCGCGGTGGAGAACATCGCGACGCTGTTCGACTGGCCCGACGACGAATACACCGAAGCGGAATTCCTGTCCGAACTCGTCGAACGCACCGGGGTATGGCTGCTGCTCGATCTCGCGAACGTCTACGCGAACGCCCGCAACCGCGGTCGCGACCCGCTCGCCGAGCTCCTTCGCCTGCCCGCCGAACACGTGGCGTATTGCCACGTCGCGGGCGGTCACGAATCCGGCGGCCGCTATCACGACACCCACACCGACCCGGTTCCCGGCGAAGTTCTCGCGCTCGTGGCGGAATACACCGCGCATCGTCCGGCGCCGATCATGCTGGAGCGCGACGGCAACTATCCGCTCGCGGCCGAATTGCTCGATGAACTGGACGCCATCGCGGCCGCCGTCGACCGCCCGCCGATCACCGCGGGCGCCAGGGCGGTACTGGCGTGAGCGCCGCGTCCCGACCGGCGCGGCCGCCTGACGACGCGACGCTGGCCCAGCGGCAAGCAGCGCTGGTGCGTGCGCTCGTCGCGGGAGCCACGGTGCCGCCCGGATTCGATGCCGAGGCCGTCGGCGCCGCGGCGGAGGCGCTGTTGCGCAAGCGCGCCGGCGAGGTGGCACGCCGTTTCCCACTGCTGGTGCACGCGTGCGAGGGTGACTTCACCGCCCGTTTCACGGCATGGGCACGGAATCACCCGAAGACGACCACCTCCGCCGACGCCGCCGCCTTCGCGACCGCCACCGGTCTCGACTGGAGGGCCGCACCTCGCCGCCGGGGGGTAACGCGCTGGTTGCGCCGGTGACGCGCATAGGCCGACCCTGATTTCGGACCGGCCGCGGCCTACGAGCGGCGCGCTTCGACCCGGACCGCGGGGTCGGCGGCGTCGCGACGCTCCTCGAGCCACACACTGATCGCCACCGTCACATACGCAGCGACGGTCGCCATCCCCGGCAGCATCAGCATGAGCATGAGAAACGAAAGCATCGAAGACACAAGCCCTCCCGGACAACGCGATGGAAACTGTCGCACCGGTGCGCTGTACTGCGTCACCGTCACGCCCGGCATACCCACGACCGGAGGTCCAATCTCGACCGGGCAGCCCGAGGGGATGTGATAGATATCACACAAGCAATCTGCCATGTCGTCTGCCCCATGACCGGGACAATCGGCGCTCCGCCGCAACCGTGGTAGACCGGTCACCATGCGGTTGCTCATCATCTCCGATACGCACGTGCCCAAGCGTGCGCGGGATCTGCCGGAGTTGCTCTGGCGCGAGGTCGACGCCGCCGACGTGGTCGTACACGCGGGCGACTGGGTGGAGGCCGCCTTGCTGGACCGCCTGGAGGCACGTAGCGCGCGTCTCGTCGGCGTCTACGGCAACAATGACGGTCCGGAGCTGCGTGCGCGGCTGCCCGAGGTCGCCCGCGCCGAACTCGACGGACTCCGGCTGGCGGTGGTGCACGAAACCGGACCCGCGAAGGGCCGGGAGGAACGCTGCGCCCGGGACTTCCCGGATACCGACGTACTCGTCTTCGGCCACAGCCACATTCCGTGGGACAGCGTCGCGGACAGCGGGTTGCGCTTGCTCAATCCCGGCTCGCCCACCGACCGCCGCCGCCAACCGGAACACACCTATCTCACCGCGCGGATACAGTCCGGGCGGCTGAGCGGGGTAACGCTGCACACCGTTCCGAACCGCTGACCTCTCGGCGCGCCGCACTCCGAACGCCGGCTTCCCACGGTGCGCACTCGCCTCAGCGCCTGGTCGCGGTCAGCACTTCCAGGGTCACCGGTTCGATGAAACATCCGCCCGGGTCGATCGCCAGCAATGTGTCGGTGACCAGCTGTTCGAAAGCGGCCCGCCGGTCACCGAGAAGCCGGTACAGCGGCAACGAGGTGGAGTAGAGGTACCCGATCGCCTGCTCGATCGTCCACGAACGCTGAAATTCGTGGACCACCCGGTGCACATGCGGGAAGGACGATCGAGCCAGGATGTCTTCGTGCGACTCCTGGCCCTCGGCGGGCGTCGTCCTACCCGACCACTGTTCCGGCGGCAGGAAACGGCACTGGACCTCTTCGATGGCTCGCTGCCACGTGGTAGCCGGACGCACGAGACAGCTGTCGTTGGCGAGCACGATCGCGCCGTTCTCCTCGAGCATGCCGGACAGGGCCGCCAAGACTTCCGCACGGTCCATCCAATGGAACGACCGGCCCATGGTCACCAGCCGGAAGCGGCCGAGCCCAGCTGGTAGATCCGCCGAACCGCCTTGCGTCCACGCGACGTTCGCAACCCCGGCGGCTTCCGCACGGCGGGCGGCTTCGACGAGCATCGTGGGTTCGGGATCCATGCCCACCGCGTCGGCCATGTGCCGCGCGAGCGGGACGGTGAGTTGGCCTGTGCCGCAGCCCAGATCGAGGAGGCGTCCGGCGCCGTCGAGACGCAGGCGCCGGACGAGCTCGTCGAAGAACCGCCGCGGATAGTCCGGCCGGTAGCGCGCGTAGTGCCAAGCGGTTCCGGCGAACAGGTCGTCTGTGATCCCGTCGGCTGCTTCGGTCATGATCGGCCCCCCTTCGTCCCGGAACTCGTCCGGGAGCGACACGGAGACTCGATAGTAACCTCAGTCGCCGCGGTCGCCCGCCAGCGCCAGATGACGATCGGTGGCGGTCTCGGTGATCGCGGTGGAGATCTTGGGCAGGGCGTAGGGGTGGTTGCGGCCGAGCCAGTCGAGCATTTCCTCACGGACCGCGCAGCGCAGGTTCCACACGTCGTCGGCGTCGGCGGCCGACATCGTCGCGCGCACCACGATGTTCGTCGGCGTGCTGTCGGTGACCTGCAGACCCCAGGCGCGACCGTCCCAATCCGCGCGCGTTCGCAGATACTCCTGCAAGTGCTCACGCAAAAGCGGCACCGGTGTGCTGTGGTCCAGGTACAGGAAAACCGTACCGGTGATCTGCGGCCCGCCACGCGACCAGTTCTCGTACGGCTTGTTGTTGAAGTAGGAGACCGGCATGGTCAGTCTGCGGTCGTCCCAGATCCGGACGGTGAGGAATGCGAGGGTGATCTCCTCCACGATGCCCCACTCTCCCTCCACCACAACGGTGTCCCCGATCTTGACCGAGTCCCCGAACGCGATCTGCAATCCGGCGATCAGGTTGCTCAGTGTCGACTGGGCGGCGACACCGGCGATGATGCCGATCACCCCCGCCGAGGCCAGCAGCGAGGTGCCCAGGGTCCGCAGGCTCGGCACCAGCAGCAGGATCACGACGGCGGCGGTCGTGACCACCAGGACCGAGGTGACGATCCGGCGCACCAGGCCGAGCTGGGTGCGCAGTTGCCGAACCCGCGTGATGTCCTGGGTGCGCCGGGCATACGAGCGCAGCGTGTTCTCCGCGACCGCGTCGGCGGCACGGATGACGCCCCATGCCGCTGCCATGATCGCCGCCGTCGCCAGGACGGTCCTGATCATCGCGTCCTGGCGCAAATCCAGGTGGGCCAACGGGTAGGTGGCATGCAAGGCCATCGCGCCGAGCAACACCTGCACAGGCAATTGCACCCGGCGCAATAGAGTGGGAAGTTGGTTGCCCGGGCGTCTACGGGCGCTGTAACGCAGTAAGCGATCGAACAGCAAACCGGCCGTCACGGTGATGGCCACCGTACCGAGAAGCACGATGAGCGGCCGTAGTATTTCCTCCAACGGATCGAACTCCTTCTCCTCGTCCACTCACCCTGCCGCGGTGCAGAACTTTTCGCCGCATCGGTAGCGCATCGCCAGTATTCTCGAGCGCACGATGCCGCTCAGCTCCCGCGTAGGTGAGTGCAATGCTGAGCTTCCTGCTCCAGCGAAGCGGGCCTTCAGCTGGTCCCCGCTCTTCGCCGGGTGGCGTTCCTACAGGAGCGCCAGCGCGAGGCTCAGCACCGTCAACACCAAAACCCATGCCGCGATGGTCCATTCGACGGGCAGCTCCGTGCCGGGATAGCCGCTGCCGCCGCGTCGGGCGGCGCGATACTGCGAGCGCGAGGCCGAGATGGACATGACATCCTCCTTCGGTCGATTGCGTCATTCGGGCGCATACCCGGTTTCTCCGTCGATCGTCGCCACGCCCGTTGTGGCGAATGCCACCCCCGGCCTGTGCTTCGAGCGCAAGCCGTTGTCCGGCATGGATTCTCGGCCCGCGGTGGAGCCGACCAACGCGTCATTGCCGACCGGAACGGCTGCGGTAATGCAGGTCGTCCAGTGAGAGGGGCGGAACGTATCGGGTCACCAGCGTGCGGTCCCACCACGCTCGGGTGCGAGCCAATTCGCGAGGTGTGGTGAAGCGGTAGAGATACAGTTGCGCCCGGACGAAGCGCGGTGCGGCCTGCGGGAACGGATTGTTCCGTAGCAGTCGCAGCGTGGCCGCGTCGTTTTCCAGCAGTCGTGTCAAGAAGGGGCCCAGCCACGACTGCGCGTAACGCGGTGAGGCGGCGGCGAACCACATGAGCCAGTCCAGCCGCAAATGGTACGGGGCCCATTGGCGCGGGAGCCGGCGCGGATCACCGGGCTTGCCCTTGAACTCGTATTCCTTCCACCGCGTCCGGTCGGTGACGGCCGGCTCGTCGGTGCCTTCCACGACCACCTCGTAACGGGTGCGGCCGATACTGCCGAACGCTCCGTAGGTGTTGACCAAATGATAGGGGTCGAACGACCGGTTCATGGCCTGATGACTCGAGATCAGATTGCGGGCGGGACGGTAACTCAGGAAGACCACCGACGCGGCGAACGCGATGACCAGGCCGGTGAACCACGCCGGCGGTCCCGGCAGCGACGGCGCTGCCGGCACCGGGAGCACCGCCGAGGCCGCGGACCCACTCACGGCGCTGCACGCGAGAACGATCGTCAGCCAGTTCAGCCAGGCGAAATTGCCCGACAGCACCAGCCACAGCTGGGTGATGACGACGACGGCCGCGGCGATACTCGCCACCGGCTGCGGCGCGAACAACCCGAAGGGCACGACGAGCTGCGCGAAGTGGTTGCCCAGTACCTCCGCCCGGTGCAGCGGCTTGGGCAAATGGTGGAAGAACCAGCTCAGCGGCCCCGGCATCGGCTGCGTCTCGTGGTGGTAATACAGGCAGGTCAGATCGCGCCAGCACCGGTCACCGCGCAGTTTGATCAGTCCGGCGCCGAACTCCACCCGGAACAGCAACCAGCGGGCGAGCCACAGCACCAGCACCGGCGGCGCGGTGCGGTCGTTGCCGAGGAAGATCACCAGGAACCCGCATTCCAGCAGTAGTGACTCCCACCCGAACGCGTACCAGTCCTGCCCGACGTTGACGATCGACAGGTAGAGCACCCACAACAGCGCCCACATCAGCATCGCTGCCCATAGCGGCACCAGATCGGCGGCGCCGGCCACCATCGCCGCGGCCAACGCCGCACCGAACCACGACACGACGGCGAAGAACCGGTCGGAATAGTGGACATGGAAAATGCTCGGCGTGCGCCGGAAGGAGCGCCGGGCCAGCCAGCGCGGCACGGGCAGCATGCCGTGCTCCCCGATCAGCGCCCGGAATTGGCGGGCGGCGACCACGAAGCCGATCAGATAGACGGCTGCGACACCGCGAGTCAGCAGCTGCCTGCTCAACCAATATTCGGATGCGGTGAACCAGTCCATGCCCGCAACTCCTCCGACCGCGGACCTTCGTTCCCATCCGGGCGCATACCCGGCCCGGCGGCAGGGAAACCGCTACTACATCGGGTACAGGCTGTGCTTGCGCGGGTTGTGTTCGGCAGCCGCCTCTTTGTCCCGCAGGAGCTGCAGCGCGTGCCGTATTTCCAGCCGGGTCCGGGAAGGTTCGATGACGGCGTCGATGTATCCGCGTTCCGCCGCGATCCACGGCGTCGCCACGGTAGCGTTGTACTGGTCGATCATGAACTCTCGTACGGCTGCGCGCTGCTCCTCCGGCACCTGTGACAGCTGACGTCTGCCCGCGATGTCGACCGCGCTCTCCGCACCGATCACCGCGATGCGGGCGGTGGGCCAGGCGAGGCTGATGTCGGCGCCGAGTTGCTTGCACGCCATGAAGCCGTACGCGCCGCCGTAGGACTTGCGCACCACCACGTTGATGATGGGCACGGTCGCCTCGATGATCGCGCGGAACACGCGACCGCCGCGGACGATGACACCGTTGCGCTCCTCCTCCACGCCGGGGAGCACGCCGGGAGTGTCGACCACGAACACCAGGGGAATGCCGAAGGCATTGCACAGCCTGATGAAATGCGTTGCCTTGTCAGAGCATTTCGCGTCGACCGCGCCGCCGAGAACCAGCGGCTGGTTGGCGACGACACCCACGCTGCGGCCGTCCACGCGCGTGAAGCCGGTGATCAGATTCGCCGCGGTGGCCGAACGGATCTCGTGGAAATCGCCGTCGTCGAAGATGCGCAGCAGGATCTCGTGCATGTCGTATCCCTCGCGGTCGGAGTCCGGGATGATCGACTCGAGCTCGAGATCGGTGGCGGTGATCTCGGGTTCCAGACCCGGGTTCACGATCGGCGCCTGCTCCAAGCAGCTCGACGGCAGGTAACTCAGGTATTTGCGCGCCCAGTCGAACGCCTCCTGCTCGGTGGCGGTCACGTGATGGATCGTGCCGTTGCGCGCCTGCACGTGGGCGCCGCCCAACTCCTCCGCGGTCACGTCCTCGCCGGTCACCGTCTTGATCACCTCGGGTCCGGTGACGAACATGTAGGAGTTCTCGGTCGCGACGAGCACGTCGGTGTTCACCGGGCCGTACACCGAACCGGCGGCGCACTTGCCGAGCATGATGGAGACCTGCGGAACGAACCCGGACAGCCGTTCCTGGCGTCGGCTCATGTGCGCGAACCAGGCCAGCGAAGTCACCGCGTCCTGGATCCGGGCGCCACCGGAATCGTTGATCGCCACCACCGGGCACGCCTTCTCGAAGGCGAACTTCAGGATGTGGGCGACCTTCCGGCCGAACATCTCGCCGACCGAGCCGCCGTAAACCGTCTGGTCGTGCGCGATGACCACGACCGGCCGCCCGTCGATGCGACCGTGCCCGGTGACCACTCCGTCGCCGTACTTCGCGTCCGGCGCTCCCGGCGTGCGCGCGAGTGCGCCGATCTCGACGAACGTTCCCGGGTCGAGCAGCGATCGCACCCGCTCGCGGGCGCTGGGGATGCCTTTGTTCTGTCGTTTCGCGATACCGGACGCACCGGCAGGCTCCTCGGCGATCGCGAGGGTGCCCCGCAACTGCTCCAACTTCTCGCGCGTGCCGACCATCCGAAACTGCCTCTCGACCTCACTGGCTGTTGCGCAGACGATAGGGGGCTGGACGGCGAACGCCGTGGCGCCGAGTCGATTACTGGGTAGCTCACAACGCGCGGACGGCCGCGTTGGCACGGTGCCCTATGGATCGGCCCGGCATCGCGTGGGCGATCTCCGCCGTGATCCGACCGGGTCCGAGACTTCCCTTGCGAGCTGGCAGGATTCGGTGCATGAGTTTCACCGGGGACGATGTCCGGGCCTTCGCGCTGTCGCTACCGGAGACATCCGAACAATTCACCTGGGGGATGCCGACCTTCCGGGTCGCGGGCAAGCTGTTCCTCACCCTTCCCGAGTCCGAGACCTCGATGGCGGTCCGCTGCCCCATCGCCGACCGCGACGAACTCGTCGTCGCCGAACCGGACAAGTTCTGGATCGCCGCGCACGAAGCAGGCAACGCCTGGGTCCGTGCGCGGCTGACCGCCCTCGACGACCGGGAGGAACTCGAAGCCATCGTGCACGACTCGTGGCGGCAGGCCGCACCACGGCATCTGCTCGACGACGCCGGGTGACCTGCTCGACGCCCCGGCGTCAGCGTGCGCGGCGGCGGCGTGGCCGTGGCGCGAGTTTCAGACCGAAGAGCAGATCGGTATTGCGGACCGGTGTCGATTGTTCCGACTTCCGGAGCAGTCCCGCTTCGCGGATCCAGCTGTGATGCCAGTGGTACAGATCCGGCAGCGTCACCTCGCACGCCGCGGCGAGCCTGCGGAGGCGGAAACCCGCTCCGCCGATGGCGCCGGCGAACAGCTTGGTGCTCGGTGTGGGGCGTGATTCCTGGTGGACGCGGGCTTCGTACAGCAGAGGCCGCGCCGACGGCGGAATCACCCACACATACAGGTCCGGAGCGTGGGTGTAACCGATCGGGCCGTTGAAGATCAGCGCGTCCGCGGCGAGCGCGACGCAGGGGATCGCGTTGAGTTCCATCGCGGTGGCGCCGGTGAAGAGCGCGGTGACGATCGCCGCCGCGTCCACCGGATCGGCGGTCCTGGCCCGGACCCGGGCGACCAGGTCGTCATCGATCGGGACCGTCGTCAGCCCCGGCCCGACCGAGTAGGCCAGGTCCGGCGGCAGATCCAGGCGCATCCCGTGCAGCAGGAACGCCGCTTGGGCGCCGCGCAGGCGCGTGATCGTGTGCCCGCGGCTGGGGCTGTCGGCGACGAGGCCGCCGAGGAATCGGTACAGGCTCAGAATGTCGTTCCACTCGTCCACCAAACCGGCGCCCTGCTGGAAGCGGTCCGGCACGCTGAGGCGAGGTTGCAGCACCGAGAGCATGTATTCGGCCAGGCCTGCCCCGCGCGGCCCCAGCCAGCTGCCGACGCCGTTCTGGTTCAGGTCGTGCCTGCACGATCGCCCGGTGTGTTCGGCCAGCCACCGGCAGGCCAGCTGGATCCCGTCGGCGTAGACGGCGTCGATGCGCGCGAATTCTTCCGGTGGCAGGCTCCGGTAGGCATCGGCCCGGAAAGTGGTGACGTCCCCGTCGGAGATCTGCGGCAGCAGCCCGCCTCCGGCCGCTTCGGGAAGCGTGATGATGCGGGACTGCCGGTAGTTGATCTCCCCATACCCCACGTGCCTGGTCGGTGGCTCAGGGCCATCGATCCGGGTGGTCGGCGGATCAGGGACATCTATGCGCGTGGTCGGCGGGTCGGGAACATCGACGCGTGTGGTGGTCGGGTCGGATACCTCGACGTGGGCGGTCGGCGGGTCGGGAACCTCGATGTGGGCGGTCGGCCGCTCGGGGACATCGATGCGTCTGGTGGGCGCGGACGCACTGCGGCGGTCCTCCAGCCACCGCCACAGGTCCTCCTCCGGCACGCCCATCCGCTGCGAGCTCGATCGCACCTGGTCGGCGGAGAGTTCGTTGTGTTCGTCGAGCTGAGCCAACCTCTCCAGCTCGGACGGACGCAGCGTGGGCACGCTTGCGTCGGCCACAGCCACAACCTCCCGGATTACTGAACCGGTGCATCACACGGGTTCGCGACATCAGTTGCAGAGCATTCGATCACGTACCCGCCGGTAAGGCGGGGAATTCAACCGAGTTTCGGATGTTGTCTACGTCACCGACAACTTCTCCCTCTAGCGAAATCGTCGCGTGCGGAATGCATTCTGCCTAGTCATCATGTCTGTCGGCAGCCGCGACGGAAATACGTGAGCGCTGCCGACATCCGGAAAACCTAGGTGGTTTTGTCTACAGCGCTGGACACCGCCATTTCGGCATACGCCCGATCGCCGACGGCGTCGGCACGGGAACCGCGCGCCACTCCCACGCACGCCACGACCACCAGGCCGATACCCGACCACTGCGCCGCCCGCATCTGCTCGCCGAGCAACAGCAGCCCGACGCCCGCGGCCACCACGGGTTCCAAACTCATCATGACGCCGAACACCGCGGGCGTGATCCGGCGCAAGGCCGCCATCTCGATGGCATGCGGCAGCAGCGACGAGAGCACGGCCAACGCCGCCGCGGCCGCCAGGAACACCGGATCCGTCAGCGCCACAGCGTCATTCGCGACCACCACCGGCACGGCGAGCAGTCCGCCGAGGCCCATCGCCAACGCCAGTCCGTCGTGTCCGGCGGTGTGCCTGCCCACCACGGCGCTGCACGTGATGTAAGCGCCCCATCCCGCACCGGCAGCCGCCGCGAACAGCACCCCGCTCCACGAGACCGGCCCTTCGCTGTCGACCAACAGCAGAACGCCCGCTCCGGCGAGCGTCACCCACAGCGCGTCGCGGGTGCGCCGCGACCCGATCATGGCGACGGCGAGCGGACCGATGAAGTCGATCGTCACCGCCATGCCCAGCGGGATGCGGTCCAGGGCCGCATAGAAGCACAGGTTCATGCCCGCGATGGCCACGCCGAGCCCGGCGACCGGCAGCAGCGCCCTGCGCTCGAGCCGCGGCGACGGCCGCCACAGCAGCACGGCGAACACGCCCGCGAGCATGATCCGGCCGCACGCGACCGTTACCGGCGACGCGAGTGTGAACAGGTGCTTGGCGATGACCGCGCCGAGCTGGATGCTGACCATCGCGGCGACCACGAGCACCGGGCTGGGCACACCTCCGCGCGGCGGGATCAGCCGCGGCGCGAATCGTAGAGAGGCGTCCTCGGCGGGACTGATGACCACGTAGTACTCCGTTCCTGAACACGCCTGTACCCGGGGCCGGCGCGCGTTGTCGGACGCCGGCGGATCCGCTGCACGGCCCGACTCGGCGCGTCGATTGATCTGTGGCAGAGCGGTTGTCGGCTGCGTCAGCGCCGAACAGACGTGGACACCCACCGGTCGGGTACCCGCGCTGGCGCTGGGACGTAACGAGCCGACGGCTCCGAATTTGCGGTCGCCACAGATATCCGTCGAATTGTGCGGCGAGAGCCGAACAAATCGGACAAACGTGACCGGCTTCGGTGATTTGCGCGCTGCGTGCACCCCTGCTTCACAGCGGAGAACGTAAATGCGCCGAGCAACGAACAGTGAGCCGATCGATTGCCGGAATCCAGAAACAATGTTGCGAAATGCGTCCCGCGCTGTGGACTGCGGCACAAGGTACAGCGGTGATCGATCAATGCGCCCTTCGTCCGCCCGCCGGCGGCAGCACGCGACAGCGTCTGCTCCGGCCGGAAGGCGGGCAGCGCCACTAGCGGGGACGCCCGTCGTGACCTGATCGAGAGCGAATTCTCAGCGTTCACACAACGGACTCTCGCCAAGTCCAAATACTGATGCGGTGTCCTTGAAGGGTGCTGGTCGGCAGCACTCAGAGCCCAGCTACGAGGAGACCAGTTCGTGTTTACCGGTACCACCGCGAGCATGCCGCGGATCCACACACCGCGGCTGGGCGGAACGACCGGCGCTTCGGCCAGTCGGCGCGCGTCACGGTCGATCAACGCCGACGCGGTGGCGATCGAGACCGACGCCGTGACCGGAGCGACGGCGTACGTCGTCGCCGACGGCGTCGGAGATCATCTGCTCGGAGCCCGCGCGGCACGCACGGTCGCCGCCGCGGCGGCGCGCTCCGCCGCCGCCGACGGAGCGCGCGCGGGAATTCTCGCGGCCCAGGAGGAACTCCTGCGCGAGGTCCCGGAGCCTTCGGCCGACAGCGTGCTCGTGGTCGCGGTGCTTCCGGCCGCCGATCAACCCGATGGCCCCTGCGAGGTGGCGTGGGTCGGCGACTGTCGCGCGTATCGGTGGAACGGGCGAGTGTTGCACCAGATCACGACCGACCACACCGTAGCCGAGCTGTACCGCACCCGCGGGCTCGCCTCCACCCCGCGAATGGATCATCTGGTCACCACCTCGGCGCGCACCGTGCGGCCGGACGCGATCGGATACGCCGCCACCGGCTCGAGCACGGGCAGACTGCTGCTGAGCACCGACGGCGTACACAAGCCACTCGGCATAGCCGCGGTCAAAGCCATCCTCGCGCAGGGCGACGCGGCTCCCACGATCGCGAACACTTTGGTGGATGCCGCCCTCCTGGCCGGTGGAAGGGACAACGCCACCGCACTGGTCGTGGACCTGCCTTTCCGGCCGGGGGGCACCCACGGTGGGTGATTCCGGGACCGTTCGCGACGCGCGGAACAAATGTCGAAATGCTATGAATCGACGTCGCCGGGGCGCAGTATGTCGCTGTGGAGCTGACAGCCGTGCGCATCGACAAACCGGATGATCTCAACGTCGTCATCGGACAGTCCCATTTCATCAAGACCGTCGAAGACCTGCACGAGGCGCTGGTCGGAGTCGGTCCGCACCTGCGCTTCGGGCTGGCGTTCTGCGAGGCCTCCGGACCGCGCCTGGTCCGCCGCTCCGGCAACGACGACGCACTCGTCGAGCTCGCCACCAAGAACGCGGTCGACATCGGTGCGGGACACTCGTTCATCGTCTTTCTCCGCGAGGGCTACCCCGTCAACGTGCTGAACGCCGTGCAGCAGGTCCCGGAGGTCTGCGGAATCTACTGCGCCACAGCCAATCCCGTCGAGGTTCTGATCGCGGAAACCGAACTCGGCAGAGGAATCATCGGCGTGATCGACGGTTCGCCGCCGCTCGGCGTGGAAGATGCCGACGACCAGGCGGCCCGGAAGCAGCTGTTGCGTCAGATCGGCTACAAACTGTAGGACCGCTGCCCCGCCGGTTCGTCCGGCGCGCACCGATGGTCGGCGCACCGGCTGGGCCCGGAATCCCGCAAGCGATCCGGGCCCGCGCCGGATACCTCAGCCGAGTTCCGCCAGTTGCGGGACGGCAGGCGCCATGCCGTCGATCCATGCCGCCGGTGAGCCTGTGGTCGGAGTGACGATGGCCGTCTCGATGCCGAGTTCGGCGTAGTCGGCCATCTGCCGGACGAATTCGTCGCGGTTTTCCGGGCTCGGCCGCGGGTTGTTGGCGATGATCGTCTTACGGATCTCGTCATAGTCGCGGCCGACGTCATCACAATGCCTGCGCAGCACGTCGAGTTTGTGCTCGACGTCCCCGGGCGAGGAGCCGAACAGATTGCAGGCGTCGCCGTACTGCGCGACCAACCGCAGCGTCTTGCGCTCTCCCCCGCCGCCGACGAGCACCTTCGGCCGGTTGATGGGCTGCGGCGAGCACAGCGTCTCGGCCAGCTGGTAGTACTTCCCGTCGAACGGCCCGTTGTCCTGCGGGTCCCACATCTGGCGGCAGATGCGCAGCGTCTCCTCCAGCCGCTCGAACCGTTCGGCGGTCGGCGGGTACGGCACACCGAGCCCGCGGTGCTCGCGCTCGAACCACGCGGCGCCGATCCCGAGGACCGCCCGGCCGCCCGAGAGGACGTCGAGGGTGGTGACGATCTTGGCGAGCAGACCGGGGTGACGGTAGGTCACGCCGGTGACGAGCAGTCCGAGGTCGATGCGCGAAGTGTGCGCGGCCAGATAGCCGAGGGTCGTGTACCCCTCCAGCATGTTCGCCTCCGCGGGCAGGCCGGTCGGCTCTATCTGGAAGTAGTGGTCCATGAACGACAGCCACGTCGCGCCGGATTCTTCCGCCGCCGCGCCCACCCTTGCCAGCTCACCGGCGATGGCGGTGGTGCCACCGTCGATATCGAAGATTGGTATGTGAAAACCGAGCTCCATGAAGTGATCCCTTCTGCTGGACAACCCTGTATGAGCGCACCCTAAGCGCTGGAGTGCGCTCCAGGTCAAGCAGCGGATCGATCGGGTTGTCAACCTGCGACCGGGCGCGGATACGGGCTGTGCATCGACAGCCAGCGGATGTCGAGATCCCGTTCGAGGTAGTCCATGCGCTTGTCCCAGAACGCCCGCATGTGCGGCAGGGCCAAATGACGATCGAGATCTTCCTTGGACCGCCATACCTCGTAGAAGACGAACGTGCCCGGCCGGTCCTTGTCCTCGTGGAAGTGATACTCCAACGAACCTTCTTCGGCGCGCGTGGGCTCGACGAAGGACAACAGCAACTCACGCAGTTCCGCCGCGCGCTCCGGTTTGGGGTGGGCGAAACCGACGAGGACGTAGGGCGCGTGATCAGGTACGAGATTTTTCATACCTCGGACGCTAGCGGCCACTGAGGTACGATGCAAGACGTACCTATGGAGGAGGTTCGCCGTGCCCGGCAGCGATCAGCCCGCACCGGAGGAGATGGAACTCGGTTCGGTGTTCGCCGCGCTCGCCGATCGGCATCGCCGCCAGGTGATCCTCACGCTCCTCGCCGAGCCCGACGGCACCGAGCGCCATTGCAGTTCGTTCGGCCTCCCGGTATCGAAAGCGACACTCACGCACCACTTTCGGGTTCTTCGCCAGGCCGGGCTGATCCGTCAGGTCGATCGCGGCAACAGCAATATGGCCCAACTACGCAGAGCCGAACTCCAGCACCGATTCCCTGGCTTGATCGAGTTGCTCCGCGCGGAAATTCCGGACCAGAGACGCAAGCGCTGCCATCCCGCCCCATAGGCCGAGCCACGAGGGCCGTCGCCACATTCGATCAGCTCGCGCGCTCGAAATCGCCGGGCCGCCAAGTCTGGTCGAACGCCGCTTCCTCGGGTCCGTAGATGCGCAGATAGGCGAACCATCCGCGGCCGGGGACGGTTTGCAGCCAGCGGGTCTCGTCGCCGTCAGGAGGAATGGGGCCGAAGTGCAGCCGCACGGGGCCGTCGGGCGGGAGGTCGCACAACTCGAACAGCGACCGGAGGGCGGCCTTGCCCTGGTCGGCCTGGATCTGCGAGCGGGTCTGCGCGTCGTAGACCGTCACGGACCAGAACAGCCCGGCCGGCACCGGCCGCGGTATATCGAGGGTATAAGTGGCACTACCGTCCAAGTAATCCCCTCGCCCGTCCCGCATGGCGAGCCAATACAGCGATCCGCCGCCCACCTGCCGCCGGAACATGGCCGGTGAGGCGATGATCGCTTGGGCGAACCACCGGTCGCGCGCTTCGAGGTCGAGACCGGAGGCGGTCCGGAAGTCGCCGTTGTCGGCGACCAGTCCCACCCATTCCCAGCGACGGTCCGGCCAGGCCATGCGGTCCGGCCGGCCACTGGCGAACGCGGAAACGAGCAATTGACCGCGCCCGGTCCGCGCCGCGGCCGTCAACAGCGCCGCGGACCGGCGGTCGGGCGCGAACCGAACGCCTCGCTCGAGACCGATCGCCCCGAGCAGCCCATACATCGGCAAGAACTCCGGCACCACCGGTTCCGTCTCGAGAATCCCGTGCAGCACCCGCCAGTAAGAGATGTCGGCTTCCCAGCACAAACAGGTGGAGTCCATAGCCAACTCGGTGGTGTCGATGATGTCCAGCACCGCGCCCGCCTCCTCGAGCGGATGCACCCGGACCGCCCGCAGCGCATCCATCGCCTCGGCCAGGTCGCCACCGAGCGGCAGCGCGCGCACGGCGAGCAGCACTTTGAAGGACGCGGATCGCCCGACGTGCGCCCGATCCGGCAGCGCCCCCGCGTAGCCGGGAGGAACGATGACGTAAGTGCCGCCCTGCCCTCGGTCCGGCCCGGGAATGCCGAGATCGGTGATCCACCGTTGATGATGATCGTCGACCAGGCCGATGTACGGTCCCGGCGGAAGCTCGACCACCATCGGCCCCGCCGACAGATCCAGCACCGCGGCGCCATACGGGGTATCGGAATTCAGAGTGAACCCGACATGCCGCGGCCCGGTCGAGGCGATTCCGACCGCGCGGTTGTCGTTCAGTCCGAGCTCCCTGTTTCCGTTGAAAATTCCTTCCATCGATACGGTCGGATACCAGAACCGGTACGCGACCACGGCGCGCTGGAACACGCTGTCGTCCCATGCCCGAGTCGCGGACGACCCGATCGGATAGCCATTCGCGAACTCGTACCGGTTGTCCACCATCGCCGGGGCCGTCATTTCCTGGACGGTGCCACCGCCGTACCGGGCCGACATCACCCGAATCGGGTGAAAGCCTTGCCGAGCAGCCGGATCGCCAGTGCCGCAGGGTCGGTCAGACCGCGGCCTCAGGACGGTCGGACAAGCCGAGGCGCAGGTGTTCGCTGTGGTAGATCGCCTCGTCCAGCAGTTGGGCGACGTGGTTGTCGTAGAGGCTGTAGACGATGCTGCGGCCGGTGCGAGTGCCCGTGACCAGACCCAGATTGCGCAGCAGCCGAAGCTGGTGGGAGACGGCGGACTGTTCCATGCCGATGGCGTCGGCCAGCGCGCTCACCGGCAGCGGCCCTTGGCGCAGTTCGGTGAGGATCATCAAGCGGCTCGGTGTGGCCAGCGCCTGCAACGTGGTCGCCACATGGGTGGCCGATTCGGGATCCAAGCGCACGGCAGGGCGGTCCCTGCCTTCGACGCCGTGTCCCATGACTGAACAGCATACTCTAGGAACAAATGAAGACATGTTCATGTGTTCTGGTATGGTTCGGGCCGTCTGTTCGTTGCTGTTCTGGAGGTGACCCGTGGCCGCGCCGACGCTCGCGCCGACTCGTCCGACTCCGCCATCCGGTCGCGTGCCCGTGCGCCGGACCCGGCTGTTCACCCTGCCCGAAGCCCGTTGGGCCGCAGTGGCCGTGGTCTTCTTCTGCGCCGGGCTGGCGGTGCCGCTGACCGATGGCCCCCAGTGGCTGCGCTGGGGCCTGTACCTGGCCTGCTACGCCGCAGGCGGCTGGGAACCCGGGTGGGCCGGCTTACAGGCTCTCCACGACAAGACGCTCGACGTCGACCTGCTCATGGTCGCCGCGGCGATCGGAGCGGCGGCCATCGGCCAGATCACCGACGGCGCGTTGCTGATCGTCATCTTCGCGACCTCCGGCGCCCTGGAAGCGCTGGCCACCGCCCGGACCGAGGACTCGGTGCGCGGACTGCTCGACCTCACACCCGACACCGCGACCCGGGTCGCGCGCGACGGCGAGGAAGAGACGGTCCACGCCACCGAACTGCGCGTCGGAGACGTCCTCGTGGTGCGGCCCGGGGAGCGGATCGCCGCGGACGCGACCGTCCTCTCCGGCGGCAGTGAGGTCGATCAGGCCACCATCACCGGCGAACCGTTGCCGGTGAACAAAATCCAGGGCGACGAGGTGTACGCGGGCACCCTCAACGGCACGGGGGCCCTGCGCATCCGCGTCGTGCGCCGCGCGCGGGACTCCGTGGTAGCGCGCATCGCGGCCCTGGTCGAGCAGGCGGCCCGAACCAAAGCGCGCACACAGCTTTTCATCGAGAAGGTGGAACAGCGCTACTCCGTCGGCATGGTCGCGGTCACCCTCGCGGTGTTCGCCATCCCGCTGCTGCTCGGTGACAACGTGCGGCGAGCGCTGCTGCGAGCGATGACGTTCATGATCGTCGCCTCCCCCTGCGCGGTGGTGCTGGCCACCATGCCGCCCCTGCTGGCGGCCGTCGCCAACGCGGGGCGTCACGGTGTCCTGGTCAAATCCGCGGTGGTCATGGAAAAGCTCGGCGCCACCACGCACGTCGCCTTCGACAAGACCGGCACCCTGACCCGCGGCATCCCGGAACTCGCCGAGATCCGCTGCCTGGACCAGCGATTCACCGACGCCGAGGTGCTTCGGCTCGCCGCCGCGGCCGAGCACCCGAGCGAGCACCCCCTCGCGGCGGCGATCGTGCGCGCGGCCCGCACCCGAGAGCTGCGGCTGCCCGAGGTCACCGAATTCACGGCCCACCCAGGTCGCGGCGTGACCGCCCGTGTCGGTGACCGTCTCATCGGCGTCGGCTCCCCCGCCGCGTGGGAACCCACCCGCGACGCCCACACAACTGTCGACGCCTTCCACGCGAGCGGCTACACCGCCGTGGTCGTGACCTGCGAGCACGAACCGATCGGAGTGCTCGCACTGACCGACCAGCTCCGGCCCGAAGCGGTCGCGGCCGTGCGCGCGACGACCGCGCTGACCGGCAGCGCGCCGATACTGCTGACCGGCGACAACACCGCCACCGCCGATCGGCTCGCCGAATGTGTCGGCATCACCGACGTCCGGGCGGAACTGCTGCCCGACGACAAGATGATCGCGGTGCGCGAGTTGCAAGCCGGCGGGCGGAAACTGACCGTGGTCGGCGACGGCGTCAACGATGCCCCTGCGCTCGCCGCGGCCGAGGTCGGCATCGCCATGGGCGGCGCCGGATCCGACCTGACCCTGCGGACCGCGGACGCCGTCGTCGTGCGCGACGACCTGACCACGATCCCGGCGGTGATCGCGTTGTCCCGGCAGGCGCGACGGGTGGTGATCGCCAACTTGGCCATCGCCGCCACCTGCATCGGCGTGCTGGTCGTCTGGGACCTCGCCGGGACCCTGCCGCTCCCCCTCGGCGTCGCCGGGCACGAGGGATCCACCGTCCTCGTCGGGCTCAACGGGCTACGCCTGCTCCGCCGGGGTGCGTGGGAGCGAGCTGCCGGATCACGGGAGTGACAGCGACCTCCGTCGCAGTGCGGAAACGAATCCCGCACTGCGACAGCGCGTCCGGCTAGTCGGCGCGAACCTCGCCGCGGTCCCCGCTCCACAGCGTGTGGAACTTGCCTTCGGCGTCCACCCGCTCGTAGGTGTGCGCACCGAAGAAATCACGCTGCCCCTGGGTGAGCGCGGCCGGGAGACGCTCGGCGCGCAGGGCGTCGTAGTAGGACAGCGACGAAGCGAACGCGGGCACCGGAATGCCGAGCAGCGTCGCGGTGGCCACGACGCGGCGCCAGCTGTCGATGGCCGTCTCGATCGCCTCACGGAAGTACGGTGCGAGAATCAAGCTCGGCAGCGCCGGGTTCTCGTCGTAGGCGTCCTTGATCCGGTTGAGGAACCGGGCGCGGATGATGCAGCCGCCACGCCAGATCGTCGCGAGATCACCCGGGCGCAAGTTCCAGTCGTATTCGGCGCTGCCCGCGGCGATCTGGTCGAAGCCCTGCGCGTAGGCGACCACCTTCGAGGCGTAGAGCGCCTGCCGGATGTCCTCGGTGAACCGCTCCACGTCGGTGGGCTTGTCGGCCAGCCGTCCGGAAGCCAGACCCCGCGCGGCCTTTCGCTGCTCGCGCGAACCGGACAGCGCCCGCGCGAACACCGCTTCGGCGATTCCGGTCACCGGCACGCCGAGGTCGAGCGCGGACTTCACCGTCCAGCGCCCGGTGCCCTTCTGCTCCGCCGCGTCGACGATCACGTCGACCAGCGGCTTGCCCGTCTTCGCGTCGACCTGGTTCAGCACCTCGGCGGTGATCTCGACCAGGTAGCTCTCCAGGTCGCCGGAGTTCCACTGGGTGAATACGTCCGCGATCTGTTTGGCGTCGAAACCGAGCGCGTCGCGGAACAGGTGGTAGGCCTCACCGATCAACTGCATGTCGGCGTACTCGATGCCGTTGTGCACCATCTTGACGAAATGTCCGGAGCCGTCCGGGCCGATGTGGGTGCAGCAGGGCGTTCCGTCGACCTTCGCCGCGATGGATTCCAGCAGCGGCCCGAGCGAGTCGTAGGACTCCTTGGGGCCGCCGGGCATGATCGCGGGGCCGTTGAGGGCGCCCTCCTCGCCCCCGGAGATCCCCGCTCCGACGAAGTTCAGCCCGCGCTCGCGCATCGCGGCTTCCCGCCGAATGGTGTCGGTGTAGAGGGCGTTTCCACCATCGATGATGATGTCGCCCGGCTCCATCGCGTCCGCGAGTTCCTCGATGACCGTGTCGGTCGCGGCGCCTGCCTTCACCATGATGAGCACCCGGCGCGGCTTCTCCAGCGCGGCGACGAACTCCTCGATCGTTTCGGTCCGCACGAAGTCGCCGTCGTCGCCGTGGGCCTCGAGCAGTGCGTCGGTCTTGGCGATGCTGCGGTTGTGCAGCGCAACGGTATAGCCGTTCCTGGCGAAGTTCCGTGCGATGTTGCTACCCATGACCGCCAGACCGGTGACCCCGATCTGTGCGCGCGCTGTAGAGGTCGGCATCAATCAGCTCTCTTCGTTCGGCAGGGCGGCGCGTCCGCGCGAAGCTGTTCGGCGGCGGCATCGTGGCGTCCGTTCCACGACGCTTCAGACCTTACCCACCCCGCCGGTGCGGGCTCGGAGCGCATCACGAGCCGCTCACGTGACCATACGGGCGTCGGCGCGTACGCGACTTCACGTCCCGGCCGGCACGGGACCGGAGACCAACCGGTCACGAATCTCGGCGAACGCGTCGGCCAACTGGTGGATGCCCGGCGTCTCCACGGGAAAATGCCCCGCCGCGTCGAGCACGACCAGGCGTTTGGGAGCGGCGATCCGATCGAAGAACGACTGGCTCAGCGCCAAGGGCGTCCACCGATCGGCGCCGGGGTGAACCAGCCATACGGGGCAGGAGGTGAAATCCTCCGGTTCGAGACCGGGATCGGACCGCAGATAGGTTCGCAGGAATCCCAGTGGCATCCAGGCGCCACCGCCGTGGGGATCGGCCGAGACGACCCGGGTCAGCTCGGGATCGTTCGATATCGCGGACATATTCGCGAGCAACCGCATCGGGATTCGCAGATCGTCGATCGCGGGCACCAGCAACCGTGTTCCGTACCGACCCAGCCACGGGCGACGGGCGACCGCCGCGCGAACTCGCGCCAGCCGTGGGTCGAGCAGACAAGTGGCCGCGAGCGCGTCCACCATGCCGGTGCGGGCCGCCACCGTGTACGCCAGCATCCCGCCCACGCTCGCCCCCACCAGCACCAACGGCCGCGAATCCGCCGCCTTGACCGCACGGACCAGATCGTCGACGCAGTCCACCCAGTCCGCATACCGGATCGCGCGGGACGACGGGACGCGGGTGTGGCCGTAGCCGGGCAGGTCGGGGACCCGCACGTCGAAACCGCGCGCCGCCGCCAGCGCCGCGAACGGCCACATCGCCGCGGCATGACCACCGGCGCCGTGGATCAAGATCATCCGAACGTCCGCGTCCGGCCGGTGGACCCGTTCGATGTGGACTTGATGGCCGCGCCACGACCAAGTGCTCGACTGGGGCCGAAAATCCCAGCTCCGGCGTAGGTCATCGGGGAGAAAGGCGAGGTAAGAAGCGTGCATGTGACAATAATTCGAGCAATCCTCGGTTTTGCCAACTCGACTTCAGGACGCCATGTCGACACCCAGGAAAATCCCGCGCCAGCAGCGGTCGGAGTTCACCTTCGACGCGATCCTCGACGCCGCTGCTCGACTTTTCCAGCAGCACGGTTACGCCGCGACGACGACCAACAAGATCGCCGAACTCGCCGGCGTCTCCATCGGCACCCTCTATCACTACGTCCCCGACAAGGACGCACTGCTCTACTCACTCGCCGAACGGCACCTGCGGCACGCTTCCCAGGCGCTGCTGGAAACGGCCGGGCGCCTGCGTGCCGAACAGCCGCCTCTGGTCGACACCATCCGGCAACTGGTCGTCGCCGTGACGCGGTTGCACACGGCTCAACCGGATATGCACCGGCTGCTCTTCGATCAGGCCCCTCGCACCGCCGCGGGTGTCGAACGCCTCCGACAACTCGAACGGGTCCTCGCCGACGAAGTGGAATTCCATCTGCGCCGCCTCCAGGTCGGCGGCGACGACCCGGGGTTGACGGCATTGCTGCTCGTGCAGGCGGTGGAGGCGCAGATCCACGGCGCGGTCCTCGATCCGCCGCCCGGCCGCACCGCCGACGAATGCGGCCGGGCGATCATCGATCTCTGGACCCGGGCGCTCACGCCGCCCACGGACCCCGGCCGGGCGGCGGCCGAGTCATCGCGAATCGGCCACCAGTGACCCGGCGCCGAGACCGCCCGCGATCAGCGCATCCGCTCCCCGGTCACCGTAAGCGATGCGCTCGAGCAGATCCAGCGCCTCGCCGACCTTGTGCAACTCACCCGTCCGCAAACTCTCCGACAACGCTTGCGCCAGCGCGTCGTTCGCGGACGCTTGATGTCCGCACACCCACGCGCGGCCTTCGTCGGTGAGAGTCAGATTCACCCGGCGTCCGTCGTTCGGGTCGCGCACACCGATGATCAGACCCTGGTCGCGCAAGCCGTCGACCACGTTGCGCATCGTCTGCGGCCGCAGCATCTCCAGCCGCGCCAAGTCGACCGCGGCCATGGCGCCGTATCGGTGCAGCCGTCCTAAGACCGCCCACTGCGTCGCAGACAGCCGCCGTTCGTCGGGATCTCTCCGGGCGCGCCGCAGGATGACGGTCGTCGCAATGCGCAGCCGGGCCGCGATGGTGGACAGTGCTGTGGCGTCCGCGGTGTCAGCGCTCACGGGCGGGCTCCCTCTGCTTACCTGGTGGGACAACGATCCCCGGGCTGGTGATAGCTGCGGGAAGCCTACTCGACAGTAGGACATCGGCGTGGCCCGTGACGAAATCGTCATACGGACCGGTGGCCGCGACAGATTCCCACGGCCCACCAGCTATCGGGTCGACCCCGGGGGGCGGCCCGATAGCCGGTGCGGACCGCCCGATGCGCGACACTGACCGCGATGGGCACACAGGCGAACAGCGGACAACCACGGCGGAGACCACCGCATCGACGAGAGATGATCCTGGCCGCCGCGGTCGACGCCTTCACGCACGGCGGCTATTACGGCACGACGATGGCCGACATCGCGGCTGCGGTTGGCATCTCGGCGACGGCGTTGTATCGACACTTCCGCAACAAACAGCAACTTTTGGGCCAATGCCTGCTGGTTGGCCTCGACGACACCTTGAACCGGCTGGACGCCGCATATCGCGCCGATGACTCCGGCGGCGCGGTAACGGCCGAGTTGGTCCGGGTCGCGCTGGAGTTGCGCGGCCTGCCGCGGCTGTGGCAACTGGAGTTCCGCAATTTGACCGCCGCCGACAAGACCGCGGTGCTCGTCCGCGCCGCGCGGCTCACCCGCTACCTACGACACACGATCCACTTACGCCGACCCGAACTGAGCACGGCCGATGTCGAATTGCTGAGCTGGTGCGTGCTGTCGATCGCGGTCAGCCCCTCCTATCACCGCGCCGAGTTGCCCGCGCCGGCCGCCGCGCAAGTGCTCGACGCCGCCGTCGCGGCGGTGATCACGACCCGGATGCCCGAACACCCGAACGGCCACGCGCCGAGCCGGCCACCGCGCACCGAGATCGGCAACACCGCACTGGACCGAGCGCTGCGCTCGGAGCGAATGCTCGCCGAGGCGGCGCGGCTGTTCAGCACCCGCGGTTACGCCGCGGTGGGCATCGAGGACATCGGTGCGGCCGTCGGCGTCACCGGACCCGCCCTGTATCACCATTTCTCCAGCAAGGCGGAGTTGCTGGACCAGATCGTCCGGCGCCAGGACGAGTGGCTCCGACTGCTGCTCGCCCGAGCGATCGCCGAGGGCCGCAGCGCCGAGGAGTCCCTGCGCTCGCTCATGCGCAGCTTCGCGCAATTGGGCGTCGACGAACCCGACCTCTTGGCGATCACGGTCAGCGAGACCCGGCATCTTCCTGGCGACGGGGTGCAGCGCTACCGGAGGGTGCGCCTCGACGGCATCGCCCAGTGGGCCCGCATGCTGCAGGCGGTGCGGCCGGATCTATCCGCGCCCGTCGCGCGGGTGCTCAGCCGCGCGATCGTCACCGTCGTCATCGATGCCGTACGCAATCCCCGCTTCCGGCGGCGCGCCGATCTCGTCGACGTCCTCGTAGCCATCGGGGAGCGGATCGAAACGGCGGGAAATCCCGGCCGCACCCCCTCGCAGTGATTTATACCACTTAGCGAGCATTAACTTAGCTGCGCCAATTACGTGCTAGCAGCGGATTGAATGCCGTTGGACATCCGACCATCTACTTAGTGGTTATTAACATAAGATTGCTTTCGCGTCATCGGTGCCGCACAGTGTGCCGTGGGTGAGCACCTATCCGTGCGCCCGCCGAATCCCTCGCCGGTACACCGGCCGTTTCTCGAAAGGCCCTGGCTCGTGAGCCATTACAAGAGCAACGTGCGTGACCTCGAGTTCAATTTGTTCGAGGTGTACGGACTCGACGACATCCTGCGGACCGGAGCGTTCGGGGACCTGGACGGCGACACCGTGCGATCGATGCTGGCGGAGGCCGCGCGCCTGGCCGAAGGGCCGGTCGCCGAACCGTATGCCGAAACCGACCGCAACCCGCCGGTTTTCGATCCGGCCACCCACTCGGTCAGCCTGCCGGAGTCGTTCAAGAAGGCGGTGCGCGCCTGGTACGACGCCGAATGGTGGCGCGTCGGCAAGTCCGAGGCGGTCGGCGGAGTGCCCGCCCCCTCGATGGTCAGCTGGGCCATCAGCGAATTCGTGCTCGGGGCGCAGCCCGCGGCCTACATGTATCTGACCGGGCCGATGATGGCCCACATCATCGACGGCATCGGCACCGAGCAGCAGCGGCGCTGGGCGCGATTCATCACCGAACTCAACTGGGGCGCCACCATGGTGCTGACCGAGCCCGACGCCGGTTCCGACGTCGGCGCCGGTCGCACCAAGGCGATCGAGCAGGAAGACGGCACCTGGCACATCGAGGGCGTGAAGCGGTTCATCACCTCCGCCGACGCCGACGACCTGTTCGGCAACATCGCCCACCTGGTGCTGGCCCGCCCCGAGGGCGCGGGACCGGGCACCAAGGGCCTGTCGCTGTTCTTCGTACCGAAGTTCCACTTCGACCACGAGACCGGTGAGCTGGGCGACCGCAACGGCGTCTTCGTCACCAACGTCGAGCACAAGATGGGCCTGAAAGCGTCCGCCACCTGTGAGCTCACCTTCGGCGGCCACGGCATCCCGGCCAAGGGCTGGCTGGTCGGCGAGGTGCACAACGGCATCGCGCAGATGTTCCACGTCATCGAGGAAGCTCGGATGATGGTGGGCACCAAGGCCATCGCCACCTTGTCGACCGGCTACCTCAATGCCCTCGAATACGCGAAGAGCCGGGTGCAGGGCAGCGATCTGACCCAGATGGCGGACAAGTCCGCACCGAAGGTGACCATCACCCGGCACCCCGACGTGCGCCGGTCGCTGATGATGCAGAAGGCCTACGCCGAAGGCCTGCGCGCGGTATACCTGTACACCGCCGGTCACCAGAACGACGTTGTCGCGCAGCACATCTCGGGGGCGGATGCCGAGCTGGCCGCGCGGGTCAACGACCTGCTGCTTCCGATCGTCAAGGGCGTCGGCTCGGAGCGGGCCTACCAGTACCTGACCGAGTCGCTGCAGACCCTGGGCGGTTCGGGCTTCCTGCAGGACTACCCGATCGAGCAGTACATCCGCGACGCGAAGATCGACTCGCTCTACGAGGGCACCACCGCGATCCAGGCGCAGGACTTCTTCTTCCGCAAGATCGCCCGCGATCGCGGCGTCGCGCTCGCGCACATCGCGGGCAAGATCCGGGACACGGCGCAATCCGGCGTGGGCAACGGCAGGCTCAAGACCGAGAAGGTGCTGCTGGCCACCGCGCTGGAGGATGTCCAGGACATGGCGGGCCGATTCACTCAGCACCTGATCGCCGCCCAGCAGCAACCCACCGAGTTGTACAAGATCGGACTGAATTCCGTCCGGTTCCTGCTCGCCGTCGGCGATCTCCTCATCGCCTGGCGTCTGATCGTCGCCGCCGAGATCGCCGCCGCGGCCTTGGATGCCGAGCCGGGCGGCGGAGACCGCGCTTTCTATGAGGGCAAGATCGCCGTCGCGTCGTTCTTCGCCAAAACTGTCCTGCCGCACCTCAGCGCGGAATGGTCGGTCATCTCCGACGTCGACATCAGCGTCATGGATCTCGACGAAGCCGCATTCTGACACCCTCGGCGATCACCGTCGCACCGGCCGCCGCATCCGACGATGCGGCGGCCGGTCGGCTTCCGCCACTGACAGTCGCGCCCGCGTCGTCTAGCATTTGACTCACGTCGCGATAGCGGATGGGCGAGGAACCGATATCGGACGCTCCGGTGGCGTCGACTTCCGACGATGAGGACCCACCCGGCTCCGCGGCAGTACTTGATTGCGCAGTGCCACCAGCGGCACCGCTCGTCGACGCAGTGGCATCGCACGCGTTCATTCGGACAACCAGGCTGGCGGTGTCCAGTCCATCCGCAGGACGGAGGGCGGGTAGATGTCACTGGAAGAATACAAACGGGGAACGGCTTTTCCCGGAATCATCGGGCGAACGACGGATGTGTCGAATCCCGCATGGCCGCAACCGGTACGGGCGGCTCCCGGCGCACCGAACTTGGTGTTCATCGTGCTCGACGACACCGGATTCGGACAGCTCGGGTGTTACGGCAGTCCCATTTCCACGCCGCATTTCGACGCGTTGGCCGCAGGCGGACTGCTGTACAACAATATGCACACCACCGCGTTGTGCTCACCGTCGCGTTCCTGTCTCATCACCGGGCGTAATCATCACGCCAACGCCATGGCGGGCATCACGGAGATCGCCACCGGGTATCCGGGCTACAACGGCAACATCCCATTCGAGAACGGATTCCTCTCGGAGATGCTGTTGCAGCACGGCTACAACACCTACATGGTCGGCAAATGGCATCTGGTGCCGTCGGAGCAGGAATCCGCCGCAGGCCCGTACGATCGTTGGCCGCTCGGGCGGGGCTTCGAGCGGTTCTACGGCTTCCTCGGCGGCGACACCAGCCAGTGGTATCCGGATCTGGTCCACGACAACCATCAGGTCGAGCCGCCCGCCACCCCGGAAGACGGCTACCACCTGACCGCCGATCTGGTGGACAAGGCGATCTCCTTCATCGCCGGTGCCAAGCAGGTCGCCCCGGACAAGCCGTTCTTCTTGAACTTCTGCACCGGCGCCACACACGCGCCGCACCACGTGCCGAGGGAGTGGGCGGACCGTTACCGCGGCCGATTCGACGGCGGCTGGGACGCCTATCGCGAATACACGTTCGACCGGCAGCGCGAGCTCGGTGTCGTACCACCGGACGCGCGGCTTTCCCGCCGTGATCCGGATGTGCCCGAATGGGCCGCGCTGTCCGCCGACGCACGCCGCCTGGCGGCACGAATGATGGAGGTCTACGCCGGATTCCTCACCCACACAGACCACCACATCGGACGACTGCTCGACTTCCTCGACCAGATCGGGGAGCTCGACAACACCCTGCTCATGCTCGTGTCCGACAACGGCGCCAGTCCGGAGGGCGGGGTCACCGGAACCACGAACGAACTGCAATTCTTCAACAACGCCCCGGAACCGATCGAGGACAGCCTGCGCGCCATCGACGAGCTGGGCGGTCCGACCACGTTCAACCACTATCCGTGGGGTTGGACCTGGGCGGGCAATACCCCCTTCCGACGATGGAAGCGCGAAACCTACCGCGGCGGCGTCAGCGATCCCTTCCTGGTCCACTGGCCTCGGGGCATCACCGCACAGGGCGAGATCCGAACCCAGTACGCGCACCTGATCGACGTCGTTCCCACCGTTCTCGACGCTTTCGGCCTCGAACCGCCGGACACCATCAGGGGCGTATCCCAGTCCCCCTTGCACGGTGTCGGTTTCGCCCACACTTTCGACGATTCCACCGCCGCGACCCGGCACCACACGCAGTACTTCGAAATGCTCGGCCACCGAGCCATCGACCACGACGGCTGGCGGTCCGTGTGCCCCTGGCCGGGCCCGTCCTTCGCCGAAGCGGACCGGCCGTTCGGCACGCCGATCACGGCCGATGATCTCCGCCGGCTCGACGCCGACGATTGGGAGCTCTACCACGTCGCCGAGGACTTCGCCGAGACCCGTGACCTCGCCGCTGAACGTCGAGACAAGCTCAACGAGATGATCGCCCTGTGGTATGTGGAAGCAGGCCGCTACGACGTGCTGCCGATCGACGGCAGCGGATTGCAACGCCTGCTCGCCGAGCGCCCGCAGATCACGCCCGCGCAGACCCGATACACCCTGCGCCCGGACACCGAGACGCTGCCTGCGGCCGTCTCGCCGCGGGTGCTGAACCGCCCGCACAGCGTCACCGCCGAAGTGGAGATCCCGTCCGGCGGCGCCGAGGGCGTCTTGCTGTGCCAGGGCACCAATGCCGGAGGCTGGACCTTCTTCGTCGCAGACGGCCACTTGCACTACGCCCACAACTACGTGCGGCGCACCGTGCACCGCGTCGCCTCGACACGAACCATCCCGGAAGGCCGCCACGAATTGCGCTTCGAGTTCGAACCCACCGGCGCACCGGATTTCGGCAATGGCAAGGGCACCCCTGGCATCGCCCGGCTCTACATCGACCGCAGCCCGGCAGGCGAAGCCGATTTCCCGTTCATCACGCCGGTCGCGTTCAACCCCGGTGGGATGACCTGCGGCGCCAACCCGGGCTCCGCGGTGGTGCCCGACTACCGGCCGCCCTTCCGGTTCACCGGCACGTTGCGCACGGTCGTCGTGGATCTGTCCGGAGAACTGACGACGGACGCCAAGAGCGAGATGCGCATGCACATGGCTCGGCAGTAACCGATACGCCCGCCGCGCTCTCTATCTCTAGTACCCGGGTCGTCGCCACACCCGCGACAGTGGGATCCGGCTGTTCCGGAGAGCGCGCGGGAAGGCGGCGATCCGGCACGGGAACAGCCTGGGAGAGTATCCGCAGGCTGGACCCGTGCCGAGATGGAACAAGACGGCGCGGGACCGTCAGACGCTCTCCGGCCTGACGGCGTAGATCTCGTGCAGTTCGGTTCCGGCCAGGCTCGGGTCCTGGCGCGTTCGCGCGTACAGACCGTGTCCGCTCAACAATTCGCGGCACTGGGCCAAACGGTCGTCCCGATCGTGCACCTCGGCGACGACGGCACGGATACGCGGCCAGTCCGCGGCGGCTATGCCGCGCAGGACATCGAGCTCCGCTCGCTCGACGTCGACCTTGAGCAAGCCGACCTCCGCGTTCCCGCCGTGCTCGTCGAGTATCGCCGAAACGGTGGTGACTTCGACCTCCATTCGCTCGCCCTCGTGCAGCCCGGCGGTGATGAGAGCGATCGCCTCGTCGTTCAGGCCACTGTTGCGCAGGTAGATCTCGGTGGCCCGGTCGTCGGCCGCGCGGTCGGCGTAGAGACCCGAATTCGCCGACGCCCGTGGGTACCAGGTGAACGGCGCGCTGCCGGGCGCCGCGCCGACCGCGACCTGCAACGGCACGCCGTCCGGCACATGAGCGGCCATATTGCGCTGCAGACAGTCGAAGGTCGCCGGGGCCGGCTCGGCGGCGATCACCCGGACGCCGGGGCAGGTCTCGGCGAACATCATCGCGCTCAGCCCGATGTTCGCGCCGATGTCCAGTGCGATGTCCCCGGGACGCAGCAGCGCGGCCGCTAGCCGATAGAAGCCGTCGGTCGACATCTCGCCCCACAACATCCGCGCCTCGGCCGGACTGGTACAGGCGACCGTCCTGCCGTCCTCGAGCCGGAGTTGCTGGAGTTGATCGAGAGTCTTCAGCATGCGTTCGCGAACCTTTCGAGGATCGGGCCGATGACGGCCAGTGCGTGCGGATGGGTCAACTCGAGATGTCGTGCGTCGACGACCGTGTTGTGCAGATCGCCGGTGATGAACGGCCGCCACGTCCGCACGACGGCGTCGTGGTCCGTGCGGTCTTTTCCTGCGGTGAAGAAGATCAGGTCGCCGTCGAAGACACCCGGCCGGTGCTCCCGGGCGATATCGCTCGCGGTCCGGAAGCTCTCCATCACCCGATCGACCTGTTCGGCGGTGAACATCCCGGTGGCGGTCACCTGATCGCGGATCACCGCCCAGGCCTGCTCGTGGGTCTGCGCGGTCACCTCGGCGCCGAGGTCGAACAGCTCACGCCAGCCACCGAGCAGATCGGCCATCAGTTCGCTCGGCGCGGGCTCGTCCGCGGTGCCGCTCATCGCCGCGGCCAGCGCCTCGGAGTCGCCGACCGCGCTGTCCATCATGGCCAGCACGCCGACCTGCTGTCCTTCCCGCTGGAGCCGGACCGCGACGGCATGCGCGATCGCACCGCCCAGCGACCACCCCAGCAGGTGATACGGCCCGCTCGGCTGCACGCGGCGGATCTCGGCGACATAGCGTTCCGCGAGTTCGTCGACGGAACGCGCACCGGGTTCGCCCGCCACGACATGGGGATCCTGCAAGCCGTAGACCGGCCGGTCCTTGTCCAGATGTTCGACCATTCCGCCGTAGAACCACGCCAGCCCGCCCGCGGGATGCACCGCGAACACCGCGGGCTTCGGGCCGTGCGCGCGCAGCGGCAGCAATACTTGCAGCCCCGAACCGCCCGCCGTGCCGTCGGCCCGGGCCGCCAGGGCTTGCGGCGTCGCGTCGTCGAACATCCACGGCAACTGGATCGTCACGCCGCGGCCGCGCAACTCGGTCACCACCATGGTGGCCAGCAGCGAGTTGCCGCCGAGATCGAAGAAGCCGTCCGATGCCCCGACCCGCTGGACGCCGAGGACCTGCGCGTAGACGTCGCCGATCACCTTCTCCGTGTGGGTCCTCGGAGGCACGAACGCGATCGTCGACTCGTCGAACTCGGGGTCGGGCAGTGCTTTTCGGTCGAGCTTGCCGTTGACCGTCAACGGCAGCGCGGGCAACACCATGATCGTCGCGGGCACCATGTAGCCGGTCAGCACCTCGGCGGCGGCCTCGCGGACCTCCGCCGGATCGATCCGCTCGCCGTCGACGCCGACGACGTAGCCGATCAGCTGATCGACACCGCGATCGTGCCGGTGCACCGTGACCGCGGCCTGGGTGACGAGCGGATGGCGCAACAGCGCCGACTCCACCTCGCCGATTTCGATGCGGAAACCACGCAACTGCACCTGCGCGTCGGCCCGGCCCGCGTACGCCAACTCCAGCCCGCTCGCGGACTTCCGCCAGCGGCCGACATCCCCGGATCGATAGAGCCGGGCGCCGTCGGGATCGAAGGGATTCGCCACGAATCGGCCCGCGGTCAGTGCCGCGGCCCCCAGATATCCCCGGGAAAGCTGCCCACCGGCCACATAGATCTCTCCGGCGACACCGATCGGCACCGGACGCAGCCGGTCGTCGAGAACGTACGCCCGCAGCCCGGGCAGCGGCACACCGATCCCGGCCGAGCTCGTCTGCGTCACTTCGGAGAACGTGACGTGCACGGTCGTCTCGGTGATGCCGTACATGTTGATCAGCCGTGGCATGCCAGGCGCGTGCGCGGCGAACCAGTCGTCCAACCGCGACGCGTCCAGCGCCTCGCCACCGAAGACGACATAACGCAACGCGAGATCACCTGCGGGGCAGCCGGATTCGCGATAGCGGCGCTCCGCGTCGACGAATCCGTAGAACGCCGACGGCGTCTGGCTCAGCACGGTCACGCCCTCCCGCGCCACGACGTCCACGAACGCCTCCGGCGACCGGGAGGTGTCGTAGTCGACCACGACCACCTTGCCGCCGGACAGCAGCGCGCCCCAGATCTCCCACACCGCGAAATCGAAGGCGTAGGAATGGAACATCGTCCACACGTCGTCGGGTCCGAGGTCGAATCTCTCGGCCGCGTTGGTGAACAGGGTGACCGCTTCCCGGTGGCCGACCGTCACGCCCTTCGGGCGGCCCGTCGATCCCGACGTGTAGATCACGTAGGCGACGTTGCCCGGCCGCGCAGGCGACACCACCGAATCGGAGGCCGCCGCGTCGTCGTTCGCGCACTCCTCGATGAGCAGTACCGGCGCGGCGCACTCCGGCACCGCGGCGTACAGGTCCGCCGAGGTCAGAACCGCGGCCGGACGAGCATCGTCGAGCATGAAGCGCAATCGTTCAGGCGGATACGCCACATCCAGCGGCAGATATCCCGCACCCGCGCGCACGACGCCGAGCAGGCCGACGACCAGGTCCGCCGACCGCGGCAACGCCACGGCCACCAGCGATTCCGGACCCACTCCCCGCTCCGCCAGCCGAGCGGCCACCGCGGCGGAGCGCCGATCCAGCTCCGCGTAGGTCAGCCGCGACTCGCCGTCGGTCACCGCGACCGCGTCCGGTCGCGCGACGGCCTGGATGGTGAACAGTTCCGCGAGGGTCGTGTCCGGCACGGCGACCCCGGCGACACCGGCCGCGCCGAGCAGCTCGCGACGCTGCTGCGGGCCCACGAGGTCGATGTCACCGACGGCGACCTCCGGATCGGCGGTCACCTGCTCCAGGATCCGCACGAAGGCCGCCGCGAACCGGGTCATCGTCTCCTCCACGAAGAGATCGGTGGCGTAGGTCAGGCGACCTCGAATGCCCTCCGCCTGCCAACCGGCGCCGGAGCCTTCGACGAGATTCAGGTTCAGGTCGGCCTGCGCCGGTTCGAAGCCGTTCTCGACCGGCTCGACGGTGAGGCCCGGCAGTTCCAACGCGGCCTTGCTCAGGTTCTGCACATCGAGCGTCACCTGGTACAGCGGCAGATGGGCCGTGGACCTCGGTGGATTGATTGCCTCCACCACCTGCTCGAACGGCACGTCGGCATGGGCGAACGCCGCCAGATCCGTTTCCCGCGTCGCCGCGAGCAGCTCGGCGAACGACTGACGCGACGACACCCGTGACCGCAGCACGAGGGTGTTGACGAACATGCCGATCAGATCGTCGAGTTCGCGCTCCCCGCGTCCGGCCACCGGAGCACCCACCGCGACATCGCCGACACCGGCCGACCGCGACAGCAGGACGGCCAGCGCGGCGTGCACGACCATGAAGACAGTCGCGTCCGCCGCGCGCGCCAGCGCGCCGATTCGTTCCCGCAACGCGCCGGAGATCTCGAAATCCACGGTCCGGCCACGCATCGACGCCACCGGCGGACGCGGCAGGTCGGTGGGCAGTTCGAGCAGTTCGGGCAGCCCGGCGAGAGTGTCCTTCCAGAAGCGCAACTGCCGGGACATGACCGAGCCCGGGTCGCGCTCGTCGCCGAGTACATCGCGCTGCCAGAGCGTGTAGTCCGCGTACTGGACCGCGAGAGCGGGCCAGATCGGTTGTGTCCCTTGTCTGCTCGCCTGGTAGGCCACCGCCACGTCTCGCGCGAGCGGCATCATGGACTGCCCGTCGGCACAGATGTGGTGCACGGCGATGACCAAGACGTGCTCGGTGGCTCCGAGCCGGAACAACGCCATGCGCAGCGGAGGCTCCTGTGTGACATCGAAGCTCGCCGAGACGGTGGCGAGCACTCGCTCCATCAGCCGATCCGCCTCGACCGGTACGGCGGTCAGCCCGATCGTGACCTCTTCGACGGGGACCGCGACCTGATGTGGCGTCCCGTCGGTCATCGGGAATCTGGTTCGCAGTGACTCGTGCCGATCGAGGACCAACTCGCACGCGCGCCGCAACGCGTCGATGTCGAGTTCGCCCGTCAACCGGATCACCAGCGGGATGTTGTACGCGCCGACGGAGGTGTCGAGCTGGTTGAGGAACCACATCCGCTGTTGTGCCGGCGACAACGGCACCAGCCCGGAGCGGGTGCGCGGCACCAGTGGCGCGCGGACCGTCCGCTCGGAGGCGTCCAGACGGGCGGCGAGTCCGGCGACCGTGGGCGCTTCGAACAGGTCGCGAACGCCCACGCTCACTCCGAGCGCGGTACCCAACTGAGCGGTCACCCGCGTCGCCGACAACGAGTTGCCGCCGAGGTCGAAGAAGCTGTCGCCCGCTCCGACCCGGTCGATGCCGAGGACGCTTCCGAAGACGTCCGCGACTTGCCGTTCGGTCTCCGTACCCGGTGCGGTCCAGGCCCGTGCCGCCGAGAACCGCGGCGCGGGCAGTGCCAGGCGGTCGAGCTTTCCGGTTCTGGTGAGGGGGAATTCGGTGAGCACCGCGCAGATGTCGGGCACCATGTGCGCGGGCAGCCGCAGCCGCGCGGCCGCCCTGATCTCCTCCGGATCCAGGTTCTCGGCGCCGACCAGGTAGCCGACGAGTCTGCCGACGCCGCGCTCGTCTTCGCGCAGCACGACGACCGCGTGTTCCACGCCGGGTTGCGCGGCCAGCACGGCCTCGATCTCACCGAGCTCGATCCGTTGACCGCGGATCTTGACTTGGAAGTCGCGACGACCGAGGTACTCCACGGTGTGCTCCGGCGTCCAGCGAGCCAGGTCGCCGGTGCGGTACATGCGGGATCCCGGCGCACCGAACGGGTTCGCGACGAACGCGTTCGACGTCGCCACCGGGCGGTTCACGTATCCGCGGGCCAGTTGCACACCGGCGAGATACAACTCGCCGACCACGCCCACCGGCACCGGCCGCAGCCAGGCATCCAGCACGACGGCCTCGACGCCGCTGATCGGACCACCGATCGTGACGGCCGCACCGGGATGCAGCGGGCCACCGATTCCGGCCAGGATCGTTGTTTCGGTCGGGCCGTACCCGTTCAGCAGTCGCCGGCCCGGCGACCACTGCGTGACGATCTCCGGCGTCACGGCCTCGCCACCGGCCATCAGTACCCGCAGGCGATCCAACCCCTCCGGTGACATCGTCGACAGCACGCTCGGCGTCAGGAAGGAGTGCGAGACGCGCTGCTGCCGAACGAATTCCGCCAGTTCAGCGCCGCCGAACACTTCCGGCGGCGCCACCACGAGTACCGCGCCGTTGGTGTGGGCCAGCAGCAACTCGAGGACCACGACGTCGAAACCGGGAGCGGACGCGTGCAGCACCCGCGACCGGCTGTCCGCGCCGAAGCGGTCACGTTCCACGGCCGCGAAATTGGCCAGCCCCTCGTGGGTGACCGCGACGCCCTTGGGCGTCCCGGTCGAGCCCGAGGTGTACAGCACGTACGCGGTGTCGCGAACATGCGGCGTCCGTGTTCGATCCGTGTCGGTCACCGCGTCCGAGGACCGTGCCTCGATCGCTTTACGGGTCTCCGGATCGTCGAGTACCAGCCGCCGGACGGGCCCGGAAACCAGCTCTCGCCACGCCTCGACCGTGACCGCGACCCGCACCTGCGAGTCCGCGACCATGTGCCCGACGCGTTCGGCGGGGTTGCGCGGATCCACGGGCAGGAACGCGGCGCCGGTCTTGGTGACCGCCCACATGCCGACCACGAGTTCCACCGATCGGGCCATCGCCAACGCCACCTGCTCGCCGGGGCCGACACCCCAGTCGATCAGCTCGCGCGCGACACGGTTCGACCAGGCGTCCAACTCGGCGTACGACATCGTGTGCCCGTCCGAAACGATCGCTGCCGCTTCGGGATCCACCGCGACACCGGCGGCCAACAGCTCAGCGAGAACTCGGGGCGCTGCGGCGGGTCCGCCGGTGGCGGGTACCAGGTCACGGCGCTCGGCAGCGGTCAGCAGGTCGACCGCGCCCAGCCGCGCGCCCGGATCGGTCGTGATGGCGCGCAGCACGGTCTCCATCCGGGCGGCCAGACCGGCGGCCGTCGAGTCGTCCACGCGGGCCTGCTGGTAGCGGATCATGACGTGCAGCTGATCGGTCTGGTGCGCCTGCACCGTGATCGGGTAGTGCGCTGCGTCGCTTCCGTCGGCCGCGACCACCCGCATGCCGTCGATGTCCGCGTCGCCCAGGCCGCTGCTGTCGACCGGATACGACTCGAAGACGACCAGCGTGTCGAACAGCTGGGCAGCGCCCGTGTCCGCCAGGATCCGGGACAGTTCGACGTCGTGGTGATCGAGCACGCGGGTGTTGTCGGCCTGCAACCGCCGCAGCGCGTCCTCGACGGTCCAGGTTCGCGGGAGGTGCACGGCTACCGGGATCGTGTTGATGAACAAGCCGATCATCGATTCCACGCCGGGCAGGTCGGCGGGACGTCCCGACACCGTGCTGCCGAACACCACACGCTCGGTGCCGAGCAGGTTCCCCAGGACCACCGCCCAGGCGAACTGCACGATCGTCGACATGGTCACCGCCCGTGCCCGAGCGAATTCCACCAGTTCCGCGGTGACGGCACGATCCAGCACCACCGCAAGGTCGACCGGGATGCCGACCGTCGTGTGCGTGCGCGCGTCGGCGATCACCGTCGGTTCGGTGAAATCGCGCAGGACCTCCCGCCACACCTCGATGCCGGTCGACGGCTCGCGCAGATCCAGCCATGCCAGGTAGCCGCGGTACGACGCCGCGGCGGGCAGCAACTCGGCCCGCGCACTCACCGCGTAGAGGCCGATCAACTCGCGCCACAGCAACGGCAACGACCAGCCGTCCAACAGCAGGTGGTGCGCCGTCAGCACCAGCCGGAACTCCTGCGGCGCCACATCGATCAGCAGGAACCGCAGCAGCGGAGGATCGGCGGGATCGAACGGGACCGCCCGCTCGGCCGCGATCAGCTCCTCGGGGGTCGTCGTGCCGTCGCGCAGATCGACCCGCCGCCAGCGCACGGCGGCGGCCGCCGGAATCACCTGCGCCGGAGTGCCATCGGCCGTGCGCACGAAGGCGGCTCGCAGATTCGGATGACGCTCCAGCAAGGCCGTGGCGGAGCGCTGCAGCCGATCCGCATCGATCACACCGGCGAGGGCGAGGGTGGATTGTGCCGTGTAGACGTCGAGGTCACCCGCGGCGAGTTCGGCATGGAACAGCAGTCCCGCCTGCAGCGGCGCCAGCGACCAGACATCGCCGAGCGCTCCGTAACGGTCGGCGAACCCGTCCAGGTCGGATTGTGTGACCTCGACGAGTGGAACGTCGGCGGGTGAGAAGCCCCAGTCCTCGTCCGCGAGGGCCGCGGTCGCGATCCCGGTCACCGCGCCGATCCATTCGTCGGCGAGTTCGGCCACGTCGTCGCGCTCGAACAGCCGGGACGCGTAGCCGATCCGCGCCGACAGGCGCGGTCCCGCTTCGGTGTCCACGATGTTCACGTCGATCGTGACGGCCGCCGCCACGGGCATGTCGGGATCGAAGGCCGACCACCGGTCGAACGGCTCGTCGGTCGGAATCCACGCGAGGTCCGACAGCGTCGTGAGGTCGACGCCGACCCGGCCGAGATTGTTGAAACCGATCTGCGGCTCCGGCAGTGCCGCGAGCCGGTCGCGGGTGTCGGCGTGGAGGTAACGCAACAGGCCGTAGCCGATCCCCTTGTCCGGGATCACGCGCAACTGGTCTTTCACGGATTTCACCGCGGCACGCGGATCATCCGCATTCACCCCGCTCAGGTCGAGCGCCACGGGGTATGTGTTGGTGAACCAACCCACCGTGCGGGAGACATCCGCTCCCTCGGCGATCTGTTCCGCGCGGCCGTGCCCCTCCAAGAGGACTTTCACACCCGCGTGCGCGATACCGCGCCGGTGGCGCCAGCGCGTCGCCGCCACGGCCAGGCCGGCCAGCAACGCGTCGTCGACGCTGCCGTGCGCGGCCTTCGGCACCGCGTCGAGCAATGCCGAAGTGACGTCCACCGGGAGGGACACCGTCAGATGCCGCACGGTCGACTGGGTGTCGACGGCGGGATCGAGCACCGCGCTGCCGAGCAGCGGATCCGGCGCCGCACCCATCCGGTGCCACAGGTCGAACTCCCCGGCACGGGCCGCGGCGGCATCGGCCAGCGCGTGCGCCCAGCGGCGCATCGATGTCCCTTGCGCGGGCAATTCCACCGTTCGTCCCCGCGTGACCTGCTGCCAGGCTGTCGCGAAGTCGGGAATCAGGATTCGCCAGGACACACCGTCGACCACGAGGTGATGGACGACCACGAGCGCCCGCGCCTCGGCGTCGAGGCCCGGTTCGGGCAGCAGGCACACGACCTGCACCATCCGGCCCGCCGCCGGGTCGAGGCGGTCCGACGCCTCGGCCAGCGCCGCTTCCACCACCGCGGTGAAACCGTCAGTGCCCGGGGTCTCATCCGCGCGGAAGGTGCGGGTCAGCACCACGTCCGCGGCATCCGCGGCCTCCGGCCGCGGCACCTCCAAGCACTGTTCGCGCAGCCGCGCGCGCAGCATGTCGTGCTGTCGCAGCACCGCCCGCACCGTCGCGGTCACGTCCTCGACTCGCGCGTCGCGCGGCAAGCGCACCAGCATCGACTGAGCGAACCGGGGAGCGGCGCCGAGACGCTCGGTGAACCAGGAAACCACCGGGGTGAACGGGATCTCGCCCACGCCGCCACCAGGCAACTCCGCGAGCGAAGACCGTTCGGCGGCCGCGGCGACCCGCGCCAGGCCACGGACGGTCTTCTGCTCGAAGATGTCCCGCGCCGTCACCACGACACCTGCCGACTTCAGCCGGGAAGCCAGCTGGATCGACAGGATCGAATCGCCGCCGAGGGCGAAGAACGAGGTGGAGACACCGACCGACGCGACGCCGAGAACATCCGCGAACGCGGCCGCGACGGTGCGTTCCAGATCCGTGGACGCCGCCTCCGCGTCTCCGTCGGCGCGGAAGACCGGCTCCGGCAACGCTTTCCGATCCACCTTGCCGGTCGAGGTGATCGGCATGCGATCGAGCACGGTGAGCACCGACGGCACCATGTGCGCGGGCAATACCGACGCGACGTGTTCGAGCACGGTCTCCGGGTCGGCGACCGTCGCGGCTTCGGTCACGATGTACGCGGCCAGCACCGGGTGCCCGCCCGGCCCCGTGCGGCTGACGGTCACCGCGGCGGCCACCGCCGGATGCGTGAGCAGCGCCGCGTCGATCTCACCGAGTTCGATGCGCTGGCCGCGGATCTTGATCTGGAAGTCGCTGCGGCCGACGTATTCGAGCGTGCGTCGCGTCGTCCAGCGGACGATGTCCCCGGTGCGGTACATCCGCCCGCCCGGCCTACCGTACGGATTCGCGACGAACGCACCGGCCGTGACCGCACGCCGGTTGAGATAGCCGCGCGCCAGCTGCGCACCCGACAGGTACAGCTCCCCCGCGACTCCGACCGGCACCGGGCGCAAGCGCGCGTCCAGCACCAAGGCCTCCGCGCCGCGAATCGGGCCGCCGATCGCGATCGGATCGCCCGGTCGCACCGGATCGCTCATCGTGATCACGATCGTCGTCTCGGTCGGGCCGTAGATGTTGTGCAACCGGCGACCCGGCGCCCAGGTGGCGATCAGCTCCGCGGGCACCATCTCGCCGCCGACCGCGAGCATCCGCACCGACTCGAGACCGGCGGGCGCCATGGTCGCCAGCACGCTCGGCGTCAGGAACGCGTGCGACACCCGATGCGTCCGGATCAGCGCGGCCAGATCCGGCCCGCCGAACACCTCCGGTGGCGACACGACCAACGCCGCGCACGCCGCATGCGCCATCAGCGCTTCGAGCAGCACCGCGTCGAACGCGGGCGCCGCCACTTGCAGCACCCTGGACGTGCCGTCGACCCGGTAGCGTTCGGTTTGCTCGGCCGCGAAGTTCGCCAACCCGGCATGGGTGACCACGACACCCTTGGGTGTTCCGGTCGAACCGGACGTGTAGATCAGGTAGGCGGCGTCCTCGATCCGCAGCACACGCCCGCGATCGGCATCGGTCACCGCCTCGCCGGACCGCGCCGTGATCTCCTGCGCCGTGCGCGGATCGTCGAGCATCAGCCAGCGCACCGCGTCCGGCAGCTCCCCGCGTGCGGTCGCGAGCGTGAGCCCGACGCGGACGCCGGAATCGCTCACCATGTGCGCGATCCGCTCGGCGGGGTAGCGGAGATCGACCGGGACGAACGTGGCGCCGGTCTTCGCGATCGCCCACATGGCGACGTGATACTCGATCGAGCGTGGCACGGCCAGCGCCACGAACACTCCCGGCCCGACTCCCTGGGTGAGCAGGTGTCGAGCGAGCCGGTTGGCCCTGACGTCCAGCTCCGCGTACGTGAGGGTTTCGCCGTCCCCGATCAGGGCCACCGCCGCCGGAGCCGATGCCACGGCCGTCGCCAGCAGATCCGGCAGCAAGCAAGGCCGCGCGTCGTCGCCGCCTCGCGCGGGCACCAAGCGTTCGGTGTCGGCGGCGCTCAACAGATCGATCTGGCCGATCGCCCGCGCCGGATGGGCGGTGACCGCCTCGAGGACGCGGACGAACCTCTCCGCCAGAGCATTTGCGGTCGACTGGACGAAAAGATCGGTGGCGTAGATGATCTCGCCGTCGATTCCGGCGGGCCGATCGCCTTCGCGCCGCTCGGTCACCAGCACGGTGAGGTCGGCTTTGGCCTGCGCGATGCCGGGGTCCAAGATCTCGACGTCGATTCCGGGCAGCTCGAATCGGGCCGCTCCGGTGTTCTGCAACCCGAACATTACTTGGAACAGTGGCGAATACGCCGTCGAACGCGGACGGCCGATGACGTCGACGAGCCGCTCGTAGGGCAGGTCGGCGTGAGCGAGCGCTTCGAGGTCGACATCGCGCACTACGGCGAGAAGCTCCCGGAACGAGCGATCCTCATCGATGCGGGTCCGCAGCACCACGGTGTTGACGAACATGCCGACGAGATCGTCGAGTTCCGGCTTGCCGCGACCGGCGACCGGCGTGCCGACCGAGATGTCGTCGCTGTGCGCGGTGCGCGCCAACAGGATCGACAGGGCCGCGTGCAGGACGACGAACACCGTGACGCCCTCGCGGTGGGCCAGCCGCACGATGTCGTCGTGCAGCCGCGCGGGCAGCTCGAACCGGACGTTGCCGCCGTCGGTCGAGAGGGTGGCGGGGCGTGGCCGGTCCGTCGGCAGGGCGAGCAGCTCCGGGGAACCGTCCAGCGCGTCGGTCCAGTAATCGATCTGCCGCGCGATCAGCGACGCCGGATCGTCCTCGGAGCCGAGCAGCTCCTGCTGCCACATCGCGTAGTCGGCGTACTGGACCACCGGCGATTCCCACCGGGGCGGGTGGCCGCCCGCCCGCGCCCGGTACGCGGCGAACACGTCGCGGGCGAGCGGAGCCATCGACGCCCCGTCGGCGGCGATGTGATGGACCACCACCACCAGCACGTGTTCCCGCGTCGCGGTGCGATACAACCGTGCCCGCACAGGTACCGATTCGGCGATGTCGAATCCCGCCTCGACCGCGTTCCGCATGCGGTCGGCGAGTTCCGTCTCGCCGACGACCGGCTCCGGTTCGAAGGCCATGTCCGCGGCGATCGTCGCGATCTCCCGCACCACCTGGCAGGGCTCGCCGTCGACGAGCGGATACACCGTCCGCAAGGGTTCGTGCTTGGTCACCACGTCGAGGAACGCGGCACGCAGTGCCTCGGTGTCCAGCGGCCCGGTCAGGCGGGCCGCGAAGCAGATGTTGTAGGCCGCCGAGGAGGTGTCGAACTGGTTGAGGAACCAGATCCGCCGCTGCGCCGCCGCCAACGGGACCGCGCCGGTGCGTGGCCGCGCGGTCAGCGCAACAGCGGTGGATCCGGTCCGTGCCGAGATCCGCTCCGCCAGCGCGGCGATGGTCGCCGCATCGAAGACGTCCTTGATGCCGACATCGACGCCGACGACCGCCTGGGCCCGCGCCGCGAGCTGAGCGGCCGACAGCGAGTTGACACCGATCTCGAAGAGATTCGCGGTCACGCTCACCCGTTCCGCGCCGGTGAGTTCGGCGACCAGACGCGCCAGCACCACCTCGCCGTCGGTGCGCGGCGAGACGAAGTCCGCGCCGTCGTCGAACACCGGCCGCGGCAGCGCCGACCGGTCGAGCTTGCCGTTCGCGGTGAGCGGCATCGCGTCGAGCACCTGCACGACGTCCGGAACCAAGTAGGACGGCAGCGTCCGGGTCAGCTCTTCGCGGATCGCGCGGCCGTCGGTGACCGCGCCCGGCGCCAACGTCACGTAACCGACGATGCGCTCCGTCGTCACGATGGCCACGGCACGCGCTACCTGCCCGCAGGCGCGCAGCGCGGCTTCGATGTCACCGGGCTCCACCCGCTGACCGCGCACCTTCACCTGGAAGTCGCCGCGCCCCAGGTATTCCAGCTCGCCGGTCTTGCGCCACCGGACCAGGTCACCGGTCCGGTACAGCCGCTGTCCCGCAACTCCGAACGGGTTGGCGACGAAGGCGCCGCAGGTGAGATCGGCCCGCGCGTGGTATCCGCGCGCCAATTGGACACCCGAGACGTACAGCTCCCCGACGACCCCGACCGGCACCGGCCGCAACCGCGAATCCAGCACGTAGACCTTCATGCCGCCGGCGGGCGCTCCGATCGGCACCGCCGCGACGGCCGACGCACCCGGCGCGCACCGCTGCGCGGTGACCACCTCCGCCTCCGCAGGCCCGTACCAGTTCACCAGCTCCGCGTGCGTGAAGACGTGCGCCGCGGCGTCGACCGTGCGCTGCGCCAGCGCCTCACCCGCGACGAACACCCGCCGGATCGAGGGCAGTTCCGCGACCCCGGCCGATTCCAGCAGGACATCGAGCATCGACGGGACGAAGTGCACGGTGGTGATCTCGTGCCGTGCGATGACCTTCGCCAGGTGAACGGGATCGCGATGTCCGCCCGGTTCGGCTACGACGATGTGCGCGCCGGTCTGCAACGGCCAGAACAACTCCCACACGGCGATGTCGAACGTGATCGGCGTCTTGTGCAGCACCGCGTCGGACGTTCCGTGCGGCCACCGCTGCTGGGCCCATGCCAGCTGGCTCACGGTGGCGGCATGGGTCAGCGCCACGCCCTTGGGCGCCCCGGTGGACCCGGAGGTGAACAGCACATAAGCCAGATGGTTCGGCCGCAGCGGTGTGCGGCGCTCCGCGTCCGTGATCCGAGCGCCGGACAGACCGGTCACGTCCAGCCGGTCGATCCGCGCGTACTCGAATCCGTCGGGCAGGCCCTGGCCGTCGTCCGCGGTCGTGAGCACCAGCAGAGGATCGGCCGCGCCGAGGACGTGCGCGATCCGCGCGCTCGGGTGATCCGGGTCGATGGGCAGGAACGCGGCGCCCGCCTTCACGACCGCGTACAGTGCCGTGACCAGCTCGGCCGATCGGCGGACGGCCACCGCCACGATCGTCTCCGGCCCGGCACCGCGCCCGATGAGCCAGCGAGCCAGCCGGTTGACGCGTGCGTCGAAATCCCGGTAGGTCGACGTACTTCCGTCCGGAAGCCGCAGCGCCGTGGCGTCCGGTGTGCGCGCGACCTGTTCGTCGAAGACGTCGACGAGCGTCCGGCCCGGTGCGGCGGAGCCACCGGTGTCGTTCCACCGCTCCAGCACTCGGGACCGCTCCGCCTCGTCGAGCAGGCCGATCTCCCCGACGGTGGCCTCGGCATCGCGGGCCGCGGTATCGAGGACCTGGACAAACCGGTCGGCGAAGCCGCGCACCGTGTCCTCGTCGAACAGATCCGTGGCGTAGGTCAGGCGCAACGTCATGCCGGTCGGCTCGTTGTGCGTGCCGTGGCCTTCGCTGATCATCAGCAACAGGTCGTAGATCGCCGCGCTGTCGCAGGGGTCCACGTTCTCCACGGTGAGTCCCGGCAGTTCGACGCGAGCCCGGGTCATGTTCTGGTAGGCCAGCAGCACTTGGAACAACGGCGTATGCGCGGTCGATCGCACCGGGTTCAGCGCGTCCACCAGTTGCTCGAACGGCACGGTGGCGTGATCGAACGCCTCGATGTCGGTGCGCCGGACCTGGTCCAGCAGACTCGCGAACGTCTGGTCGAGCGTGACCCGCGACCGCAGCACCAAGGTGTTGACGAACATGCCGACCAGGTGGTCCAGCGACCGGTCGCCCCGGCCCGCGTGCGGCACACCGACGGTGACGTCGTCGCTGCCGGACAGTCGCGACAGCAGCACCGCCAGGGCCGCGTGCACGACCATGAACGTGGTGGCACCGGAGCGCCGTGCCAGCGATTCCACCCGGCCTTGCAGTTCACCGGGTATGGCGACCTGGATCACCGCCCCGCGCTGGGATTGCTCGATCGGCCTCGGCCGGTCGCTCGGCAATTCGAGCAGCTCCGGTACGCCCGCGAGTTGCGTTCGCCAGTAAGCGATGTCGCGGGCCACCGGCGAGTCCTGGTCGTCCGCGGAACCGAGGACCGCTCGCTGCCACAAGGCGTAGTCGGCGAACTGCACCGGCAGCGGCGCCCAATCCGGCGCGGTACCGCCGGAGCGCGCCCGGTACGCCGTCACCAGGTCGGCCGCCAGCGGGGCCACCGAGAAGCCGTCACAACTGATGTGGTGCGCGGCCAGCGCGAGCGTCCACGCCTCGTCGGACAATTGGTACAGCGCCACCCGCAGCGGCACACCCTCGGCCACGTCGAATCCGGTGCCGCAGAATTCGGCCAGCCGGTGCGGCAGTTCCCGCTCACCGACGGCCTGCGGGGTGAGATCGCAGGTCGCGAGCACGTCTTCGGCGTTCAGCACGACCTGGGTGGGCGTGCCGTCGACCGCGGGATACATCGTGCGCAAGCTCTCGTGCCGCTCGAGCACATCGCTGACAGCGGCCGTCAACGCGGCCGGATCGAGCGCGCCTTCCAGCCGGATCGCCAGTGGCACGACATATCCGGGCGCGGCGGGGTCGTACTGGTTGAGGAACCACATCCGGGTCTGCGCGTGCGACAGCGGGATACGGTCCGGCCGCGTGACCCGCGTCGGCGCGGGCAGACTCGGGACCGCGCGCAACTGGGCGATGCGCTCGGCCAGCCCCGACACGGTCGGCGCCTCGAAGATCGCGCGCACCGGAATGGTCACGTCCACGACGTCCCCGATCCGGCTCAGCGCGCGCGTGGCGACCAGCGAGTTGCCGCCCAACTCGAAGAAATCGTCGTCCGCGCCGATTTCGGGGCGGTCGAACAGTTCCGCGAAAACCGCGGCGATCGCTTGTTCGATCAGACTTCGCGGCGCCCGGAACTCGGTGTCCTGGGCGCTCGGGTCCGGCTCGGGCAACGCTCGATACTCCACCTTGCCGTTGGCATTCAAGGGAATCGAGTCGATCCGGGTCACCGACGACGGCACCATATAGGCGGGCAGCCGGTCCAGCAGCGAATTCCGTACCTGCCGGGCGTCGAGCGCGCCATCCGCGACGACGTAGGCCACCAGCCGCTGCTCGCCGCCGTCGCCGCGTACCTGCGCGACGGCCGCGCGCACCTGCTCGTGCGCGAGCAGCGCCGCTTCGATGTCGCCGAGTTCGATCCGCAGGCCGCGCACCTTCACCTGGGTGTCGGCGCGGCCGATATAGCGCAGGTTGCCGTCGCCGTCCCAGCGCACGAGGTCACCGGTGCGGTAGAGACGCGCGCCGTCCGCGGCGCCGGAGGGATCGGCGACGAACGTCGCGGCCGTCAGGTCCGGGCGTTCGTGGTATCCGCGGGCAAGCTGCACGCCGCCCAGGTACAGCTCGCCGGTGACGCCGACCGGCACGGGATGCAGCCGCGAGTCCAGCACGTGCACCGTGACATTCGCCTCGGGCACGCCGATCGGCACGGTCGCGCCTTCGACCACGTCGATCCGGTGCGCGGTGACACTGACCGCCGCTTCCGTCGGGCCGTACAGGTTGTCGATGCGGGCGTCGCTGAAATCCCGGAAGCGGCGCGCGATCTCTGCGGACAACGCCTCACCGATGCACAGTACGCGCCGCAGGTCCGGGAACTGATCCGGAGTTGCCACCTCGAGGAACGCCGCGAGCAGCGACGGGACGAAATCCACCGTGGTCACGTGATACTCGGCCATCAGCCGGGCGATCTCGCGCGGATCGCCGTGCGCGTCGGGACCGGCGACCACCAAGGCAGCGCCGCAGGTCGGCGCGGAGAACAGCTCCCAGACGGAGAGGTCGAACGTCACCGGGGTGCGCAGCAGCATGACGTCGCCGCCACCGAGCCGGTAGTGATCGCGCATCCAGCGCAGCTGATTCACCACCGCCGCGTGCGCAACCGCCACGCCCTTGGGCACACCCGTCGAACCGGAGGTGTAGATGACGTAGGCCAGATCGTCCGGGCGCAGCGGCCGGATCCGATCGGCATCGGTCAGCGCCGACGCGTCCAGGCGCTCGGCCTCCAGCTCGCCGAGCGTCCAGACCGGCACGTCGCCGGGCAGACTCGCCCGGTCGGGCGTACGGGTGAGAATCGCGGCGGGACGCGCGGCGGAGAGGACGGAGCTCACCCGGTCGGCCGGATGGTCCGGGTCCAGTGGCAAGTAGGCCGCGCCCGCCGCGTGGATGGCGTACAGCGTGGCCAGCAGGTCCACCGAGCGGCGCATCGCCACCGCCACAATGGTCTCCGGTCCGATGCCGCGCCGGATCAGCGCGCGGGCCAGCGAATTCACCCGTGCCCCGAATTCCCGGTAGTCGAGCCGGGCACCACCGGCGGCGTCGAGCACCGCCGGGTGTTCCGGCGTCGCGGCCACCTGTGCGGCGAACAGGTCCGCGATCGTCGCTGGCGGAGCCTGCGTCCGTATGCCGCTCGACCGGGCCGCGATCCGGTGCGCCTCTTCGGCGGTCAGCAGCTCCATGTCGCCGATGGCGCGGGTGGGGTCACCGACGATCGCGCGCAGCAACAGCAGATAGCGTTCGAACATCGACTCGACCGTCGCCTCGTCGAAAAGATCCGTCGCGTAGCCGAATTCGACCGCCATGTCCCCCGGCTCGCCATCCGCCGCCAAGGCGTCGACCAGATTCAGGTGCAGGTCGTACTTCGCCACGCTCGGATCGGCCATCCGCGCCGAGACCGTCAGGCCCTCGAACCGCACCGTGGGGATCTCGATGTTCTGGAACGAGAAGCCCACCTGCGTCAACGGCGCGTGTGCCGTCGAGCGCGGCGGATTCAGCACCTCGACCAGACGCTCGAACGGGATGTCGGCGTTCTCGAAGGCGGCCAGGTCGGTGGCCCGGACCTGGTCCAGGATCCGGACGAAGGACGCGCCGGGTTCGATGTACGTCCGCAACACCAGCGTGTTGACGAACATCCCGACCAGGCCGTCCAATCCCGGCTCGCCACGACCGGCGATCGGTGTGCCGACCGCGATGTCCCCGGTACCGGACAACCGCGCCAGCAGTGCCGCGTAGGCCGCGTGCATCACCATGAAGACCGTCGCGTCGTGGCTGCGGGCCAGCGCGATCACCTCGCGATGCAGATCCGCGGGAAGGGTGGCCGAGACCGTCGCGCCCCGGAACGACTGCTTCGCGGGCCGCGTACGGTCGGTGGGCAGATCCAGTACCTCGGGCAGATCGGCGAGAGCCGCGATCCAGTACCGGGTCTGGGCGACGGTCGGACTGTGCGGATCGTCCTCGCTGCCGAGCAGCTTCCGTTGCCACAGCGCGTAATCCGCGTACTGCACCGGCAACGGGGCCCACTGCGGCGCTTCGTTCCCGACCCGGGCACGGTAAGCGGCCATCAGGTCCGCGGCCAGCGGCGCGAGCGAGGACCCGTCGAAGCTGATGTGATGGACCACGAGCACCAAGGCATGCTCGTCGGCCGCGCTGCGCAACAACGCGACCCGGAACGGAACCTCGGTGGTGACGTCGAAGCCCACAGCGACCTCGGCGGCGACGCGCGCCTCGACCGCACCGGCCGTGACCGCCACCGGCGTCAGCGGCGGCAGCGCCGTCGGCACCGACACGATCATCTGGTGCGGCCCGCTGTCGCTGTCCGGGTACACCGTGCGCAGCGCCTCGTGCCGTTCGAGCACATCCGCGATCGCCGCGTGCATCGCGGCCACGTCGAGGTCTCCCGACATCCGCACGACCAGCGGGATGTTGTACACCGGTGAGCTCGTGTCGAACTGGTTGAGAAACCACATCCTGGCCTGGGCGGGTGAGAGCGGGATCCGGTCCGGGCGCTCCTGCGGCACCAGCGGCGCCCTGGTCGCCGCGTCGGCACTGCGCAGGCGCTCCGCCAGTGCCCCGATGGTCGGCGTCTCGAAGATCGCGCGCAGCGGCACCTCGACGCCGAACGCACCGCTGAGCTGCGCGGCCGCGCGGGTGGCCGACAGCGAGTTGCCGCCGAGATCGAAGAAACCGTCGAGCACGCCGACGCGTTCGACGCCCAGCACGCCCGCGCAGATGTCGGCCACGATCTGCTCGGTGGCGTTGCGCGGCGCGACGAACTCCACGGCGGGGGCGAATTCCGGTTCCGGCAGGGCGGCGCGATCGACTTTGCCCACCGACGACAGTGGGAGCGTGTCGAGCACCATGACCGTGTCCGGCACCATGTGCGACGGCAGGCGTTGCGCCGCATACCTGGTCAGTTCCGCGGTATCGACCACGCCGTCGGCGGGCACCACGTACGCCGCCAGACGCGACCCGGTCTCGGCGTGCACGCCCACCACGACGGCTGCCGCGACGGTGGGGTGCCCGGCGAGGACGGCTTCGATCTCGCCCGGTTCGATGCGCTGTCCGCGAATCTTGACCTGGAAGTCGGTGCGCCCCAGGTACTCCAAGGTGTGGTCGGCGGTCCAGCGCGCCAGGTCACCCGTGCCGTACATGCGGGTGCCCGCGGGACCGTACGGGTTGGCGACGAACGTGGCGGCGGTCGAGGCGGGACGATTGAGGTACCCGCGCGACAGCTGCACGCCCGAGACGTACAGCTGTCCGGTCACCCCGACCGGGACGGGCCGCAACCGCTCGTCGAGAACCACCGCGTCGACGCCGCGGATCGGGCCGCCGATGGTCACCGGGTCGCCGACGCACAGCGGATCGCTGATCGCCACCATGATCGTGGTCTCGGTCGGCCCGTACCCGTTGTGCAGCCGACGCCCCGGCGCCCATACCGAAACCGTCTCGGCCGATACCGCTTCTCCGCCCGCCACCAGCACCCGCAGCGAATCGAGTCCGGCGGGCGACATCGTCGCCAGCACGCTGGGCGTCACGAACGCGTGCGAGACCTCTTGTGCGCGAATCAATTCCGCCAGCTGCGCCCCGGCGAACACCTCCGGCGGCGAGACGACCAGCACCGCGCCGTTGGCGTGCGCCATGAGCAACTCGAGCATCACCGCGTCGAAGCCGGGCGCCGCCACCTGCAACACGCGTGACCTGCGATCCACCCGATACCGCTCGCGCTGCTCGATCGCGAAATTCGCCAAGCCCTCGTGAGTGACCGCCACGCCTTTCGGCCTGCCGGTCGAGCCCGAGGTGTACACCACGTAGGCCGCGTCGGCCACACGGCAGGCCCGCACCCGTTCCGCGTCGGTCACCACAGCCGGGGACTGCGCCGCGAGGAACGCCTCGGTGCCAGGATGGTCGAGAACCAATTGCCGCACGTGACCGGGAAGCATGCCGCACGACGCCTCGACGGTGAGCCCGACCTCGATATTCGCGTCCGCGACCAGGTGCGCGACCCGCTCGCTCGGATAGCGCGGATCGACCGGCACGAACGCGGCGCCCGCCCGCGCCACCGCCCACACACCGACCACGAACTCGACCGACCGCCCCATGGCCAGCGCGACCTGATCCCCCGGCCCCACCCCCCAGTCGATCAGGACCCGTGCGAGACGATTCGACCAGTCGTCCAACTCCCCGTAGGAGAGCACGCGATCCCCCGCCACCACGGCAGGCGCGGTGCGTTCACCCACCAGCAACACATCCGCCAGCACCCGGGGCGGCTCGGCACGACCACCGGAGGCAGGGACCAATCCCAGACGCTCGACTCCCGACAACAAATCCACGTCGCCGACTCGGGCCCGTGGATTCGCCACGAACGCGTCGAGCACCCGATTCAGTCGTTCGGCGAGCTCTTCGACGGTCTCCCGATCGAACAGGTCTGTCGCGTAGTTGACGCGCAGCGCGACATCGCCGCCCGCGGCGGTGTTCTCGGCGACGGTGACGATGATGTCCACCTTCGCCGGTTCGGCGCCGGGGTCCAGCAGCTCGACGGTGAGCTCGGACAGCTCCAAGTTCGCCCGGTCCATGTTCTCGAACGCGAGATACATCTGGCACAGCGGCGCGTACGCCGGGGACCGCTTCGGATGCAGTTCGTCCACGACACGTTCGTAGGGCAGGTCGCTGTTGGCGAAGGCGTCGACGTCGATGCCCTTGACCCGTGTGAGGAACTCGGTGAACGACTCCTCGGCGGACACCTCGGTACGCAATGGCACGGTGTTGACGAACATGCCGATGAGCGGCTCGAGCGCGCGTTCGCCGCGACCGGCGACCGGCGTGCCGATGGTGATGTCCGCCGAGCCCGACATCCGCGCCAGCAGCACGGCCAGGGCGGCGTGGACGACCATGAACGTCGTGACGTTGGCCGCGCGCGCCAGCCGCTCGATTCCGGCGAAGGTCTCCGCGGGGATCACCGTGTCCGCGACGTCGCCGCGCATGGTCCGGCGGGCCGGACGCGGCCGGTCGGCCGGCAGCTCCAGGACCGGCGGCATCCCCGCCAAACGCTGCGACCAGTACCGCAATTGGCGGGCCGCCCGGGAATCCGGGTCGTCCGGGTCGCCGAGCAGGCTGCGATGCCAGACGCTGTAGTCGGCGTACTGGACGCTCAGCGGTTCCCAGTCCGGGATCTTCTTCTGCGCCCTCGCCTCGTAGGCGACGGCGACATCCGCCGCGAGGGGCCGCAGCGACGATCCGTCGCAGCAGATGTGGTGCAGGACCACCGCCAGGACATGCCGCGTGCGGTCGGCGGTCGCGAGCAGCGCCACCCGGATCGGAGCGCGTTCGCGCAGATCGGTCCCGACCGAAACCAGGTCGCGGATTCGGCCCTCGATCTCGTCCGGGTCGGTCGGCCGCGGCGTCAGGTCGAGCCCAGCGACAACCTCGTCGGCAGGCAGAATCATCTGTGTCCCTTCGCCGTTCACCGCGGGGTAGACGGTGCGCAGCGATTCGTGCCGATCGATCACGTCGGTCAGCGCGGCACGCAGCGCCGCCGCGTCGAGACGTCCGGTGAGCTGGACGATCAGCGGAATGTTGTAGGCGGCCGAGGTAGGGTCGGTCTGGTTGACCAGCCACATCCTGTTCTGCGCCGGCGCGAGCGGAATGGGATCGGGTCTGCCCGCCGCCCGCAGCACGGGCCTGCCGGAACGGTGTCCGTCCTCGATGTGCGCGGCGAGTTCCGCGATGGTCTGCTTGACGAACAGGTCGCGCACCGACACATCGCACCGGGTCGCTTCCGCGATACGCACCGCCGCGCTGGTCGCGGTGATCGAGTTGCCGCCGAGGTCGAAGAAGCTGTCGAACACGCCCACCCGGTCGGTGCCGAGCACCTCGGCGAAGACGTCCGCGATCGACTCCTCGACGACCGTGCGGGGAGCGACGTAGGCCGCGGCCGAATCGAACACCGGCTCGGGCAGTGCCCGGTGATCAACTTTGCCGTTCACGGTCAGCGGCACCGCGTCGATCACGACGACGCTCGACGGCACCATGTACTCCGGCAGCATCCCGCCGACGTGGGTGCGCAAGTCGTCCGGCTCGCAGGTGGCGCCGACGGCGGGTACGACGTACCCGACCAGCCGGGCAGCCTCCGTGCCGGGCAGATGCACCACGACGACCGCCGCGGCGACGCTGTCGTGGGCCAGCAGGGCGTTGCGGATCTCGTCCAGCTCGATCCGGAACCCGCGCAACTGCACCTGCTGGTCGGCGCGGCCGCGATACTCCAGTTCGCCCCGGTGATTCCAGCGCGCCACGTCGCCGCTGCGGTAGAGACGCCTGCCCGCACCGCCGAAGGGGTCGGCGACGAAACGTCCCGCGCTCAACGCCGGTCGGTTGAGATAGCCGCGAGCCAGCTGCGTTCCCGCGACGTAGATCTCGCCCCATGCGCCGAGCGGGCACGGACGCAACCGCTCGTCCAGGACATAGGTTCGCAGGCCTGGCAATGCCGGGCCGACCGTGCTCGGCGCGCCCGGGACCGCGACGTCCGGCGTGAGGGCGGTGTAGGTGACGAAGACGGTGGTCTCGGTGATGCCGTAACTGTTGGCCAGCACCGGCAGGTCCGGGTTGTGCTCGTACCAGTCGGCCAGCCCGGCGGGATCGAGAGCTTCGCCGGACAAGACGACCAGCCGCAGCGACAGTTCGCCTTCCGGCTCTCCCGCGTGCGCGTACCGCTGGCGCGCGGCCGCGAACTGATAGAACGCCGACGGCGTCTGGCTGAAGACGGTGACCTTCTCCCGCGCCGCCAGGCGCACCACGTCGTCCGGCGAACGGGTGGTGAGGCTGTCCACGACCACGATCCGGCCGCCGGTGACCAGCGCGCCGAAGATCTCCCAGACCGAGTAGTCGAAGGCGAAGGAGTGGAACAGCGTCCAGACGTCGTCGGATCGAATCCCGATCTCCGCGCACGAGTTCACCAGGTAGGTGGACACGGCACGGTGCGTGATCGATACGCCCTTCGGTCGGCCGGTCGACCCGGACGTGTAGATGACATAGGCGAGGTGATCGGGAAGCAACGGGCCGGTCCGATCGGCATCGGTGATCGGGTCGGCGGCCTGCTCCGCGGCGAGAACGTCGTCGAACAGCACGACGCGGCCGGGATCGCCCAGCACGTGCTCGCGCATGCCCCGCGTGGTCACCACCGCGATCGGGTTCGAGTCGTCCAGTACGTATTCGAGCCGCTCGGCCGGATGGGCGGTGTCCAGCGGAAGGTACCCCGCGCCCGATTTCAGCACGCCGAGCACGGCGACGATCAGGTCGGCGTCGCGTGGCATCGCGATGGCCACCAGTGCTTCCGGTCCCGCGCCGAGTGCGATGAGCCCGCGGGCGAACCGGGTGGATCGTTCGTCGAGCTCGCGGTAGGTGAGAGTGGTCGCCTCGGACGTCACGGCCACCGCGGACGGAGTCGCCGCCGCTTGCCGGGTCAGCAGATCCACCAGTGTGGCCGAAGGGGATTCACCGTCGCGACCGGCGAGTTCCTCGACGATGCGCAATTCCTCGGCGGGGCCGACCAGCTGGATGTCACCGATGCGGGTGCCCAGGGACGAGTCCATCATCCGCTGCAGGAAATCCAGGAACCGGTCGGCGTGCGACTCGAGTTCGTTCTGCCCGTAGAGGTTCGGATTGCCGTGCAACTCGATGAGCAGCGGCGCGTCCGCGCCCGAGCGGTACAGGTTGAGCTGCAGATCGTCGAGCGCGCCCGAGGTCAGCGCGCGGTAGCGGCCGACGGCCGAGCCGAGGCGAATCTCCGAGTCGAAGAACAAGATGTTCACGATCGGGCCGAACGAGTTCGCCGACGAATCGATCGCGGCCGAGTCGCGGCGCAGATCCTCGAACCGGTACAGCTGGTGGCGCATGGCCGAGACGAGCTCCGACACCGAGGCGCGGACCAGCTCCTCCACGGTGGTCGAATGGCGCACGGCGAAACGAATCGGCACCATGTTGGCCAACATCGCGGCGGAGTTGCGCAGGCGCTTGGTCACCCGGGCGGTCACCGGAAGCGACAGCGCGACATCCTCGGTGCCGGTCATCCGGGCGAGAAACGCCGCGAACGCCGCGATCACCACCTGTGCGGCGGATGCGTTCACCTCATCGGCGAAGCGGTCGAGCCGGTCGGACAGGTGCGCCGGGAGCTGCAGGCCCGCGACGCGGTCCACCTTGCCGGAACGTGCCGTTCGGCCGGACAGGCTCACCGGTGTCGGCAGATCGGAAACCTTGTCCAGCCAATATTTTTTGTCCGCCTGGTACCGCGAGCCGGCGCGATAGACGCGCTCCGCTTCGACGATGTCGTGCAGACTCGCCGCGTCCAGCCGCGTCGGTGGCCTGCCTTCCAGCTGCGCGTTGTAGTGCTCGGCCATTCGGGTGAGACTGTTGAAGGCGCCGTACCCGTCGACCACCAGATGATGCGCGCGGCCGTACCAGAAGTAGTGGTCCTCGCCGACCCGGATCAGCCTGGTCCGGGTGAGCCGGTCGCGACTGAGATCGACCGCCTTCGTGTTGTAGTCGCGGCGCATCCACTCCATCGCCGCCGCGATCGGATCCTCCGCATCGCTGAAATCCAGCACCGGCTCGTCGTAGATGATGCCGCGGTCCACGAATTGATAAGGGCGTCCGTCGGATTCGATCACCCGCACCACGAGGGACTCGGTTTCGTGCCCGCCGTCGTTCACCGCGCGGGTGAACGCGTCGTGGTCCACCGGGCCATCGATCTCGACGTAGTGTGCGATGTTGACAGCCGGTCCACCGGGCACATGATCCGCGAGCCACATGCCGTACTGCGCGCTCGAGAGCGGAATCAATCCCGGTTCGCCATCGGCGGTTCCGTCTGAATTCAGATGCATCGCATGACCCCTTATTCCTACCCGGACGCGCGCAGGCATGGCGGAACCACGCAGCTCACCGCGTCCGAAATCTGGCTTACATATGCACTTGGTCTGCTGAGAAGCGGCGTACCCCTGCTGTTCGCCGCGCCGTTCAGGTTTCGCGTGTAGCTCGATCAGCCAGTTCCCGGCATCCGAATCGGACACCATTGTGGCCGCTACGGCGGCTCCCACACCTCCTGTTTGTCGGCATTTCCAGTCGTCTCAAAATCTGAAAACAGAACTTTTGAATCTGTGGTGGAGCATCGACACTCTGGTGGGACAAGCTATCTGACAGCAGCCTGGCTGAGTCTAGTCGTATCAAACCTCTCGACCCCGCACGGAAGCCGGTGTTTCGGATCCCGATTCCAGCGACGCGGACCCGTGGCACATCTCGGACGGCGCCGCTACTTCGATCGCGCATCCCCGAAGAAGATCCTGGTTCAGGGCCATGTAACCGAGGAGAGACACCTGCGATCGGGCATAGTACATGCCGGGTCAGGGGCGGAATCAAGCCGGTATGTCCGCGGCCGCCCAGACGGCCGAGCGAGGGGCCGCAGCACCTCCCCTCCTATGCCTTCGATCGACAATGAATTACCAGTCGGCGGTTATAGCAATAAACTGGCAATCTCACTTGTGATCGCCAATAGACACCACTTCCATCAATCGACGCGGCGTGCCGACAATTCCATATGAGTGCCCATTCCGCTACACCCGAACAATCTGTCCCGGGTACCGTCTCGCAGCACATACTTCCGTTCGGCAGCGCGCTCATATCAGGCGATGAATTGTTCCCACGCTTCCGCGTGCGCCGAAGATCGCTGCGGGAAAGGGGTGGTTCCCGAGAGAAGTCCAGCGTCCACCACGCTTTCACGCACGGCCGGACGGCGGTCGATCAGCGCTCACGACGGACATCGTCCCGGTCAGGCCACGGATTCGAACGGCCGATGGCAGGCCGGGCAGGCACCGGCGACCGGCGACCATGCCGGAGCAATCGGTACGACCGCCGTGCCGGACGCACACCGGCACAACGCTGAAGACATTTTGCCCGCAAGGGAATCGGGGCGGCGCCGCAGCCGTGTGCTGGTCCACCGGATACGGCCGCAAAAATTCTTGGTAGGAGAGTTCGGCAAATTGGCGTGGTGTCGCCTGCCGCACGCCAGGACCCGGCGTATGGACAATCACCGGGACGACGCGATGTCCGGCAGCACCGCTCGTTCACTCGCCCGTCCCGGACCGACCGCCGCCATTGTGGGGATCGGCGCGGGCGCGCCGGATCGACGCCGACGTCGCACCGCCTTCTCTGCTTCGATGACGATCGGGACCACGAGCGACCAGCCCAGGCAGGCCAGCCACTGACCACCCGTCAGCGACCTCGTCATCAGCAGATCCTGCAGGAAGCCGATCTCGACCGCGAACACGGTGACCACGACCGGAATCGACAGGATCTTCACCGCGCCGAGAACCGGTGCGGTGACGCCGGACTCCGGGTCGCGGCGCATGACCAGGCCGCTCAGGATGGAACCGAACGACAGCACCACGAACGCCATGGTCATCGGGACACTCGCCGTAGTCGTGCTCATCTCCCCCGGCGCGAGGAGCATCGCGGCGAGCGTCACGGCCAGTTGCAGAGCACCGTAGGCCAGCCACTGCACGAACGAATTCCGGTTCGCGATCGGCTTCGCCGGGTCGCGGGGCGGCTTGTTCATCAGATCCGGCGGCGGCGGATCCAGCATGATCACGGCGACCGGGAACAGGGTGATGAAGAAGTGCTGGAACAGCACCATGAGCGGGGTCAGCGCGACCCCGTCGTTGATGTCGAAGACGCTGGCGACGAGGAACAGCGCCACCAGCGCGAACAGCTTGGACATCTGATAGCGGATATAGGACACGATCTTGTCGTAGATGCCGCGCCCCAGCCGGATCGCGGTGATCAGGGTCCCGAAGTTGTCGTCGGTGAGCACCATCTTGCCCGCCTGCTTGGTGACTTCGCTGCCCGATCCCATCGCCACGCCGATATCGGCCTTCTTCAGCGCGGCGGCGTCGTTGACCGCGTCGCCGGTCATGGCCACCACGTCACCGCCGCGCTGCATCAGGTCGGCCAGCCGCAGTTTGTCCTGCGGGGTGACCCGCCCGAACACGTGCAGATTCGGCAAGGCCGCCGACAACTGCTCGTCGGTCATCGCCTGGAGTTCGCCGCCGCCGATCGCACCGGGCCCGAGGCCGAGTTCGGCGCCGATCGCGGACGCGGTGATCGCGTGATCTCCGGTGATCATGCGGACCTCGATGCCGGCCGCCCGCGCGGTGCGCACCGCCTCGATCGCCTCGCGCCGCAGCGGATCGATGATCCCGACCATGCCGACGAAGGTGAGTTCCCCGACGAAGGACATCGGGTCGGCAACGGCGGCTTCCTCCTGCTCGTCGAGCAAGCGTGCGGCGAAGGCCAGCACGCGCAACCCCTTCTCCGACATGGCGCGATTCGCGGCCGCGATCTCGTGCCGCATGTCGTCGATCGGCACGGCTCGCCTGCCCGGACGGTACGCGGTCGCGCACCGGTCCAGGACGACGTCGGGCCCGCCTTTGACCAATTCGACGAACCGGGTGCTCCCGTCGACTTCCAGGTGGTGGAACGTCGCCATGAATTTGTAGGCCGAATCGAACGGCACTTCGGCGACCCGGGGGTAGGTTCGGCGGGTCAGGGGTGCGTCGACGCCGAGCTTGGCCGCCAGCACCACCAGCGCCGCCTCGGTCGGATCGCCCACGACCTCCCCGCTGTCGGCGACGGTGGCGTCGCTGTCCAGGCACAGCCCGTAGGCCAGCAGGGTGAAGTCCGGCGCCGCCTGCCCGGCGGCGTGGGTGATCGCCCCGGACTTGTCGTACCCCTGGCCCTCGACGGTGTACCACCGGCCGTGGAAGTACAGCGACCGCACCGTCATCTGGTTCATCGTCAGCGTGCCGGTCTTGTCGGAGTTGATGGCGCTCGTCGCGCCGAGTGTCTCGACATCGGTGAGGTTCTTGACGACGGCCTTGGCCTCGGCCAGCCGGCGCGCCCCGTAGGCCAGCATCGCCTGCACGAATGTGGGCAAGCCGGTCGGGATCGCCGACACGCCCATCGAGATCCCGAGCAACAGCACCGCCGTGATGCTCTGTCCGCGAATCGCCCCGATGATCACGATGATCGCCACCGCCGTCCAGGCGACCGCGCCCAGCACCTTCGTCAGCGCATCCAGCTCCCGTTGCAACGGCGACTTGCTCGGGGCGACCGCGCAGAGCATCGACGCGATCCGGCCCATCTCGGTGTCCGAGCCGGTCTCGGTGACCACCATGGCGGCGGTGCCGCGCGTCACCGACGTGTTCTGGAAGACCATGTCGGCCCGGTCGCCCAGGGCGACGTCGGCGGCGCCGAGCGTGTGGGCGTCCTTGGCGACGGGCGCGCTCTCCCCCGTCAGCGCCGCTTCCTGGGTCTCGAGGGTGGTGGATTTCAACAGCCTGCCGTCCGCGGGGACGATGTCGCCTGCCTCCAGTTCGACGATGTCGCCCGGCACGAGCTCGGTCGCGGCACAGCGCGTCAGCGACCCGTCGCGCACAACCCGCGCCTGCGGCGTCTGCATCCTCGCCAGCGCGTCGACGCTGGCCCGCGCCTTGACCTCCTGCTGGGTACCCAGCACGACATTGAGCCCGACCAGCACCCCGACCACGATCGCCGTCGGAATCTCGCCGATGATCACACTGACCACCGTGACCACCAGCAGCATCAGGTTCATCGGATCCTTCGACTGCAGCAACGCCATCGCCCAGACCGACGGCGCGGGTTCCGCGGCGAGCTCGTTGGGCCCGTATCGCTTTCGCCGTTCCTCGACGTCGAGTGCGGTCAGGCCGGACTGCCGGTCCGAGCCGAGAGCCGCCAGCACCGCGTCCGCGTCCTGCGCGTACCAGACCGGTCGCCTCTCCGAGTCGGCCTGACGTACGCGGTACCGCGCTGATTCCGTCGTTGCCATGTCCCGCTGGTCCTTTCTCGGCTGGGACCGCATGGCAGGTTCTCCAGCGCCCGATCCGGACGTGAGCGGGCACGAGGCCCCGATCGCCATGATGTCGCAGTGAGATATCCAGACAACCACGGGCAAGCGATGGGCACACCGGATTGACCCAACAGAGACAGCACCGCGACCGACGGGCGGTCAGTGCTGTTCATCGCGGCTCGCAAACGACCTTCACCGCGTTCGAACGACGATCAAAGGCACCTCCACCGAGTGCAGCAGGGTGTTGCTCGTCGAGCCCAGCAGCATGCTGGCGAACCCTCCTCTGCCGTGACTGCCGACCACAACCAACTGTGCGTTCGCCGACTCGTCCAGCAACGATCGTCCCGGCCGGCCCGCCGTGACGACGCGACGTACCGCGACGTCCGGGTAGCGATCGGCCCAACCGGCCAGACTCTCGGCCAGCACCGCCTCCGCCGACTCGCGCGCGCCGTCCCAGCCGCGGACCGGCGCGTCCGGACCGCTGGTGTCGCTCCACGCGTGCAGCGCGACCACGTCGACCTTTCGGCGTGACGCCTCCTCGAACGCCAGTTCGACGGCGGCCACACTGTTGTCGGTCCCATCGACGCCCACCAGCACGGGCTGCCGGGCCGACACGGCGTCGATCGCCGCGATGCCATGGATCACCGCGACCGGGCACCGCGCGTGATGGGTGGCCGCGGTGCTCACCGAGCCGAGCAGCCCCCGCTGGAACGCACCCATCCCGCGGCTGCCCACCACCAGCATCCACGCTCGCGCGGACCTTTCGATGAGCATGGGAATGATCAGTTCGAAAGTCACCTCGGTGGTGATGGCGGGTTCGGCGCCCGGCACTGCCGTGCGCGCCACCCGCGCCGCCTCCGTGAGGATGCGCTCGCCGTCGTCGCGCAACCACTCCAGATCGGCTTCTCCGAGCGACATCTCGGGGCCGAAACCGGTCTGGATCGCCATCGAAGTGACGATGTGCAGCGAGCGGTGATGCAGCGCGGCTTCGACCGCCGCCCAAGCGACCGCCTGGTACGAGCTGGCCGAGCCGTCGACGGCCGCCAAGACGGGAAAGTCGAGATTCGTTTCGCGCGAGGCGCTTTCGGTAGTCATGAAGATTCCCTCCGTCGAGAGCGGCGCCGCAGGCGTCCCCTCGGCCGTCCGCGCCGCCGCTGCCATCGGCATCGAGCATCTCGCGTCCCCCACGAAGGCGGCAGAGACGAAGGTCATTCACCGGATGGGCCGTCGGACCTCTGCCGAAGGCTGCTTCTACGATTCGTCGGTCTCGGCCGGGTCATTCCGGCTCCGCGCGGCCGGCCGCAGTGGCAACCTGCCGGTGGCGAACAGCGGCGCGATGGCGAGCAGGGCAGTCACGGCCAACGCCACCCGCAAGGCTTCCAGCCGCGCCTCGGTGTTGACGGTTATGACGGCGTCCGCGGTGGACTGCTGCACTCCGGCGGCATGGAGGGCATCCTCGAGTTGGGTGTTGGACAGGAACGGCACGCCGCCCGCGAGTTCGGTGGTCGCCCGCTGCTGCACCGACGCGGGAACCGCGGGATCGCTTTCGATGCCCGCGACGACCGACGAGGTCAGGGTCGCGATCAGCACCGAGCCGATCAAGGCGGTGCCGAGCGATGCGCCGAGATTGGTCACGGTGTTCTGCAGCCCGCCGACCGCGCCGCTCTGCGCATCGGGCACCGACGAGACGGTGACAGCCCCCAACTGCGAGGCCAGAGCGCCCAGTCCCAGTCCCATCAGCAGCATCGGAATCGAGACCACCCCGGCGTTCGCTCCGGGGTCCATCCCGGCGACCAGAATCAGGATGCCGGTGATCATCGAGCCCAGCCCCAGCCGTACCACCCGCCGCGGGTTCGCCCGCGGCCGGAACTTCGGAATCGCCGTCGCCGCCAGAACCAGCGCCACCGACAGCGGCAGGATCCGCACGCCCGTTTCCACGGCGCTGAGTTCGAGCACCACCGACAGGAACAGCGGAACCGCGAAGAACACCCCCGCCTGCACCGTGAACTGAGCGAAGAACATGCTCAGGCCGCCGGTGAGCTGCCGATTACGCAGCAATCCCGGATCGACGAGCGGCTCCCGGCCCGTGTCGACCAGATGGGTCTGCCACCGCAGGAAGAGGTACGAGACCAGCAGTCCGGCGATCAGCAGCCAGATGACCGGGGAGAGCCCGAGCACGGCGGGACCGCCCGGCTTCACCCGCACCCAGCCCCACGTGCTCGACCGCAGGACGCCGAAGACGACCATGCCGAGACCGGCCACCGACAGCAGCGAGCCCACCAGATCGAGCCGTACCTGCTCCGCGGGGGCGTCCTCGATCCTGCGGAGCACCAGCAGGATCAGTACGACGATGACGACCTCGCCGAAGAACACGTACCGCCAGGACGCGTATGTCGTCACCGCGCCGCCGAGCAGCGGCCCCACCGCGACCGCCATCGCGCCGGCCGCCGCCACCAATCCATAGGCCGCCGCGCGGCGTTCCGGCGCGAAGTTCGCCGCGACCAGGGACACGATCGCGGGCATGATCAGAGCCGCTCCGATCCCCTCGAGCAGCGACCAACCCAACAGCAGAACCGGCAGATTCGGCGCCAGGCCGGTGGTGCAGGAACCGGCGCCGTAGATCACCAGCCCGAGGCCGAACGCCCGGCGACGGCCCAGGATGGAGCCCACCTTCCCGCCGGTCAGCATCAGCGTCGCCATCACCAACGTGTAGAGGGTGATCGCGGTTTGGATTCCGGTGATCGTCGTACCGACGTCCTGGGCCACGGTCGCCATCGACACGTTCATCACCGAGCTGTCGAGCGTCATCAGGAATTGGCCCGCGGCCAGTACACCCAGTACCAGAACGGAGTTCGGCCTGGCCTGCGATACCGAAGAACTCTCGATGCTCATGTCTCGGTTCCGTCCCGGTCTCGGCCGAGAGCCGGGGCCCGAGCCACTCGGCTACGGCGGCGGTCGCCGTGCCGGAACCGAGCAGCGCCCTGGCGTCGGCGATCTGTCGGCGGGCGACTTGCCGGGCCACCTGCCTGGTGTTCTGGTCCGGTGGCCGAATCGACCACGCGCCCCCGCCGTCGGACGACCGCCGACGGTCGGAAGGGAACGCCGCAACATCCACCTCATTTGATCACAGACGTCCACCGCGGACCCGCAATTGCTCGCGGTGACCGGCTTCGGGTCACCGACCCGTTGCGCTTCGCTACGGCGACCTATCCCTGCTCGCCGAGCAGTCTGACACCCGTCACGATCGTGGGTTCGATAGCGATGACGGTGTCCATGAGCCCATCGGCCCACGGGCGCAGCAGCCGCGTATAGCGCGCGATCCGTTCGGGGTCGGTGACCGTACGCGCGAGACCGGTCACGACGACCGACCAGCCCACATGGCTCACCGCGTCGATGTCGTCGGCCTCGTACGCCACGACGACGGACGGATCGGCACGAACGGTGTCGGTGAGCCGTGAGGTGACCCGGGTACGCACGATGACCACACCGCCGTCGACGAAATGGTTGACCGGGCGAATCGCGGGCAGTGCGTCGCGAGTGAACACCACGCGTCCGTAGGCGACGCCGGCCAGCAGCCGCAGCGCCTCCTCGCGGTCGATCTCGACCATCGTGCGGCCCGCTACGCCGCGGTCAGCGACACGGCCGTTCGAGGCGATCATGATCTCGGGCCGGGGCACATCGCGCGTGCATCCACCTGGCAACAACCTCGCTCTCCGGTCTTCACTCGACACCACGGCTTCCCATATCATCACCGAGTCCTACTGCCGGACAGGGCAGAAAGTCCCCGATCCGTCCTCTTCGCGCAGCCGGTCCCGGCGGCTCGGGCCGCACCGCCGTGAAGGCGCGTCACGGTCGGATCTCCTCGGGCCGGGACGCTCGCCGGATCCCGGCCCGCTCCCGCAGCCGCCGGATCTCCCGCTCGATGCCTTCGGCGAGCACGGCGATATCGGGAGCGGTGTCATAGTCTCCGGTGATGCCGAAGGTCAGGTGGCCCGCATAACTGAGGACCGCGACCGCCGTGCGCAACCGCATGGCGATCGGCATGGCAGGCAGAAGTTCCGACACCACACGCCCGCGCACGGTCAGCTGTTCACGCGGGCCGGGCACATTCGTCACCAGCGCCCCCACGGTTCGTTGCGGAAACCGTGCCAGCAGACGAAGACTCCACGCCAGGGGCGCGAACGGCAGCAAGCCCGCCAGCGCGAGCACCGATTTCTCCGCCTGCGCTTCGCCTCCCGACTTGTGCCGGTTCATCCGTTCCCGGATCGCCCTCAGCCGCTCCACCGGGTCGGCGACCTCGATCGGCAGGAACGGCAGCACCGCCGAAACTCGGTTGTCCAGTGTGTATTTCGCTTGTTCGGAGCGCATGGAGATCGGGACGAGAATACGCAGTTTGTCCGGAGACGGCCGTTCGTCGCGGCCGACCAACAGTTCACGATAAGCGGCGGCGACCGCGGCCAGGACGACATCGTTGACCGTGACGCCGAACACCGCGCCGATCTCATGGACATCCGACAGGGCGGCCCGGGCCACGACATACCGGCGCTGGCGTCCGATGGGGCCGTTCAGCGAGCACTCGGTGGCCGGCGAGACGACGGCGGACAGCAGCGGCGCCAGACCGCGCGTCATGGCGACCACCGACCGCGGCACGACGACGGGTAGCCGCGACAGTTCTCGAACCAGATCCGGCCGGCGCACCTCGGTACGGTTCGGTGGCTCGGTCACCGGATCGTTCGGCTCCTCGGCCACGGCATCGCAGAAACTTCGGAACACCGAGATGCCGGATACGCCGTCCACCAGACTGTGATGCGCTTTGACCAGCAGTGCCCAGCGGTCCGCCGCGAGGTGTTCGACGACGACGCACTGCCACAGCGGATGGTCGCGATCGAGTCGCTCCTCGAGTTCCGTCGCCACCAATTCGCACAACGCGCCCTCGTCACCCGGCGCGGGCAGTGCGGTCCACCGAATATGGTGTGCGAGATCGAAATTGGGGTCGTCCTCCCACACCGGCGTGGCCAGGTCGAGCGGCGCCCGCCGCACCTTCTGGCGCAAGCGCGCGTTCCGCTGCACGCCCTTGGCGACTACGCCGCTCAGCTCGGACCTGCTCGGTGGGGCACCGGAGATGATCGCCACCGCGCCGATGCCGAGACTGATATGCCGGTCGGAGTCCTCCAGTTCCATGAAGCCGGAATCGAGGGGTCGTAGTTCTGTCATGGGGATGCTCATTCGAGTCGCTTCGTCTCTCCAGCATCGCGCGAAGCGTCGGTTCAGATGATGGCCGAAGGTCACCGAACGCAGGGCACTCCGGCCACGGCGCGCCCGTCGCCGGACCGGGACTCGGCCGTCGGCAGGCTTGGAAGCAACCCTCGACTCGGCGGCGTCACCAGGGGAAGAATCGGCGTATGCGAACCGTACTCATTCTCGGTGCGGGGTTCGGAGGGCTGGAGCTGGCCACCCGTCTGTCGGGTTCGCCGGCCGACGAACTCCGTGTCGTCATCATCGACCGAAACGACTCCTTCACCTTCGGCTTCGCCAAACTGGACATTCTGTTCCGTGACCTGCCCCCGGAGACAGCGCGGGTGCCGTATTCCCGCTTCACCCATCCGCGCGTCGAATTCCGGCAGGAGGAGGTCACCGAGATCGACCCGAGAGCACGCCGCGTCCGCACCGACCAGGCGGTGTACGACCCCGACATCCTCGTCGTCGCGCTGGGCGCCGACTACGATCCCGGCGCCACCCCCGGCTTCGTCGAGGACGGCTACGAGTACTACTCGATCGACGGCGCCCGTCGATTGCGCGAACGCCTGGCGGGTTTCGACGGCGGAGCCGTCGTCCTCGCGGTGCTGAGCGTCCCGTTCAAGTGCCCGCCCGCGCCCTACGAAGGCGCGATGCTCCTGCACGAAGCGCTCACCAGGCGCGGAATCCGGAACCGCACCCACATGCAGTTCTTCACCCCCATGGACGCACCGATTCCGGTGTCCGCGCAAACCTCCGCCGCCATCGTCGAAGCGCTGGCGCGGCGTGGCATCGCCTATTCGCCGGGGCGCCGGGTGCACGCGCTCGACCCGGACCGCCACATCGCGGTCACCAGGACCGGCGAGGTGCCCTACGACCTGTTCATCGGAATCCCGAAGCACCGGGTTCCCGCGGTCGTCGAGGTGTCGGGGCTCACCGAGGGTGGGACCGACGGCTGGATCGCCGTGGACCCGCACACCCTCGAGACGCCGTATCCGGGCGTCTACGCCCTCGGCGACTGCGCCGACGCGCCGGTTCCGCGGGCGGGCGTGTTCGCCGAGGACGCCGCCCGCACGGTCGCCGCGGGCATCGAGGCCGGGTTCGGCGGCTCGGCGCCGCAGGAACAGTATCGCGGGCGGGGCACCTGCCATATCGAGTTCGGAGGCGGGCTGGTCGGCAAGGTCGAGGCCGATTTCCTCTCCGGTCCCGCGCCGGTCGCACCGTTCAGCGTGCCCTCGGTGGAACTCGCACGGGAGAAGGCCGCCGCCGCCGAGGCCCGGCTGCACCGCTGGTTCACCGGCTGACCGAGTCCTCACCGCCCGGCTCGCCCGCTCGCCACGCGCGGGTCAGCACCGCGGCGATCTCGGCCAGGCCGGACGCGACGGTCATTCGCCAGTGCGTCGTCGACACGGGATGGTTGTGCACGCGGCCGTCGACGACCTCGCTCCAGATCGACGCGCCGACACAGCCGGTCGGATCGTCGAGCGCGGCGGTGAAATAGAGGACATCGCCCCGGTACACCGGCGGGACGTAGGCGCCGCGCAGCGCGACCGAGTGCACCGCCGCGTCCAGGATCCGGGTGACGCGGTCGGAGCCGAACGACGCGAACGGCTCCGGAAGTTCGGTCATCTTCTGCGGCAGCGCGACCCAGTCCACCTCCGCGACATTGCCGAGGTCGCCCGCCTGCTCACCCAGCAGGCCGCCGATCAACTCGGCCACCGGGACCTGGCCCGCGTCACCCGGCGGCGTGCCGGGCGGATCCGCCATGTAGCTGTCCATCACCGCGAGCAGCGCGACTCGCTCGCCTTCGCGTTGCAGCTGGACCGCCATCTCGTGCGCGATGACGCCGCCGAAGGACCAGCCGAGCAGATGGTAAGGACCGGTCGGTTGTTTCGCGCGGATCAGCTCGAGGTAGCGGCGGGCCCATTCCTCGATCGAATCCGGCATCACCTCATCGCCGGCCAGCACGGGCGTTTGCAGGCCGTAGAGCGGCCGTTCCGGGTCGAGGTAGGCGGCGAGGCCCGCATACGACCAGGAGATGCCCGACACGGGATGCACACAGAACAGCGGCGCGGCCGAACCGCCGGGACGCAGCGGCAGCAGCATGTCGAAGGCCGCCTCGGTCTGGACTTCGCCGCTCGACCGGCGGGCCAGGTCGGCGACCAGTTCCGCGGGTGTGGGCGCGGTGAACACCCGCATCACCGGAATCCGGGTGCCCAGCGCGGACGACAGCCGCAGAGTCAGCTTCGCGGCGAGCAGTGAGTTGCCGCCGTGCTCGAAGAAGTTGTCGTCCATGCCGAAGCGCTCGGCGCCGAGCACCGCGGCGAAGGCGGCCGCGACGGTCGCCTCCACGGGAGTGACAGCAGCGCGGAACTCGCGCGCGCGGAACGCCGGCGCGGGCAACGCCCGCTTGTCGAGCTTGCCGTTGGGGGTCAACGGGATGGCGTCGATCACCACGATCGCGGCGGGCACCATGTAGCCGGTCAGGTGTTCGGCCACCTGTTCGCGCAACTCGGCCGGGTCCGGCCGCGCCCCCGGTTCGGGCAGGACATAACCCACGAGCTGGTCACCGAGCGTCGGATCGGTCCGGACCAGCGCGACGGCCTGACGCACGCCGGAACACCGCACCAGCGCCGATTCGATCTCCCCGAGTTCGATCCGGAACCCGCGCAACTGCACCTGCTGGTCGCCGCGACCGGAGTAGGCGAGGCCGGCGTCGCCGCCGAACCGGTTCCAGCGCGCGAGGTCACCCGAGCGGTACATCCGCGATCCCGGCGGCCCGAAGGGATTCGCGACGAACCGCGTCGCGGTGAGCCCGGGCCGCCCCACGTAGCCGCGGGAGAGCTGACCGCCCGCGACATAGATCTCACCGGGCGTACCGACCGGCGCCGGTCGCAGACGAATGTCCAGCACGTGCGTGTCCAGCCCGGGCAGCGCTCGTCCGATCAGGCTGGCCGGGCTTTCCATCAGCTCCGCGCCGACGTCCAGGAAGGAGACGTGCACGGTGGTCTCCGTGATGCCGTACATGTTGACCAGTCGCGGCGATTCCCCCGGACGACGCTCACGCCAGCGTCGCAGGTGCCGCAGATCCAGCGCCTCACCGCCGAAGATCACATACCGCAGCGCGAATTCGCCGGACGCGGCCGAGACGTCCCGATCGGCTTCGACCAGTTGACAGAATGCCGACGGCGTCTGGTTCAGCACCGTCACCTGCTCGCGAATCAGCAGCTCGCGGAACAATTCCGGTGAGCGCGAGGTCGCGTAGTCGACCACGACGACGGTGCCGCCGGTCACGAGCGCGCACCACAGCTCCCACACCGAGAAGTCGAACGCGAAGGAGTGGAACAGCGTCCAGACGTCGTGCTCGCCGAATTCGAACAGCGGCCGCGCCTCGGTGAACAGTCGCACCGCATTGCGATGCGTCACGCCGACACCCTTCGGCACGCCCGTCGAACCCGACGTGTAGATGACGTAGGCGAGATTGTCCGGCAGCAGCGGCGACGCCCGGTCGGCGTCGGTGATCGGATCGTCGGCGAACTCCGCCGTCTGCTCCAGCAACACGGTGGGCAGGTCGGTGTCCGGGATGGCGGAGCGCTCGGCGGCGGTGGTCAGCACGCACACCGGTGCCGCGTCGGCGAGCACGAACGCCAGCCGCTGCGCCGGATAGCCGAGGTCGATCGGCAGGTACGCGGCACCGGCGGCCAGCACTCCGAGCAACGCGACCGGTAGGTCCTCGGTGCGCGGGACCGCCACGGCGACCAGGGTTTCCGGGCCCGCTCCGGCGGCGATCAGCGCGCGGGCGATTCGATTCGCGCGCTTGTACAACGCGCCGAAACTCAGTGTGGCGGCACCGAACCGGACGGCCTCCGCCTCCGGCCTGCGCCGTGCCTGCTCGCCGATCAGCTCGGGCAGGGTCGCCACCGGTTCGGTCCCGGCCCGCGCCTCGTGCGCGACCGCCGGGCAGTGTTCGCTCTCGTCGAGGATGTCGATGTCCCACACCCGCGCCGAGGGATCTTCGGCGACCGCGGACACGATGCGCTCGAACCGGCGCGCGAAGGCGCGAACGGTCGATTCGTCGAACAGGTCCGTGGCGTAGGTGAAGGTCACCGCCGATTCCGTCCGGCCGTCGCCGCACGCCCGCGGCTCGACGACCACTTGCACATCGAATTTGGCCGTGATCTCGCCGTTGTCGACGGCGGTGACCGTCAGATCCGGCAACTCCAGGGTGGGCTGCTCGAGGTTCTGGAACGACAGCATCACCGGAAACAGCGAGGTGCGCGCTCCGCTGCGCGCGGGATCGGCCTCCTCGACCACTCGCTCGAAAGGAACATCCGCGTTGGCGAAGGCCGAGACGGCGACTTCACGGGAGCGCTGGACGAGATCGTGGAACCGCACGTCGGGGTCGACGTCGACGCGCAACGCCAGCGTGTTGACGAACATCCCGACCAAGTCGTCCAGCGCATGTTCGCCCCGCCCGGCCACCGGGGTCCCGATGACGACGTCCGTGGCGCCGCAGAGGCGTCCGATCAGCGTGGCGAGGGCCGCGTGCACCACCATGAACAGCGTCGCGTTGTGCTCGCGCGCGATGCCGGTCAGCCGCTCGTGTACCCGCGCCGGGATCGTGCAGCCGGTCGACGCGCCGCGCGTCGAGGCTGTCGAGGAGCGCGGGCGATCGGCTGGCAGTTCCAGCGGTCCGGTGAGCCCGGACAGCTGCCCGCGCCAATACGACAGCTGTTGCGCCGCAACGGAATCCTCGTCGTCCTCGGATCCGATCGTGCCGTGCTGCCAGATCGCGTAATCGGCGTACTGCACCGGCAGGGGCGACCAGTCCGGCGCGCCGCCGCCGAGCCTGGCCACGTAGGCGGTCACCAGGTCGCGGGCCAGCGGCGCGAGCGACGACCCGTCCGCCGAGATGTGGTGGGTCACGATGACGAGCAGATGATCTGGGCCCGAGGTGAACAGCCGCAGGCGCACGGGCGCGTCCGTGGTCACGTCGAAGCCCGCGGACATCAGCGCGTCCACCATGGCCGCGGCGTCCGTGGCACCGTGCTCGATCACGATGCCGTCGGGAAGGACCGCATCGGTCGGAAGGATCTCCTGATACGGCTGCCCGTCGGCATCGACCGGGTAGCGGGTGCGCAGCACCTCGTGCCGTTCGATCACGTCGGCGAGCGCCTGGCGCAGCGCGGGCAGATCGAGAGTGCCGGTCAGCCGGACGGCGAAGGGCATGTTGTAGGCGGGCGAGTCCGGCGCGAGGCGGTTGAGCAACCACATCCGCTGCTGCGCCGGCGACAGCGGGATGCGATCCGGTCGTCGCACTCGCGCCAAGGGCGCGCGAGCCACGCCCGCCCCACCGGCGACCACCCGCGCGGCGAGTGCCCACACCGCGGGCGCCTCGAACAGATCCCGCACGGTGACCCGCGATCCGAGCGCCTCGTTAACCCGTGCGACGGCCCGGGTGGCGAGCAGCGAATTGCCGCCGAGCGCGAAGAAGTCGTCGTCGATGCCCGCTCGCTCGACGCCGAGCAGTTCGGCGAACACCTGCGCGACGGCCTGTTCGGCGGGGTTGCGCGGCGCTCGGAACGCCGTGGTCTCGATGGCGGGCTCGGGCAGCGCTGTGCGATCGAGTTTCCCGCTCGCGTTCAGCGGCAGCGCTGCCAGCTCCACCAGCGCGGACGGGATCATGTACGCGGGCAGGACCGCCGACATCCCGGCAACGAGTTCGCCATGATCGATGACCTGCCCCGGACGCGCGACGACATAGGCCGCCAGCCGATCTCCCGACGGCGATGCCGCCACCGCCGCGACCGCTTGGCTCACCGACGGCTGCGCGAGCAGCGCCGTCTCGATCTCACCGAGTTCGATGCGCTGGCCGCGGAATTTCACCTGGAAGTCGGTGCGCCCGAGGTATTCCAGGCGTTGCGGCTCGTCCGCGCGAGGCGCACGCCAGACCGCCAGGTCGCCGGTGCGGTACATCCTGGTTCCGCGGCCGAACGGGTTGGCGACGAAACGGTCCGCGGTCAGCGCCGCTTGCCGCACGTATCCGCGGGCCAGCTGTTCGCCGGCCAGGTACAGCTCGCCCGGTACCCCGGCCGGAACCGGCCGCAGGCGCGAATCCAGCACGTATACCTGGGTATTCCACTGCGGCTGCCCGATCGGCACCGTCACATCGTCGCCCGTTCCGGCGGGCCGGTACGTCACCGAGACCGCCGCCTCGGTGGGTCCGTACAGGTTGTGCACCTGTGCGCCGGACACCGCGCGGACCGCGCGCACGGTCTCCGGCGGCAGAGCTTCCCCGATGACGAACAGATCCCGCAGTGTCGCGAGACTTTCCGCCGTCGCATGGGCGGCGAACTCGGTCAACATGGAGGGCACGAAATCGGTGACCGTCACACGGTGCGCGGCGACGGCCGCGGCGAGGTAGGCGGCGTCACGGTGCCCGTCGTGGTCGGCGAGCACGAGTTTCGCGCCCGCGCGCAACGGCATCAGGTAGCCCCACAAGGAGACGTCGAAGGTCGCCGCGGTCTTCTGCAGGTATACGTCCTGCGGGCCCATGGGGTACTGGGCGAGCATCCACTCGATCTGGTTGTCGATCGCGGCGTGCGAGACCGCCACACCCTTCGGACGCCCGGTCGAACCGGACGTGAAGATCACATAGGCGGGGTGCTGCGGCAGCACCGCCCGCCTCAGTTCGTCGGAACGAATCGCAGCTCCCGAGCGCTGGTCCGCGCCGAGGGCGTCCAGGGACAGGACGGCGACATGATCGGGTACCGGGATCGCGTCGGCGGAAGTGGTGAGCACGCAGACCGGTTTCGCGACCTCGAGCACGTGCGCGATCCGCTCGGCGGGGTGATCGGGGTCGAGCGGTACGTACGCCCCACCGGCGGTGAGGATCGCGTACATGCCGACCACGAGATCCACCGACCGCCGGACCGCGAGCGCCACAAGGGTTTCCGCGCCGACGCCGTGATCGGCGAGTACCCGGGCGAGCCGGTTGACCCGCTCGTCGAACTCGCGGTAGGTGAACTGCGTATCCGCGTGGACCACCGCTATCTCGTCCGGGTGCCGGGCTACCGCACGCCGGTACCCGTCGAGCACCAGCCCCGCCGCGATCGGGTGCCGGGTGTCGTTCCACCCGGTCAGGATCGCGGCGCGCTCCGCGGAATCGAGCAAGTCGATCTCCCCGACCGCCCGATCCGCCGAATCCGCGACGGCCGCGAGGATCACGCACAGCCGCCGGGCGAATCCCGCCACCGTGGCCTCGTCGAACAGGTCGGTGGAATAGGTGAACGCGGCCGAGATGCCCAGCGGCGTCCGCTCGTCCTCGTGCGGCACCATGGTCAGCTCGAGGTCGAATTTCGCCAGCGGCAGCGCGAAGTCCACCGCGGAAACCCGCAGCCCGGGCAGTTCCAGTGTCGTCGGCGCGAAGTTCTGGAAGGTCAGCATGGTCTGGAACAGCGGGTGATGCGCGCTCGACCGCACCGGGTCGAGCTCCTCCACCAGGCGTTCGAACGGCACGTCGGCGTGGCCGAAGGCCTCGATGTCCCGCCTGCGCACCTGCTCGAGCAGCTCGGTGAAGCTGTGGCCGGGGTCGATCTCGGTACGCAGCGCGAGGGTGTTGACGAACATGCCGATCAGGCCGTCCACCGTGGCCTCGCCACGACCGGCCACCGGCGCGCCGACGGTGATGTCGCGGGTGTTCGACAGCCGGGCCAGCAAGACCGTGTACGCGGCGTGCGCGACCATGAACAACGTCGCGTCGTGGCGGTGTGCCAGCCGGTCCAGTGCGGCGTGCACCGCCGCGTCGATCTTGAATTCGTGGGTGGCGCCGCGACCGGAGAACACCGCGGGGCGCGGCCGGTCGGCGGGTAGGTCCAGCCGTTCCGGCAGGTCCGCCAGCCGCTGCCGCCAGAAACCGAGCTGGCGGGCGAGCGTCGAGTCCGGATCGCTCTCGGCGCCGAGCATCTCGCGCTGCCACAACGTGTAGTCCGCGTACTGCAAGGGCAACGGCTGCCAAGCGGGAGCGTGGCCCTCGGTCCTGGCCGAGTACGCGCTCATCAGATCGGCGGTCAGCGGGCCCATCGAGGAGCCGTCGGCGGCGATGTGGTGGACCACGCCGACCAGCACGTGCTCGGACTCGCTCGAACGCAGCAGACGCAACCGGAGCGGCGGCGCGGCCGTGACATCGAAGCCCTCGACCACCGCGGCCACCGTGTGCTCGAGGACCTCGGCTTCGGCGACGTCGAGCACCGGCAGCTCGGGCACCGCGCCCGGCTCCGACAGCGCGTGCACCCGCTGGCTGCCCGTCCCGTCGCGCTCCGGATAGCTGGTCCGCAGCACCTCGTGCCGCTCGACCAGATCTCGGATCGCCGCCCGCAGCGCGTCCACGTCCAGCTGTCCGCTCAACCGCACCGCCAGTGGGATGTTGTTGCTCGCCGCGGCCGGGTCGAACCGATTGAGGAACCACATCCGGCGCTGTGCGTACGACAGCGGCACCCGGTCCGGTCGCGCCATCGGTCGCGGCGCCGGGTGGGTGACTCGAGCCAGTTCGTTCAGGCGTTCGGCCAGTTTCGCCACCACCGAGGCCTCGAACAACAGCGCGACCGGAACGCGGACGCCCAGCGTGGTACCGAGCCGCGCCGCGGCCTGCGTCGCGATCAGCGAATTGCCGCCCAGTTCGAAGAAGTCGTCGTTGGCACCGACCCGGGCGGTTTCGGAGTCGCCCGGCGGGAGGAGCAGCGCGGCGAAGACGTCGGCGACCACATGCTCGGTCGGCGTGGCGGGCGCACGGAACTGCCTGGTGTTGAGCACCGGCTCCGGCAGCGCGGCGCGATCCAGCTTGCCGACCGGTGTCAGCGGGAGTTCGTCGAGCACCGTGATCGCGGCCGGAATCATGTATGCCGGAAGGGTTTTCGCCAGGAGATCGGCCAATTCGGCGGTGTCGAGCGCCACCCGGACGCTGCCGTCCGGGCCGGTCGCCGCTCGTGGCAGCACGTAGGAGACCAGCGCGGTGGCGCCGGACGGCAGTGTCGTGCCGAGTGTCGCGGCGTAGTCGACGTCGGGGTGGGCGGTCAGCGCGTTGTCGATCTCGCCGAGTTCGATCCGCAGCCCTCGGATCTTGACCTGGAAGTCCACCCGCCCGTGGTGTTCGAGGTGTCCCGCCGAGTCGCGCCGCACCAGATCGCCGGTGCGATACATGCGAGAGCCAGGTACCGCCGCGAACGGGTTGGCGACGAATCGGTCCGCGGTCATCCCGGGGCGTCCGAGGTACCCCTGCGCCAGCGCCGGTCCGGACAGATACAGCTCGCCGATCACGCCGGTGGGCACCATCCGCAGCCGCGCGTCCAGCACGTGGACGCCCAGCCCCGGGACCGGAGTGCCGATATGGGTCGCGCCGCCCGCACACAGCGCCTCGGTGCCGGTGGCGAAGATGGTGGTCTCGGTGGGGCCGTAGACGATATAGAAGGACCGGGCGCCGGTCGCCCACCGTGCGGCCAGCTCGGGGCCCACACGCTCCCCGCCGCACAGGATGGCCCTGAGGTCGTCGAGCCCGGCCGGCTCGATGGATTCCAGGGCTCCCGGGGTGATGCACAGATGCGTGACCCGCTCGCGCCGCAGCAGATCGGCCAGTTCGGCGCCGCCGAACACCGTGGGCGGCGCCACGACCAGCGTCGCGCCCGCCGAGAAGGCGAGCAGCATCTCGATCACCGAGAAGTCGAAGCTCGGCGTGCACAGATGCGAGACGCGCGATGCCCGGCTCACCGCCCGGGCGGCGATCTCGTGCTCGACCAGGCCCGCGAGACCGGCATGGGTGACCGCGACGCCTTTCGGCTTGCCCGTCGAGCCGGAGGTGTAGATCAGGTAGGCGAGGTGCTGTTCGGTGAGGGGACGAAGCCGGTCCAGGTAGCAGATCGAATGGCCGGGCGCGGCGGCGACCTTCTCCCGGTGCGCTTCGGAATCGAGTTCGATCCACGTCATGCCGGGCGCGACGAGTGCCGCGCGATGCGCCGATGTGGTGAGGCCGACGACGGCGCCACAGTCGGCGATCATGTGTGCGATTCGATCCGCCGGATAGGAGGGATCGACGGGCACGTAGGTGGCACCGGTCTTCGCGACCGCCCACACCGCGAGCACCGACTCGATCGAGCGGGTGACGGCCACCGCGACGAAGTCTCCCGGCCCTACGCCGAACCCGATCAGGTAGCGGGCCCATCGCGACGACATCTCGTCCAATTCCCGGTAGCTGAGCTCACGCTGGTCCGCGGGATCGCCGGTGGGATTGTACCGGAGGGCCGCCGAGTCGAACGCCGTGTCGACCGCGGCCGTGAGCAGTTGCGGGAACAGAAGATTGCGTGCTCGTGAATGCTGGGTGCGACGTGCGGAACGGCGTGTCGGGGTCATGCGGCGGCGAGTTCACTCTCTGGTCGATCATCGTCCGCTCCGGCTATGGAGCCAGAAGCGGTGCCTCAAATGCGTGAACCATGACCCGAGCGTGCAGAACGGACCTTAGCGAACACCGATCGGATCGGCGCGCCGAGGTTGGTAAAGGTCCTAGGATTACCCGCACCCGCATTGGGCTATGACATGGTGTGATGTGAAAAACATTCGTTTGGGCACCACCCATCAGCACTATTCATTGTGCTGCAAATCACTATGCAAGGCTTTCGGCTATGACGCATGGGGCGCGGTCTCCCCGAGCTGCCATGCGCCGATACCGGCGCGAGCGCGCAACACCGATCCTTCGACCGCGAGCGAGGAGCAACCGTGCAGACACCATCGATCCATGTGGCCTCCCTACGGAAGGGTGAGCAGATCCACCGCAGCGAACTCGGCTCGCTCACCCGGCTCACCGCCGACAGCTTCCCGATCCTCAGCGGGCTCTCGATCAAACGCCTGACGCTCGCCCCCGGCGCGATCCGCGAACCGCACTGGCACGCCAACGCCACCGAACTCACCTATTGCACCGCGGGCCGGGCCCTGGTCTCGGTCTTGGACGACGGCAGCAGATTCTCCTCGTTCCTGGTGAGCGCGGGCGAGATGTTCCACATCGACTCCGGCGCGCTGCATCACGTGGAGAACGTCGGCGATACCGAGGCCGAGTTCATCCTCGCCTTCCGCCACGAACGACCGGAGGACTTCGGATTCAGCGCGAGCCTCGGCGCGATGACCGATTCGGTGCTCGGCAACACCTACGACCTGCCCGCCGAGGACTTCGCGAAGATCCGGCGCGACACCACAGCGAAACTCGTCGTGCGACGCGAGGGCGAGCCCGACATCCCGTGCACCGCCCGCTACGGCGATCCGCACCACTTCGCGATCGAGGCGATGCCCGCCCCGGTGGACTCGCCGGTCGGTTCCGCGCGCACCGCCCGCGCCCAGTTCTGGCCCGCATTGCGTGACATCTCGATGTACTCGCTGCGGGTGCGCGAAGACGGCATGCGTGAACCGCACTGGCATCCGGTGACCGCCGAAATGGGCTACGTCCATCGCGGCTCGGCGCGAATGACGATCATGGATCCGGACGGCACCTTGGACACCTACATCGTGCGCGAAGGCGAGGTGTACTTCGTCCCGCGCGCCTACCCGCACCACATCGAAGTCGTCGACTCCCCCGAGATCCACTTGCTGATCTTCTTCGACCAACCCACGCCCGCGGACATCGGCTACCGCGCCTCGATGAGCGCCTATTCCAGGAAAGTGCTCGCCGCGACGTTCGGCGTCGCCCTGGACGCACTTCCCGACCTGCCCTTCACGCCGAGCGATCCGTTGATCGTCACGCGGAACAACGCACTCGTCCGGTAGTCGCGGCGCGGCGTCGACCGCCCGCGACGTCGACGCATTCGCTGCCAATTGATCGTCAGGTAATTTACCATCGAGTCAATTCAGCGGACGGAGCGCGGCGATGGCGACGAAATCGTGGTGGGGTTGGGGCAACCGGGAGGACGCGGTCACCGGGACCGAGCGGAAGGTCCTGACCGAACGCGTGGCGGCACTGCTGCCGAAAGCCGAGTTGACCGTGCACGAGGCGCCGGACCTGACGTCGTTGAGCGTGCCTCCGCCACGCGTCCGGGTGCCGGACGCGTTGACCCCCTTGGCCTCCGAAGACCTCGGCGACCGGGTCGCACACGGCCATGGGCAGGCATTCCGCGATGTGGTGCGCAATCTGCTCGGCCGCGTCGACCACGTACCCGACCAGGTGTTGCGGCCGCGGACCGAGCAGGACGTCCTCGACATCCTGGACTGGTGCGCGAGCGCGGGCGTCGCCGTGGTGCCGTTCGGCGGCGGAACGTCGGTGGTGGGTGGTGTCGAACTCCGCGGCGCCGACGCCTACGCCGGGTCGGTGTCGCTGGACACCGGCCGCCTGAGTCGGATCGTCGAACTCGACCGCACCAGCCGAGCCGCACGAATCCAAGCGGGCATACTCGGCCCGGCGCTGGAAGCGGCATTGCGGCCGGATGGTCTGACGCTGCGACACTTTCCGCAGTCGTTCGAGTTCTCCACGCTCGGCGGCTGGCTGGCCACCCGGGCGGGCGGGCACTACGCGACCGTCTACACCCACATCGACGACATGGTCGAATCGCTACGGGTGGTCACACCGGCCGGGATCAGCGAATCCCGCAGGCTGCCCGCGTCCGGCGCGGGTCCGTCACCCGATCGGATGTTCCTCGGCTCGGAGGGCATCCTCGGCGTCATCACCGAAGCGTGGATGCGCTTGCAGGATCGTCCGCGCTGGCGGTCCGGGGCGTCGGTGGTGTTCGGCGACTACGGCGCGGCCGTGGCCGCGACGCGCGCCATCGCCCAGTCCGCGTTGTATCCGGCGAACTGCCGGCTGCTGGATCCGGTGGAGGCGTTCATCAACGCGGGCACCAGCGCGGCGGGCGGGGTGCTCGTCCTCGGCTTCGAGTCCGCCGACCATCCCGTCGACGAGCCGATGCGTCGTGCGGTGCGGATCTGCCGCGAGCACGGCGGCACGATTCCGGACGGGGTCCGCACCACCGATTCCGCCGAAGACTCGGCGCGCACGGGCGCGGCCGACGCGTGGCGCTCGGCGTTCCTCCGCATGCCCTACCAGCGCGACGCGCTCGCCGCCCAATCCATGATCGTCGAGACCTTCGAAACAGCCTGCACCTGGGACCGTTTCGAGGACCTGCGAGCGGCGGTGCGGGAAGCGACCACGGACGCGTTCCGATCCGCCGGTGTGACCGGTGTTTCGACCTGCCGGTTCACCCATGTCTATCCGGACGGACCCGCGCCGTACTTCGGCATCTACGCCGCGGGCCGGTGGGGACGGACCGTCGAGCAATGGGACGAGATCAAGACGGCCGTGTCGGAGGCGCTGCACCGCAACGGCGCGACCATCACGCACCATCACGCCGTCGGCCGCGACCACCGCCCCTGGTACGACCGCCAGCGACCCGAACCTTTCGCCGCGGCGCTGCGCGCGGCCAAATCGGCACTCGATCCCGCGGGCATCCTCAATCCCGGTGTGCTGATCGACCCGGTCGTACACCGGGCCACCGGGGAGCACCGGTGAGCAGGCCGGGCACCAAGGGCGTGCCGCGCGAGCGGCGGGAAGAGCAGATCCTCGACATCGCCACCACCGAATTCGGCGAACGCGGCTACGCCAAGGCTTCGGTCGCCGAAATCGCCTCGGCCGCAGGCGTGTCCAAGCCGCTCGTGTACGCCTACTTCGGCTCCCGCGACGCACTGCACGCGGCTTGCGTGCACCGCGCCGGGAAGAGCCTGGTCGACGCGGTCGCGGCGGCCCAGTCCACGCATGGTGCGCACGACCGGGCGCTGGCGACACTGACCGGGATCTTCCACGCACTGGACGGACGCACCCAGAACTGGAAGATCGTCTACGACCCCACACTGCCACGTCCGGGTGCGGCCTTCGCGGTGGCCCGGCATTATCAGGATGCCTTGAACGGCATGGGCTCGGCAGGGGTATCGGAGATTCTGGCCGATGCCGGCATCTCCGATCCCGGCGATCACTCGCTGCTGCTGGCGCTGTGGTTCAGCATCGTGTCCACCACCATCTCGTGGTGGAGCGACCATCCCGACCACACGCCCGAGGACATGACCCAGCGCTGCCTGCGCCTGTTCACCACGGTCCGTGGAACGACCACTCGACGGACCTGATCGCGGTCGCCTTGCGTCGCAATGCAACACCTCGTCGCGGGCGACGCGTTGCGCGCGGAACAAGCGAACATGCGCCGCACGCCGGCGGGCGTGAGCGGCTGCCCACCCGCGACGTGCACGGCGCGACGGAAGATACCGACGACGACCGCGCGCCCGTCGGTGACGGAAGTTTCGCGCTCAGACGCTCGGGGTCAGTGCACGGAGAGGTTTGTCGAGTTCACGGCGGTAGAAGTCCAGGAAGCCGTCGGGGTCGGGACCGGCGTTCTGCATCACGAGATGGTCGAAGCCCGCATCGGTGTACTGCTGGGCGGCATCGAGATAGCGGGCCGGGTCCGGCCCGCAGGCGAAGTTGTCGAGGACGTCTTCGAGCCGGACGGTGGTGGTCGCCGCGGCGAAATTGACCGGGTTCGGCAACTCGCTCATCACCTTCCAGCCCGTCAGGGCCCAGCGGGTGGTATCGAGCACCGCCTTCGCCGCCGTTTCCTCGTCGGGCGCCCACGCCATGCCGACTTCCGCGTATCGGGGGCCCGCGCCGCCCGACGCGCGGTAGCGCTCGACGATTTCGGACTCGGGCTCGGTCGCGAACAGGCCGTCGCCGAGTTCCGCGGCGATGCAGGCCGCCTCCAGCCCACCGCTGGCGACGGCGATGGGCGGGAGGGTCTCGGGCAGATCGAAGACCCGTGCGTCGGAAAGGCTCAGGAATTCCCCGTCGTAGGAGTGATAGCCGCCGCTCCAGAGCAAGCGGATGATCTCGATGGCCTCGCGCAGCATGCGATGCCGGATGCGTACTGGCGGGAATTCCCGGCCGACGACATGCTCGTTGAGACGTTCACCAGAACCGACACCGAGGGTGAAGCGGTTGCCGGACAAGATCGCCAGAGTGGCTGCCGCCTGCGCGACGATCGCGGGGTGGTATCGCAGAATGGGGCAGGTCACTCCGGTCGCGAGCTCGATCCGCTCGGTCTTCGCCGCGATGGTTCCGAGCACTGTCCAGGCGAACGGTGAGTGCCCTTGGTTGTCCAGCCAAGGATGGAAGTGGTCACTGATCTCGACGAAGTCGAAACCCGCCTCTTCCGCCCGAACGGCTTGCCGGACAAGCTCGTTCGGACCGAATGCCTCGGCCGCCAGTTTGTACCCGATGCGCATCGCCACCTCCTGGTTCGACTGGGAGCGTCCGGCCACCGCGCGAACCGGCTCTTGGCGCGCGTACCCGGCATGCGGCGGTGAAAACGTCGCCGCGCCCCGGGCGGTGCCGGGGCAACGGGCTACCGCGTCATTCGGCCGACCGGCGACAAAGCGCTACCCGGTCGGTTCACTCACGAGTCGGCCAGTAACTGGCAGCGTGCCGGCCCTGCGGCACATAGGTGTTCTCGTCGTCGACTTCCGTGACACCCAGGTGCAGCAGTAGCAGCACCGTCACCAGGCTGATGCTCACGATCAGCGGGGTGAGCAACTGCGTCGCGCCGGCCCCGGAAGGTGCGTGCATGTGCTCGGCTTCGTGCACGTGCATCGCGAGCATGCCCGTGTAGTGCATGCCGGACACCGCGACACCCATGACCGCCGCCGCGCCGACGGTGACGAGCGTGCTGCGGGTGTGCAGCGTGAACCACAACGCGGCGGTCGCCGCGACGACGGCGATCACCATGGACAACGCGACGATCCGTCCGTCGTAGCCGATCATCGCGTCGGATTTCATGGCGTACATGCCCGCGTAGTGCATCGCGCCGACGCCCAGACCGGTCACCCCGCCGCCGGCCAGCAGTCCCACCGGCCCCAGCGCTCGCTGGTGTGCGATGCGCAGTCCGATCCACACCACCACCATGGCGATCACGGCGCTGAGCAGGGTGATCGGAACGTCGTACCGGATCGTCGCCCCCTCGATGGCGAAGCCGAGCATCGCGATGAAGTGCATGACCCAGATGCCGGTGCCGCCGATCGCGACCGCCGCGGCGATCAGCCAGCCGTCGCGTGCGGACCCGGTACGAGATCTGGCCACGCATCGAAGTCCCAGCAATGATCCGGTGAACGACATGACGTAGGCGACGATGGGCGTAAGCCATCCGTGACTGAAGTGGTCGATTTCCAGCACGCGACACTCCCTCGCTGGATAGATTCGAGCCATCGGCGACGCGAAGCCCGGATCTCACATAGTGAAACTGCAGGTAGATAGTTTAGAGTACTACTATCCTCTTTATAAACATAGGATGAGTTCCAAATAGCGGGAAGTGCGCTGGTAGGCCATCGAAGCGACGGTGCTTCGGCCCACAGCGCCACCTCCGCGCGTAAGGGCGCTCGACAGCTAGTATCTGGCTTCCACGTGACGGCAGCACGACCCGTATCCCACTCACCGGACCCGTGGCCGCCGGTACCGGCATCCGGCATCCGGCATCCGGCATCCGGCATCCGGCATCCGGCATCCGGCATCCGGCATCCGGCATCCGGCATCCGGCATCCGGCATCCGGCATCCGAGCGGTAGCCGAACTTCGAAGGGCCGTATCGGTCAACCGGACTCCTGGTCGGATGCACGTGCGAATGCGATTTCGGCACGGCGGCCGAACCTTTCGGAAGCCGAGCACGAGCACAATCGCAGTTAACGCCCAAGTCCGGACGCGACGGCCGGCCGCCGTCCCCGATGACCCACTCCGGCAGAGACCTTCACGCCCTCGTATCCCCCGGGATCGTCGTGGCGAGGCCAGCATGAACGCGACGATAGGGAACGCCGATTCCGGCGCTGCCGCGGCGGCGCAACGGAGCGAGACGAGCCGGCGAGCACGCCCAATCGCGACTTCTGGCGAACTTTCAGCGTTTCTCCGTATATCTCACCTGGATAACAGCGTATGGTCGCGCTATGCCGACAGCGACGTCGATCGACACCGGAGCCGAACACCTCGCCTGCTGGGTCACCGTCGTGGGGGAACGTCTACACCAGTTGCCGACAGCAAACCCGCATATCCTGCTCGCCCACGCGATGAGCGGGTTCCTCGCGATCGGACGGGCGAGCATGGCCCTGCTGACCACCTCCGCCAATCCGACCGACATCCGAGACCACGATCTCGTCTTCGAGATCACGGCCGACGCCGAACGCTGGCTCACCGACGCGGCGACCGAACCGATCGTCAACCAGGTCACCGACCGCGGCGAGCACATTCAGCGCTATCTCAGTCCCGCCGCGCTCGACACCGTCGCGAAAGCACGCCTGCGACGCTGCGCGCAGGCTACCGCGATCCATACCCGCGATCTGCTGACCGGGATCGACGCCGACCCGGCCGCGTCGGAGGAGATCCGCGATCTCGCCCGTGATCTCGCCGCGCGAGCGAACGTCATCGCCACCGTCTACGCCGACGACCCGCAGCAGCTGCTTTCGATGGCCCGGCAGGCGACTCGGTAGCCGACCACTCCGGGAGGTCGGCGAGTACGGGTCACGCCCGATACTCGGGTGCGGCACGCGACCAGCGGCGCGTTCACATCGAGGCCGCGATGATCGACAATGGTGACATGGCGACGGTGCTGCTCGGCGGCGACGTCATGCTGGGCCGGGGTGTCGACCAGATCCTGCCGCATCCCGGCGACCCGAGGCTGCGCGAACGGTACGTCAACGACGCACGAACCTACGTGGAGCTGGCCGAGCGCGCGCACGGCGAGTTCACTCATCCGGTCGGATACCGGCACTTGTGGGGTGATGTGCTGCCGCTGCTCGCCCAGCTCGACCCTGAGGTGCGGTTGCTCAACCTGGAGACGTCGATCACCGCCGACGGCGCGTTCGCTCCCGCGAAGGGCATTCATTACCGGATGCATCCGGACAACGTGCCCGCGTTGACCGCGATCGCACCGGTGGTCTGCGCGCTGGCCAACAATCACGTGCTCGATTTCGGAATTCCCGGGCTCGCCGACACCCTCGAAGCGCTCGACGCCGCGCATATCGACCGCGCCGGCGCGGGGGCCGACCTCGCGGGCGCCCGTGCCCCCGCCACGGTGGAACTCGCCGACGGCCGTCGCGTGGTGATCGTGTCGGTCGCCGCCGGATCCAGCGGTGTTCCGGAATCCTGGTCGGCACGGCGCGACCGGCCGGGCCTGTGGCGAGTGGGCTACTCCCCCGGCGCCACGGCGGCCGATGATGTCGCCGCCGAGGTGGCGGCGCACAAGCGGGACAACGACATCGGCATCGTTTCCGTGCATTGGGGGCCGAACTGGGGCTACGACGTGACGCGAACCGAAACACAGTTCGCACACCGATTGATCGACGCCGGAGTCGACGTGGTGCACGGGCACTCCGCGCACCATCCGCGTCCGATCGAGATCTACCGTGGCAAACCGATCCTCTACGGGTGCGGCGACGTCATCGACGACTACGAAGGCATCCGCGGCCACGAGCGGTACCACACCGATCTGCATCCGCTGTATCTCGTGGCGGTGGACCACGGTTCGGCGGAGGTCCGGCTGATTCCACTGCAGGTGCGGCACATGCGCCTGGAATGGGCCCCGCGCACCGAATCCCGTTGGCTCTGCGCCAAACTCGAAGACATCAGCCGCGGTTTCGGCACCCGCATCGCGCCCGGAACCGACGACCTCCCCGTGGTGTTCAGTGGCGCACGACGGTGAGATGGCGGAGGAACCACGCTACCGCCGAGTCGGCGACTTGTTCGAGCGCACCGGGTTCCTCGAACAGGTGTGTCGCGCCGGGAACGATGTCCAGCTCACTCGGGCACGGCATCCGTAACTGCGCCTCCCGATTCATCTCCAGCACCCATCGATCGTTGCCACCCACGATGAGCAGTGTCGGTGCGCGGACCGAGCCCAACCGCGAACCGGCCAGATCCGGACGACCGCCACGGGAGACGACCGCCGCGATCTCGGTGCCCGGTTCGGTCGCCGCCCACAGTGCCGCGCCCGCGCCGGTGCTCGCCCCGAAATATCCGGTCGGCAGGCCACCGAGCTCCGGCCGCGTCCGCAGCCAGTGCGTCACCTCGACCAGCCGGTGAGCGAGCAACTGGATGTCGAAAACGCGGGCGCGGTCGCCTTCCTCCTCGACGGTCAGCAGATCCACCAGCATCGTCGCGAATCCCGCCTGGTTGAGGACCTCGGCGACGAACCGGTTACGCGGACTGCGCCTGCCGCTGCCGCTGCCATGGGCGAACGCGATCAGCGCGGTGCGCTCCGGCGGCACAGCCAGCACCCCGGCCAGTCGGGTGGACTCCGACGGCACGATGACCTCTTCTGTCCGCGTCGGGGACGGGTGTGCGGACGGCATCGAACACCTCCTGTTATCCGGCGTACCCGATCGAGTCGGTCGCACGCAAGGGGGGAAGGTCCTTCGTCCGCACAATGGGCGTGGCGCCGTCAGCGGAACGTCGCGCCGAGGTACTCGGTCAGATCGTCGATCGAGGACGCCCACCCCGCGTAACCGAGGTATCCGTCGGGACGCACGACATACGCGGCTGCGCCGGTGGCACCGTAGGCCTTCGCGAAATCGGCGTCACGGTCGCGGACGACCGGCAGCAGCGTATCGTCGACCCGCGCTCCGGGTGCGGCGAGCAGGTACACGTCCAGGTGCCGGTGCGCTCGGCGGCGCGCCGCTGCGGCAAGATCGGCCAGCGCCCCGATTTCGGTCCCGGCGCTGTCGTCGGCGTAGAGCAGGAGGGTGTGATCGGTCCGTCCGAACAGCGCGAACAGGCGGATCGGAAAGGTGACCGCGCCGCGGACCAACCCGGCGGCGTCGGGAGCGCGCAGTCCCGCCCGCAGACCCGGCCAGCGGTCGGCCGCGCGCGCCACGATCGGGCTGTCCCGGTAGTCGATCAGCAGTTGCGCCTCACGCCGGATGACGAAATCCAGGTCCGACTCCCCGGCCCCGATACCCTCCCGTGCACTGCGCACGGTGCGTCCGACCACTTCGTCGCCGACCGGCCTGCGCTCGGCGTCGTAGCTGGCAGGCAGTTTCGGTGCACTGTCGCCGTTGACCGCCAGCGCGAGCTTCCACGCGAGATTGTGCGCGTCCTGAATGCCCGTGTTCATCCCCTGCGCGCCGGTGGGCGGATGAATATGCGCTGCGTCGCCTGCCACGAAAACCCGTCCGCGCGCGTAGGCATCGACGATGCGGTGACTGATCCGGAAGACCGACGACCATCGCAGTTTCGACGCGGTGACCGGCTCGGGAGCGAGGCGGTCGAGGACGGCTTGGATATGGTGCAACCGCGGCGTGGGGCCGCCTTCGAATCCGTGCACGAGTTGGTCGGGGTTGGACGTTTCCGCCGTGGTGAGTTCGTCGGGGACCAGCATCGACACTCGGTACCGGCCGCGTCCCGGCAACGGTATGCACACCAGCAGGTCATCGGTGACGCCTTCGGTGCGGTGCGTCGAGCGGATGACGTAGCCGCGGGGCAGCGACCAGTCGAGTTCGACATCGCCGAGCATGTATTGCTCGGCGAACGCCGCTCCCCCGAAGGACAGGCCCAGCCGCTTGCGGACGATGCTGTGCGCTCCGTCGCAGCCGATCAGGAACTGCGCGTCGACGGTGTGTTCGCCGTCGGCGTCGACGAGCACCGCGCGCACGCCGCTGTCGTCCTGCTCGAAGGTCGTCAGCCAGGTGGCGCGTTCGATCCGGGTGCCCGTCTCGGCCAATCGCTCCCGCAGGATTCGCTCGGTCACGTATTGCGGCAGCCCGATGAACCCGTAGGGGACGTCCGCGGGCAGCGTGAGTTCCGTCCTGGCCACCTCGGCGCCGTTCACGTACACCAGCTGGCCACGCAACTGGAGGGATGCGTCGAGCATCCGGCGCAGGACACCCAACCCTTCGAACACCTCGAGCGTTCGCGGTTGGATGCCCACGGCCTTCGCGTATCGGGGCGGCTCGGGCAGCGCGTCCACGATTCGGCAGGCGACACCGCGCCGGGCCAACTCGATTGCCGCGGTCAACCCGACCGGCCCAGCACCGGCAATGAGTACCTCTGTGCCGACCATGCGTTACCGCCTCGGACTGCGTACTCACACAGTGATTCGGGCGAGTCTACTCGGCCCCGCGGGGGTAGACGATCAGTCCGCGTCTTCGGATTCGGCGGACGGCTTCGACGTGACGACATTGATCCGTAACGGGAGGCGGAACAGGTTGCCCGATCGGTTGCGAACCCACTGGGTGACGGCGGCGACCGCCGAGCCCAGCGAGGTCACGCCCGCGAGCAGCGCCCACGGCGTGAGCGTCGCGGACGTGTAGGCGACCTGCCCGATACCGGGCACGACGAGTTTGCCGTTGCCGAACGCCCAGTTCATCAACGATCCGATCTGCCCGCCCAGATCCGTCTTGCGTCCGACCATCGCCTTCAGCTCGGGGCCCTTGCTGTTGATGTAGAGCACGGTGAACACCACGAACAGTGCGGCGACCAACGTGGCCAGCGTCGCCAGCCGATTCAGCGCCTCGATACGAAGGCGCAGGTTCACCACGATCGCGAAAAGCGCGATGACGATAGCGGCACAGGCGAGCAACGCCCAGAAGCCGGTGATCCGGGCGCCGGGAGGCGCCGATCGCGACCAGACGTTGAGGAACCGCGTGGTGATCTCCATCCGGCCGAACGCGTTGGTGCTGACCTTGCCATCGGCGCCCGCGGCGGTGAGCCATGGCTGGAACAGCAGCACGAGCGTCACCAGGCTTCCGACCGCGGCCCACACATAGCCCCAATATCCGCGCAGCGCGGCCAGAATTGCCTTCGCCGGCACGACGGCGCCGCTTCCCGCCCGGTCCTGCCGGGCGGACCGGTCGTCTCGCGTTTCGTCCGACTGCCAGGGCGTTGGCTGCACCATTACCTCAGTTTAGGGTCGCGGCACCGACCGAATTCGGGCCCAACTCACCAACAGTGGGAAGTCTCCATGCGGATGCGGCGGCGCGGCCCAACGGGCGGCCCCACCCCGCTACGAGGGCGTAACGATCACCGTTACCGAACGGCTCTCCCCCGCGCCGAACCAATCCACACAGCGTGTGCCGTGGCAACGCATCAGGCCGACGGCTATCACTCCACGACACGATCGGAGATAGCCAGGTCTCCATTGGGCAAAGGAGAATCGAACACATATCGAAGCACGTAATTCCGGTGATTGTGGGCAAAAAGAATCCGCCGGTAGGTTTTTCGCCCGGGTTGGCTGCCACTACCCCGAAAAAAGCGCCATCGGTGATCGTCCTGTTACGTGATGCCGGGGAACTTGACGTTTCCTTGCCTGGTGCTCACCGGACTATGGGTGAAGCATGAATCTCGTGAGTCAGAGTTAAGTTTCACTCGAGTCAAAGGATGCACAATGTCGACCAAAATCACGAAAATCGTCGCAGCGACCGCAATGGCCGTCTCCTTCGGCGTCATCGCGGCTCCCGCCGCTACCGCCGAAACGACGCCGTCCGGCGCCGCGACGCCGGTTTTCGGCTCGGTAGTCTTCTGCATACCGCTCGGCAGCGCCGTCTGGTGCATCTGAGAGCGCCTGTTGTGCGGCCCCGCCGCGTTCCGGCGGGGCCGCACTTCTCGGCTGGAAGTCTTCTCCAGCTCCGATGATCGGCGGTGTGCGAGGCAGCCCGCCCAGTGTCACGCGAACCGACATGAGGAAGGCAGATCGTCGCAGTCGCCGCCGCACGTGGATCGACCGTCGCGGCGGCACTGTCACCATCGGACCTCCTTTGTGCCACACCCGCGATCGCCGTGTCGTCCACTGAGGCGCGATGCGGGTGGCAAGCCTGGGCGACTCGGCGCCGCAAGCAGCTCTTGACTTCAGGGCGACCTCAACTCGCAAGCTGAGCGCAGCACGAGGAGAGGTGACCATGACAACGTTCGGAGCAAAGCAGAGCCGCGGCTACGACCAGCGGGCTTCCCGGCTGCTCGGGGGCCTGTACCGCCGGATCGCCGCGGACGTCGACGCAATAGCGCAATCGGGGGCGTGTGTGCTCGACGTGGGGACCGGGCCGGGGGAACTATTGGCGCAGTTGGGTTCTCGGCGGCCGGATCTGCGGCTGCACGGCGTCGACCTGTCGCCGCACATGATCGACCTCGCCGACGCGAAGCTGTCCGGCGGCGCGGTGGAACTGTCGGTCGGTGACGTGGCCGCGCTTCCCTACCCTGACGACAGCTTCGATCTGGTCGTTTCGAGCCTGAGCATGCACGAGTGGCCGGAGGTCGACCGCGCGATAGCCGAGCTGGCGCGGGTATCGCGACCCGGCGGCGCCGTGGCGATCTACGACTTCCGTTTCCTGCGCTCGGCGGCCGCGCTCAGCGCGTTGCGCCGTTCGTTCGAGGCGGCGACCGTGCGGCGGGAAGCGGTACGTCCGCGGCGTCAGCCCATCGGGCTGTACACGCGGCTCACCGCCCGCGCCGCCTAGAGTGCGGATATGGCGGGCGACGACATGCCGATCGGTGAACTCGCGGCGCGGTTCGGTCTGGCCACCCATGTGCTGCGGCACTGGGAGGATGCCGGATTGCTCGCGCCGCGGCGGGACGGGGCGGGCCGTCGCCGCTACCGCGACGGCGATGCGGAAACCGTGGCGATGATCCTGATCGGCAAGCAGGTGGGTTTATCGCTGGAGGAACTCGCCACGCTCTTCGCCGAGGCGTCCGACCGCTCCGCTCGCCGCGACTTGCTGCGTGCCCACCGCGACCAGCTCGTCAGCCGGATCGCGCAGTCCACCGCGGCGCTGGAGACCATTACGCACGCTCTCGACTGCGCCGCCGCGGACTTCCGTGAGTGCCCGCACTTCCAGGCCAAGGTCGCCGACGCGCTCGCGCTGGTCACGAACCGGTCAAGGCCATGAGGTAAATCGTTATGGCGCACGGAATTCCGTCCTGACGGCGTAGTTTGCCGCCGTGCGGGCACGGCGCGGTGAATCGGCGGCGACAGGGGGTGCTGCGCCGCTTTTCTGGGATTAGGATCGAGTCCTGCGAACTCGGACACAGCAGCCAGTAACACTTCGACTCGATAGAGGTGCCCCGTGAGCAGGACGATTCGAATTCCCGCGGTGGAACTCGCCGATCATGTCGGCGAATCCATCGTCGGGTACGGCACCCTCACCCAAGCAGGAGTGGTCCAGCCGGGCGGCGACCTCGTGGTCGCGGTCTTCGGCGTCGAGACCAACCGGCGCGAAAAGTCTTTCACGCCGGGTCAATTGGTCGAATTGGAGGTTACCGACTGACCGCGGCGGCCGGATTCGGATGCGCCGGCCGACCGATTCAACCGATCAGCGCATTCATGATCGTCCCCGCGCTGGTGGCGATGACGCCGCCGAGCATTCCGCCCGCGACCATTTTCGCCGACGCGAGCGGACCGCCGTTCCATTTTTCCCAGGCGAATCTTCCACCCGCATAGGCGATCCCGGTGACTCCGGAGAGAATCACGAACCACGTGAAATACCGGAACAGCTGGAGAATTTTTTCCGAGTTCGGGGGGGCTTCGGGGACCGGGTCGTCCACCTGAGCCAGAAGAAATGCTTCGACTGCCGTATGGATCGTCATTGATCTGTCTCCGTCGCGTTTCCGCAGGACAAGTTATACGCAATCGCTATGACGTTCGAAGTATCGCGATCCCGGAGGCTCGCGTCAACCCCTCACCGGCCGAGGCCACCGCAACGCCGGTGTTCCCGCGCGCGAAGCCGTGTCGAACCGCCGTGGACGGGTAGTGCGTGCATGTGAGCTACGACGGTGACGGCACGGCGGACGGTGACCTCGACCCGGTAGCCGCGCGGGCGGTGATCGAACAAGCCAAAGGCGCGGTCATGCTGGTCTATGGCCTCGACGCCGACGAAGCGTTCGCCATCCTGCGCGTGCGGTCGCAGGAAACCAACACCAAATTGCGCGTTCTCGCCGCCAATGTGGCCGCCGAGCTACCGTCGGTCGGCATGCCCGCCCTGACCAGCGAACTGCGCAGCCGGGTCGACCGGCTGCTGTCGACCGCGCACGAACACGGCCGTTGAGCGCCGCTGCGGCCTATCGCTTCTGGGCGACGGCGAAGACTCGCCGGAAGGGCAGCCAAGTGGTGCCGTCGGCGCGTCGAGGGTAGGCGTTGCGCAACAGTGGGGCGAGTTGCGCTGTGAATTCCCGCCACTGCGCGTCATCGAGGGCCCCGCGCACGGGCCGCAACGCCGTGCCGGTGACCCACTCGAGCACCGGATCTTCTCCGCTCAAGCGTTGCAGGTACGTCGTCTCCCAGGCATCGACCGCCCCACCCGCGGCGGCGAGCAGGTCGGCGTATCCGGCGGGATCGAGCACCGCCCTCGGCTCGAGGATGCCCGCTCGTCCGAGGCTGTCGCGCCAATCGTCGCGAGCGGCCACCTGGCGGATCGCCCGGTGCGAGGCCGCGTCGAAATTTCCGGGCACCTGCACGGCCAGAAACGCGCCCGTTGGAAGCTCTCGCATCCACCGAGCCAGCAAGTCCGGATGCCCGGGCACCCATTGGAGGACGGCGTTGCAGACCACGACATCGGTCTCCGCGCTCGGCTGCCATTCCTGTACCGCCCCGAGCGTCGCATCGATGCCACGATCTCGCGCGGCCGCGACCATTTCCGGCGACGAGTCGAGCGCTCGCACGATCGCGCCCGGCCAGCGCCGCGCGAGGACCGCCGTGAGATGCCCGGGACCGCAGCCCAGGTCCACCACCACCCGCGGTTCGGCCGCGGCGACCCGGCTCAGCAGGTCGAAGAACGGGCGGGACCGGTGATCGTCGAAGGCGAGGTACTGCTGAGGATCCCACATAGGCCACTCCGAGGCTCGCTACCAAACCGTACGTACGTACTGTACGCCTGCCTCGCGCTCAGAAGAAGGTCCCCGAGAACGGCAACGAGTCGGTGGCGAACAGCGCGTCCGCGTCCGCGACCGCACCGGGACGATGTTCGTCGACACGTCCCGCGAAAGCCAGTTCGCGCCATGTCGTTCCGCCCAGATAGACCGCCGCGAGCTCGGAGATACTCGTGGTGAGATCCCGGTTCTCCCGAACTCGTCGCACGCCGTCGACAGCGATCCGGTAGCGGCCGGAGTTCGCCGTCAGGATCGGGTCCCGCACTTCCACCACGACCGCGGCGGCCTGGCGATAGGTGCGCCGCGCCAGCGCGTGCCCGACATCGACCAGGCGCAACCACGTCTCGTCCCTGGTCGACAGCACGCGCACCGCGCGTTCGTCGGTGAGCAGGTGGCGCAGCGGACTGTCCAAGGCGAGGAACGGGAGCACGAACGTATCGACCAGGTCGATCGACATCAGCCCGCGGATCAGCCCGCGATACGCCGCGGGCGTCGTCGCGACGAAATCGTTGATCACCACCTGCTTTTCCGGCCGGGACAGCCAGCTCCTCGGATCGACCGGCTGGTAGCGGACGAACCCGTCCTCGGCGCCGGCCGGCCGTGGACCAGGCAGTAGTTCGGCTCCGTGCTCAGCAATTCCTGCAACCGCCACCAGTATTCGGGCCGATCGACAGCGCCGGTCCAGGCGACGTCGGCCGTCGCGTAGATCTGCGGCAGCAGTTTCCACGCCGCGGCGCCGTCGATGAAACGCACCGGACCGGACGCCGCCACCGTGTCACGCAGCCGGGCCCGACGGCGCTGCAACTCCACCCGCGCGAACGAGCTGGCGATGCCGTAGCCGAACCGTTCGTAGATCGCACCCTCCGACGCACGCAACGTGGCGACCGCTTCGCCGCGTTCGGCGATGTCGGCGAGCTGACGGTGCAACAACGCCGTGAGCGCCCCGCGGCGGGTGTGGGTCGGCAGCACTCCGACGTGGCTGACCGCCGCGTGCGGCAGGCGCGCGCCGCCGGGGACGACCAGCCTGCTGGTGTAGGACTCCGCGGTGCCGATCAGTTCGCCATCGATGTAGGCGCCGAGCGTGCGACCGGGCTCCGACAGCTCCGCGGTAGGGGTCAGCGGCGGCAAGCCCACCATGGCCGTGCGGAAAAGGGCATTGGCGGAACGGATGTCGTCCTCATCGAGGAGGGTCTGCACAGCGACGGTCACGACTCGATCCTGCCCGAGCCGCCATCGGGCGCTGACCTGCTGGCACGCCCCGGCGGAAAATCAGTCGGCATCACGGTTTCGTAACGGGCTGCGGTGGGTATTACATAGCAATGACGGATCACCGACCAACCCGCATCGCCGGTGTGGAACCGGGAACCGGCGCGCTAGCTTTGACCACGTGCCTTGCCTTTTCGATCGGCATCGCCGCGCTCACCCAATCGGCGTTCACCACGCTCGTGGCGTGTGTGAGCATCGTGGCGGGGCTCACACTCGTGCTGAACATCCTGCCGCGCAAGGCTTGACCGCGCGGACCTTGCCTCGCACGCCGAATCCTGGTGGCATCTACCCGGATATCGACGTCAATCGGGAGGCAGGCATGCTGTCGTTGCAGGAGATTTCGGATCGACTCGAGATCGAAGACCTGATGGTGCGGTATTCGCACGCGGTCGACACTCGACAGTGGGACCTGCTGGACGAGGTGTTCACCCCGGACGCGCACATCGACTACTCGGCCATGGGCGGATCGGTGGGCGATCTGGCGGCGACGAAGCAGTTCTTGGCCGCCGTCCTGCCCAACTTCCCGGCCTTCCAACACCTGATCAGCAACTCGTCCATCCGAGTCGACGGTGACACCGCCACCGGGCGGACGATGTGTCACAACCCGATGCTCGTGTCCGGCGGCGACGGACCGCCGACGATCATGCTGTGCGGTCTCTGGTACCACGACACGTTCGTCCGCGTGGACGGACAGTGGCGGATCAAGCAGCGCGTCGAGGAGAAGAGCTTCCTCTTCGTCGCGCCGTCCGCTCCCGGCATGGGCTGACGCGACGAAGACCGCCGCGGTTCCTCAGCGCGCCGACAGCGCTGAGGGCGGGGCCTCGGACGCGGGGGCCGGTTCCTCGCGGGCGGGGCTCCCGTCGCCCACGACCTTCCGCCTGCGGACGACCAGGAACAGCACGACCAGCGCCACACTGAACCAGACGTAGGTGTTGCCGATGAAATGCTGCCAGGGTGTCCACGCGGTCTCCCGGTGCTCGCCGTCGGGCAGCCAGTTGTGCGGGCCGATGACGAATATCGCCGCGGTCACCACGAACGTCACCCACCACCCGATCGCCCGCCTGCCGGGCAGGCGGGACGCGTGACCGACCATGGCGAACAACGCGGGCGCGATCCACACCCAGTGGTGGGACCAAGAGATCGGCGAAACCAGCAGCGTGAAGACGGCGTTGAGGGACAGCGCGAGCGCGGGCAAGTCGGCGGCTCGGCGCATGGCGGTGACCACCAGCGCGAGCAGCAACGCGCCGAGGATCAACCAGATGATGGTGAACGCGGGCTCGGGCGTTTCGAAACGAGAGAACACCGCTTGAATCGACTGATTCGTGTGGAATGCCGAACCGCTCAGCCCGGACACGTTGCCCAGGCCGCCGAACCAATACTTGACGGACTCCTTCGGCAGAATCGCGAAGCCGAGCGCCGTGGCGGCCGCGCCGGTGACCGCGGCGGTCGCGGCCGCGCGGTAGTCCCGCCGGACCAGGAAGTAGAGCACGAACGCCGCGGGCGTCAGCTTGATCGCGGCGGCGACGCCGATCAGCATGCCCCGGGGCCAGCGCGACTTGTGGGTGAGGCAATCGGCGGCGACCAGGGCCATCAGCAACAGGTTGACCTGACCGAAGTCCAGCGTGGAGTGAATCGGCTCCAGCAGCAGCCCCAGCGGAGTGGCGCACGCGGTGGCCCAGACCGCCAGCCGGCGCTGCGACTCGTCCGGCCACACCCGCCGCGCCACCAGATAGAGCGTGAGGGCCAACGCGGCCACCGACGAGACGAAGAAGCTCAACGCGGCGACGTCCCAGGGCAGCATCGCGAAGGGGCCGAGCGCGAGCGCGGCGAAGGGCGGGTAGATGAACGGCAGACCCGCTCCGATGGTGGTCTGCGGCAATTGCCCGTACATGTCGGCGCCGTGCCGCATGGCGTCCACGCCGAGGCGATACACCTGCAGGTCGATGAACCCGCCGGTGATCTTGTGGAACGGCCAGACCGGTGTCAGCAGACAGAACGCGGAGAACGCGAGTGCGAGAACCGGCGCCGGGCGCAGCACGCGCGCGAGTCGACGGTTCTGGGACATCGGCGTTCCGGCGGTGGCGGTGACACTACTCATCCGCGGCGACTATACCGACCCGGGTCCGCTCGTTCACCACATGGGAGGCAGATTCGCGACTGTCGCGTGAGGGCTGCGGAAACGGGTAAGCCGCCACCAGCACGAGGGGCAGAGGAGGTCGGCCGATGGTGACGAAGGCGCCCGGCGCCACGATGTACGTCCCCGAGAACGCGGATCTGACGCGGCTGCGGCAAGCGGCCTGCGACTGTCACGGGTGCGATCTCTACCGCCATGCCACGCAGACGGTGTTCGGCGCGGGGCCCCAGGACGCGGACGTGGTACTGATCGGCGAGCAGCCCGGCGATCAGGAGGACGTGGCAGGCCATCCGTTCGTCGGTCCGGCGGGGCGGCTGCTCGACCGCGCGCTGGCGGAGGTCGGCATCGACCGCGACGCGGTCTACCTGACCAACGCGGTGAAACATTTCAAGTTCGTGGAGCGCGGCAAGCGGCGCATCCACAAGCAACCCGGCCGCACCGAGGTGGTCGCCTGCTCGGCATGGCTCGACGCCGAACTCGATCTGCTGCGTCCGCGGTTGGTGGTGTGCCTCGGCGCGATCGCGGCGCAGGCGGTGCTCGGCCCGACGTTCAAGGTCAGCGCACGCCGCGGCGAGGTCGTCGAAACGGCCGACTTCCGCGCGATCGCCACCGTGCACCCGTCGTCGGTGTTGCGCGCGCCCGACCGTACCGCCGCCTACGAAGCGTTCGTCGACGATCTGCGCATAGTGCGGGAACAACTCGGAAAGTCGGCGGCGGCGCGCTGATCACGCGGCCCAGGACAGGAGTGAGTGGATGAGCACCGACGAGATCGACCCGGAACTGCTGGAACTGGCCGCCAAGGTGTTCGACTTCGCTCGGCGCGGAGACACCGCGAGGTTGGCCGCCTATGTGGACGCCGGCGTGCCGGTCGACCTCACCAACGACGCGGGCGACACCCTGCTCATGCTCGCCGCCTACCACGGGCACGCCGATGCCGTGGCGGCGCTGCTGCAACGGTCGGCCGATCCGGACCGTGCCAACGACAAGGGCCAGACTCCGCTGGCCGGGGCGGTTTTCAAGGGCGAGAGCGAGATCGTGCGACAACTCGCAGCGGCGGGCGCCGACCCCGACGCGGGCACCCCGTCGGCCCGCGACGCCGCGGTCATGTTCGGCAAGACCGAGCTGCTGGAAATCTTCGGCTGAGCGGGCTACCCGCGCTTGCGCACAGCGGTGACGGCCTTGCGCGCTGCTACCAGAACGGGATCCCACACCGGGGAGAACGGCGGTGCGTAACCGAGATCGAGCATGGTCATCTGCTCGACGGTCATCCGGGCGGTCAGCGCGACCGCGGCGATGTCGACGCGCTTGGCCGCGCCCTCCCGTCCCACGATCTGGATGCCGAGCAAGCGTCCGGTGAGCCGCTCGGCGAGCATTTTCACCGTCATCGGCGCCGCGTCCGGGTAGTAGCCGGCGCGGCTGGTGGATTCGACCGCGACGGTCACGTATTGCAGGCCCGCTGCCCTGGCGTCCTTCTCCCGAAGACCCGTGCGGGCGACCTCGAGTTCGCAGACCTTGCTGACCGCGGTGCCCACGACGCCGGGAAAGACCGCGTATCCCCCGCCGATGTTCGCGCCGATGATCTGACCGTGCTTGTTGGCATGGGTGCCGAGCGGGATGTGGCGTTCCCGGCCCGAGACGAGGTCCAGCACCTCGACGCAATCGCCGCCCGCCCAGATGTTCTCGTGCCCGCGTACCCGCATGGCGACATCGGTCCGCAGCCCGCCGTACTCCCCCAGCGGCAGACCGGCGGCGCGGGCCAGCTCGGTCTCCGGGCGCACGCCGATGCCGAGCACCACCACGTCGGCCGGGTATTCCGCGGTGTCGGTGACGACCGCGGCGATCCGGCCGTCGTCATCCGTCCGGAACTCGGACACCTCGGCGTCGCCGACCACCTTGACGCCCATTCCGCACATCGCGTCGCGCACCAGAGCCCCCATGTCGGGGTCGAGCGTGGACATGGGTTCCGAGCCGCGGTTGACCATCGTGACGTCGTAGCCGCGCCGGATGAGGGCCTCGGCCATCTCCACGCCGATGTAACCGGCCCCGACCACGACGGCGCGGTTGCCGCGCGCCCGCTCCAGCGTGTCGAGCAGCGCCTGTCCGTCGTCGAGCGTCTGCACACCGTGCACACCGTTCGCGTCGATACCGGGCAGCCGCGGCCGGACGGGGCGGGCGCCGGTGGCGATGACGAGGTGGTCGTAGGACATCCATGCCGACGCGCCGGTTTCCCGGTCGCGATAGCGCACGCGAGCCTGCTCGGCATCGATCTCGGTGACCGCGGTGTGCAGCCGCAAGTCGATCTCGCGGGACCGATGTTCCTCGGGCGTGCGGGCGATCAGGGCATCCCGGTCGACGACGTGACCGCCGACCCAGTACGGAATGCCGCAGGCCGAGTAGGAGGTGAACCCGCCGCGTTCGAAGACCACGATCTCCAGCGCGCCGGCGTCCTTCATCCGGCGCGCCTGCGAGGCCGCCGACATTCCGGTCGCGTCACCGCCGATGACCACCAGTCGCTCGCTCATGGCTTCACGCTACGTTCGGCGTCCACCCGGCGGCCGCGTGGGCCACCGTTCCACGAATTTGCTGGTTGCGCTGCGGGTGACCGATCCGTACTTCACACTGATCTTCTGGCAAACGCGGTATGAGGGCAGCGTTTTGACCCGGGAGCACGACATGACCGAGATCCGACCCCCTTCCGACGACGAACGTCGGCTCGCCGAACTGGGCTACAAGCAGGAACTGGCCAGATCATGGTCGGGTTTCTCGAATTTCGCCATCAGCTTCACGATCGTGTCCATCCTGACCGGCGGATTGGCCAGTTACGGCATCGGTCTGGCGAACGGCGGCCCGATCACCATGGCCTGGGGGTGGCCGCTGGTCTCGCTCATGGTGTTGTTCGTCGGACTCGCCATGGCGGAATTGGCCTCCGCCTACCCGACCTCCGGCGGCTTGTACTGGTGGGCCGCCGAACTGGGCGGACCGGTGTGGGGCTGGTTCACCGGATGGTTCAACCTGATCGGGCAGATCGCCGTGACCGCGGCGATCGATTACGGCGCCGCCATCTTCACCACCGTGGTGTTGAACGTCGTCGGAATCGACATCGGCACCGACCGCACCGCGATTTTCCTGGTGTTCGCCGCCATCCTGGTCCTGCACGCCGTCTTGAACGTGATCGGCCCGCATCTGTCGGCGGTGATCAACAATGTGTCCGCGTGGTGGCACGTGGGTGGTGTGACGATCTTCGTGGTCGTCCTCGGCTTCGGAGCGGAACACCACCAGAGTGCCCGATTCGTCTTCACCGAGACGGTGGACAACAGCGCGATCGGATTCGGCGGGGTCGCGTTCAGCTTCCTGCTCGGCCTGCTGCATGCGCAATACACTTTCACCGGCTACGACGCTTCCGCGCATATGTCGGAGGAAACACACGACGCGTCGCGGATGGCGGCCAAAGGGATCATCAACACGATCGTCGTGTCGGCGATCGCCGGATATCTGCTCATCATGGCGGTGACGTTCGCCATCCCGAATCTGGACGACGCGCTGGATCCCGCGAAGAACAGCGGCTATCCCGTGATCTACATCCTGGAGAACTCGCTGAACGGCTTCTGGTCGGGTTCGCTGCTGATCATCGCGGCGGTCGCGCAATTGTTCTGCGGATATGCCTCGGTGACTTCGGCTTCCCGCATGCTGTTCGCGTTCGCGCGGGACGGCGCGGTGCCGGGGTCGAGGTTCTGGTCGCGGCTTTCCACGCGCAAGGTACCGGTGCACGCGGTGCTGTTCATCTCGTTCTTCGCGTTCGTGCTGCTGATTCCGTCCATGCTGGTGCCCGCGGCGAACGCACCGACCGCCTACGCCGCGGCGACCTCGGTCGCGACCATCGGTCTCTACATCGCCTACGGCATTCCGATCCTGTTGCGGCAGCGGCACGGGAGCCGATTCCGCACCGGCCCATGGCGATTGGGCGCGTGGTATCGCCCGGTCGGAGTGGTCGCGTTGATCTGGATCGTGCTGATCAGCTTCCTGTTCATCCTGCCCACCGACGCCCGCGGCTATCCGTGGCACAGCGAATTCACCTGGAACACCGTGAACTACGCACCGATCACCCTGGTCGGCGTGGTGGGCGCGATCGGCATCTGGTGGCTGGCGTCGGCTCGGACCTGGTTCACCGGGCCGAAACGGACGGTGGACGAGCCGCCCGCCGACCAGCCGGAGCAGGAGGCGCCGGCCAACGCCTGAGGTACGACCGGTCCGGTCGCGGCTTCCCTGATCTGGCGTATCGAGTTTGTCGGCCTCGGTCGCTAGGGTGTGTCGGCATGGAAAGGACCGACCTGGTGCGTTTTTCGCCCGCCGGGAGAATTGTGTTCCCGGGCAATCCGTGGCCGGAAGGGCACGCGATCGAGGAGTTCGCGTGGACCGGCCGCATGGACCAGGCCGGCAGCCTGTGGTTCGATCTGCACCTGCGCTCCGCGGCGTACAACGCCGAACGCGACCCCGCTCACGGCGAGGAGGACGGCGAGGACTGGCTGTCGCCGATCGTGTGGCAGAACTATCACAGCTGCACGCTGTCGTCCACGTACTGGGGCGAGGACGACGCCACCGGCCTGCGCGCCGCGGCGCCGGGCCTGCCCTTTCGACTGAAATCCGAACAACCGCAGCGCCTCACGGTCGACCCGCTGCCCCTCGCGCACGCCGACGACGTCGGATACCTTGCGTTCAACATCTACCTGCTCGGGCACGACTCGGTCGCCGACCAGGAAGTGTCGTTCACCCGGCGATCCGACGGCAGGCACGACATCGACTGGCAGGGTCGAATCGCGCTGACCTACGCGGGTCAGGTCGAATTCCGGTACCGATTCCGGGCCCGGATATCCGGCGCCACCCTCGAATACATCCGTTTCCCGGCGGAAATCTCCGCCGATCGAGCGCTCCGCCAGCTCGGCGCCGTGCTCGACGCGCCCGAGGAGTTCGAACTGGGCCTGGTCGACGGGCAGCCCGCGTGGGTGTCGAGAATGCCGGTCTAGCGTTTTCGGCGCCGGTTCACCGGTTGCCGGTATGGCCGGGCAGCACGCACACCGAATCCAAGCCGAGCACGTGGTTCAACCGGCCGAACGCCAGCCATGAGCCGATGCTCATGCTCAGTTCGACGACTTCGGCCTGACTGTAGCGGGCGAGCATCCGATGCCAGAACTCTTCGTCCAGGTTGTGATGGTCGGTGGCGTAACGCTCGGCGTATTCGGCGGCGAGCCGGGTGCGTTCGTCGAAAGCGTCGGTGGTGCGCCAGTTCGTGACGGCGTCGGCGAATTCGGGCTCGACCTTCACCCCGTCGCGTTCGGTGCGCCAGTCCATGCAGAACAGACAGCCGTTGATCTGGGCGATGCGCAGCCGGGCCGCCTCGAACTCACGCAGGCCGAGCGTGCTGTGCGAGTACACCGACAGCGAGAAATTCGAGGCGGCGACGCCGATGCCGGGGACCATCTCACCCCAGACGTAGCCGATCGGATCCTTGCCCTCGGGAACGTCGATGATCATGGGTGCTTCCTTCCGAGTTTGCCGACGGCGGGACGCAACGGGACATCCAGTGCGTCGTAGAGTCCGGGTTTCGCCGCCACCAGCCAGTCGATTGCGCCGACCAGGCGGCCGACGGCCGTGGCGTTCCCGCCCGCGGAGCGGTTGCCGTCTTCGTCGGTCGCCTCGACGGTCACTTCGATGCGCGGGTGCCCCTCGATGATCACCCGGTGCGCGCCCGCGCCGCCATCGGCCGGTACGGGCCAATCGGGCGCACACGTCGGATGGATGCGGGTGACGTGTTCGACGACCAGTCGCGGTTGCCCCGCGACGATGCCCTGCACTTCGAAACGCACGGCGCCCTGGGTGCCTGCCTCGAATTCACCCATGGACGTCGTGGTGACGGTGGCGTCGAGGGAGCGCCGATCCAGCGTCTCGCGGATCTCGTCGAGTTCGACACCGAGCGCCCGTGCCATCAGCCGGATCTGCCCGCCCCACACCATGGTCGGCACCGACGGCGCGAGCATCGGCGGCTGATAGTCCATCGGCTGCCCCATGCCGACCAGGTAGCGCACCGAGTCCGGCTGGTCGTAGGTGGAGTAGTCGAAGATCTCCTGGCAGCGGATCGTCTCCACCGTGCTCCCGAGCCCGCTGATCAGCAGCGGCAGTACGTCGTTGCCCCACCCGGGGTCGATACCGGAGACGAACAGCGATCCGCCGCTCTCCGCGATCGCCGCCAGTACCGGGTCGCGTACCTCCGGCGGTGCGTTGCGCGGATCGTAGAGGGCGTAGAGAGCCGGGGTGACGACCACCGCGCCCGCGCGCAGCGCGCGCACGATATCGGCGAGCGCGTCGTCCGGCCGGATGTCGCCGGAGGCCGCGTAGACCACCGCGTCCGGGCGTGCGCCGAGAACGGCGCCGACATCATCGCTCGCGGCGACGCCCAAGTCCCGATCCAGCCCGCCGAGTTCGCCCGCATCGCGGCCGACCTTCGCCGGATCGTGCACCAGCACCCCGGTCAAACGCAGCGCGGGGTGCGCGTCGACGGCCCGGATGGCCGCCCGGCCGACGTTGCCGGTTCCCCAGACCACCGTGGAGATCATCGATCGAGCGTAGCAAGCGCTTGGTCGGCTGTTCGGCGTTCCGGAAAAGCGCTCCGATCACCCTTAAGCGCCACAGGCACTCCATCCGCCGGTTCCGGGAGCGACGGTCGCAGCGGACCGTTCGCCCATGGCAGCGCGGGACAGCGGCGTCGCCGATGCGATCCTTCTCCTCGCTTCGGATATCGACAACAGGGTCCGCACACGCGTGCGCCGCCCGATTCCGCGCCCGGCTCGCCACTACGCACCATTGGGAAATGGCGTGAACTACCCGGTAGCGTTGGGGCTCGGGGCATTACCTACCGCCAGGGATCGCGGCGCAGTTCCGGTTCGCGGCGAGTACGGTATATCCCGCTGCCCGGCGCGGGGGCGGCGGTCGGGATCGGGTGGAAAGGCAGGCGCGCGACAGTGAACGAGCGGTATTCGTCGTGGGCTGCCCGGAATACGCCCGAAGAGCTGCCGCTGGCCGCGCGTTACCAGAGCGCGGATCCGATCCGCTGGCACGGCAGCATGGTCTACCCGATGTACACCGAGCAAGTCGGCCCCGCGCCCACCACCATCGCCTTGACCATGATCTCCGCCGCACCGCCCGCAGGGCTGCGTGGGCTCGGCATGGGTCTGTCGGTCGTCGACGGCTATCTGGACCTGCACGGACGTTCACTCGCCGGAGTCGACGCGTGGAGCGACGCGTTGGCCGCGGGGGTCAGCTTCGCCGTCACGCCCACCGCGCCGGTGACCCTGGTGACACTGACCCCCGTCTGGGTGGACGAATTCGGCACGCAGAAGTCGTGGACGGGCAACTACGGCATCGTCGTCGAGCACCGGCCCAACGGTCGCGTCGTGCTGTGGTGCAGCATCGGCGAGGGACCACCGAACTTCGCGAACCTGGTCGTGGAACTGTCCACCGCTCCCACACCGGTCGCCCCGGAGCCTCCGGCTCCCGCCGCGCCCGCGACGGCTCCGATCGGCATGAATCCGCCCATTCCGCAGGCGATCTCGTCGGCGGGCCCGCCCACCGCGCCTACCATGCCCGTTCCGCGTATCGACGCCGCTACGGCCGCGAGCGCATCCGCGACGGCGGCCGAACGGCTCACCGGGGTTTCCTCGGCAGCCGTCGGTGGCGGTGCCGAGAAAACGACGGAAGCGACCCAGCCCCGCCGCGCAGGCAGTCTCTTCGTGAATCTGCAGTCGTCCCGCGCCACACGATCCACTGCGGAAACTCCACCTTCCGCTCCCGGCTCCCGAGCCCCGGACAGCGCGCAGCCGGCGTCGAGCTCGACCACCCAGTCGGCTGGGCCGCAGCCGGAGTCCGAAGTACCCGCCCGGAACCTCGCTCACCATCCGAGGATCGCGCACGAGAGAACGGCGGCGGACTCGTACGGAACCTTCGGACCTCCGGTCGCACATACACACCCGCCCGAGGACCCGGCACGCTCCCGCACCGGCCTGCTGCTCGGCAATACGCCACCCGCACCGAACGCTCCGCTACCCGCTCGCCCCGCGGCGGACGGCACGAGCACCGAAGCCAGCCCGATCGTCGCGAATCCGTGGACCGCACACCCCTATCGCGCACTCGACCCCATCGGCACACACATCCAACCCCAAACAGGCACCTCACCTCCCGGGTCCGAACCCGTCCCCCAGGACACTCGAGTCCCGGCCACCACCTCCCCCTCGGCAGACGGCCCGCACTCCGGATCGAGCCCGCGGGTCGCGAACCGTCCAACTGCGGCGGACCCCAGCGCACTCGACCCCATCGGCACACACACCCAACCCCAAACAGATACCTCACCTCCCGGGTCCGGGCCCGTCCCCCAGGACACTCGAGTCCCGCCCACCACCTCCCCCTCGGCAGACGGCCCGCACTCCGGATCGAGCCCGCGGGTCGCGAACCGTCCGACGGTGGACCCATATCGCGCATTCGACCTCGCCGGCACGCACACCCAGCCCCCGGCGCAGACTTCGCCTTCGAGTTCCGGCGCTGCGGAGCCGAATCACGTCCAGCGAGAATCGAACTCACCGCTCGGCGGGCAGGTGTCGCAAACGCCCCCCGCAGCGGAGAAACCCGTCCGTGAGCTCGACCCGGTGGACACGAACAGCAGCCCCCCGGCGAGCGTGCCGAGTACCCGGGTTCCCGATACGGCGTCGGTGCCGAACGGAGTCCCGCAGTCCGACGAACGGCCCGCTCCGGTCGACGCCCCGCCCCGGGCGAGCGAGTCCAGGCAGTCGGGCGACCCCGGGTATCGCGGTGCGCTCTACGACCTCGGCGTCGCGATGTACCGCCGCGGCGACGAAGAGCAGGCATGCGGACTGTGGGCGCAGGCCTCCGATGCCGGGCACGCGGGTGCCGCCTACGAACTCGGCATGGTTCGGCTGCGGCGCGGCGATCCCGTCGGGGCCGAATCCTGGTGGCGCACCGCCGCCGACCGCCACGAGCCGCGCGCCATCGCCGAACTCGCCGATCTCCTCGACCAGCTCGGCAAGCACGCGGAGGCCAAGTCCTGGCGGGCCTACGCCGCCGAGCGGCAAGACCCGGACGTGGTCGGCCAGTCGACGCCGCGCTGAACTCTACGGTGCCGCATCCGGAAAAGAAGTGGCACACGGCTGGGTGACGGTCGTACGGTGCGGGACATGTGTGGCAGTCCCGGCATGAACGGAGCGTACGCGGTCGGCGCGTATTACCTCCGGCTGCGTACGGAGGCCTGGGCTCTGCCGGTGCACCGTACCGCTGCGATCTCCTGATCCGTTCGAGCGGAATCCGCGTCGGTGACCGGTAGCGGTCGTCGCACTCTTCGTGCCCTGGCATGGGTCCGGGCGAATCGACCTTCCCGATTCGACCACTCCGTTCGGAGGACACCCATGTCCCGCCATCATTCCCTTTCGCGTGCCCGCGGCAGCGACCCGGCGACCACGCGAAAGCGGCTCTCGCAGAACTTCCTCACCGACGCACGCGCCGCCCGGCTGATCGTGCACGCCTCCGGCGTCACCGCCGACGATCTCGTTCTCGAAGTCGGACCCGGTGACGGCATACTGACCAGGCAATTGCTGACCGTGAGCGGCCGGGTCCGCGCCTACGAGAAGGATCGGCGCTACGCGGCACTGCTGGGCCGCCGATACGCGGACGACCCGCGAATCGCGTTGTACCACCGAGATTTCCGCAGGGTGCGCCCGCCTCGGGAGCCGTTCGCCGTCGTGGCCAACGTGCCGTTCGCCATCACCACCGACATCGTGCGCTGGTGCCTGGCCGCGGGCGGGCTCACCTCCGCGACCCTGCTCACCCAGCTCGAATTCGCTCGCAAGCACTCCGGTGATTACGGCCGCTGGACGAAGCTCACCGTCGCCCACTGGCCGACGACGGCGATCGAACTGGGCGCGCGCGTCGGCAGGCACAGTTTCCATCCGGTTCCGCGAGTCGATGCCGCCGTCCTGCGGTTGCGCAACCGGCCCGAGCCGTTGCTGCCACACGAGCAGCTCGGCGCTTTCCGCGCGCTGGTCGAGCTGGGTTTCTCCGGAGTCGGGGGAAGCGTGGCCGCGTCGTTGCGGCGGGAGTTTCCCGCGCGTGCCGTCCGCAGCGCTTGCGGGGCGGCCGGGGTACCGCTCGAACAGCCGGTCGGGCTGGTCTCCCCGGATCGCTGGCTGACCCTGTATCGCGCGCTGCGCGCCTGAGGGGAACCAACCCGCTACAGGAACGTATCGGATACATTCATGCATCGAGGCGAGGACAGGAGCAGCGTGACCAACTTCGGCGACTACCAGAACGAGATCTATTTCCAAGGGCTCGGCGGTGTGCTGCCCGATTTCCCGATGACGTACGCCGACCTGGAAGCCAAGGCGCAGGCGGCGCTGCCACCGGGCATCTGGTCGTACGTCGCGGGCGGCGCGGGCGACGAACTCACCCAGCGGGCCAATGTCACGGCGTTCGAGAAACTCGGCCTGATCCCCCGCATGTTGCGCGCGAGCAAGACGCGCGACCTCTCGATCGAGCTGTTCGGCATGACGCTGCCGACGCCGATCTTCCTTGCCCCGGTCGGAGTGATCGGGCTGTGCGCCCAGGACGGGCACGGCGACATCGCCACCGCCAAGGCCGCGGCGCGCACCGGCGTTCCGATGGTCGCCTCCACCCTCACCGTCGATCCGCTCGAGGACGTGGCGGCGGAGTTCGGCGACACCCCCGGGATGTTCCAGCTCTACACCCCCACCGATCGGGATCTCGCGCAGAGCCTGGTCCAGCGGGCGGAAGCGGCGGGATTCAAGGCCATCGTGGTCACGTTGGACACCTGGGTGCCCGGCTGGCGCCCGCGCGATCTGACGAATTCCAACTTTCCTCAGCTGCGCGGCCACTGCCTGGCCAACTACTTCAGCGATCCGGTCTTCCGAGCCCTGCTGCCCAGCCCACCCGAACAGGATCCGAAAACCGCCATCCTCACCTGGATCTCACTGTTCGGCAACGCGTTGACCTGGGACGACCTGGCGTGGCTGCGATCGCTGACCGACCTGCCGCTCGTCCTCAAGGGCATCTGCCATCCCGACGACGCACGGCGCGCCAAGGACGCGGGCGTCGACGGCATCTACTGCTCGAATCACGGCGGCAGACAAGCCAATGGCGGCATCCCCGCGATCGAGCATCTGCCGGAGGTGGTCGCGGCGGCCGACGGCCTGCCGGTGCTGTTCGACTCCGGCGTCCGCACCGGCGCCGACATCGTCAAAGCGCTGGCGCTCGGCGCCACGGCCGTCGGCATCGGACGCCCCTACCCCTACGGGCTCGCCCTCGGCGGTGTCGACGGCCTCGTGCACGTGGTGCGTTCGCTGCTCGCCGAGGCCGATCTGCTGATGGCGGTGGACGGCTACCCGACGATCGCCGACCTCGGTCCGGAAGCGATCCGGCGGCTCGCCTGATCCACACGAAACCGCACGCCAGGCGAAACGCCCCGCGCGTACGGCGCGCCCGACGACCAGAGCGGGCGGCACGCGCGGGGCGGCTCGAAATCAGGCCGACAGCGGTGTGAAGTCCCGGCTGCCGATGTAGCCCGGTCGCGGCGCGGGCGCGGCGAACGGGTCGACGAGCGTGTTGTGCACGCTGTTGAACACCACGAAGATGTTCGACCGCGGGAACGGCGTGATGTTGTTCGACGACCCGTGCATCAGGTTGGAGTCGAACAACAGCGCCGAGCCCGCCCGGCCGGTGAACTGACTGATCCCGTACCGGTTCGCGAGCGCGGTGATGTCGTCGCTCGTCGGCACGCCGATCTCCTGCTCCTGCAACGACTCCCGGTAGTGCTCGGCCGGAGTGCTGCCCAGGCACGGCACGAAGGTGTGGTGCGAGCCCGGCATCACCATGAGACTGCCGTTGATCGGATAGTTGTCGGTCAACGCGATCGACAGGCTCACCGCTCGCGGCGCGGGCATGCCGTCCTCGGCGTGCCAGGTCTCGAAATCGGAGTGCCAGTAGAAACCGGTGCCGCGGAAACCGGGCATGTAGTTCACCCGGCTCTGGTGCACGTACACCGGCGACCCCAGCACCTGTTCGGCCAGCCGGAGCACCCGCGGTTGACGCACCAGTTCGGCGATCGCCTCGCTCAGCTTGTGCACCTCGAAGACCGAACGCACACGGTTCGACGACTTCTCCACGATGACACGGTCGTCGTCGCGCAGCGCCGGATCGTTCGCCAGCCTGGTGATCTCCTCGCTGTACTCGCCCACTTCCGTGGGCGTGAGCAGCTGATCCAGGATGGCGAACCCATCGGCGTCGAACGAGGCCAGTTCCGGGCTCTCGACCTCCCCCCACACCGCGGGGTCGGCACGCTCCAAGTGCGGAGCGGGCGCGCCGAGACGGGTCGGGTAGCGATCGTAGCGAGCCGTCTCGGGCGGTGTTTCGGTGTGCTGCAGAACCATTGGTGTCCTCAACCTCCGATCGTCGCGGTGACCAGCGGATAGACGCCGTTGCTGTCGTGAACCTCCTGACCGGTGACCGGCGGGTTGAACACGCACATCATCCGCATCGTGGTGCGCACCTCCAAGCGGTGGCGTTCGTGTCCGTCGAGCAGGTACATCGAGCCGGGCGCGAGCTCGTAGGTGACGCCGTTGTCAAGATCGGTCAGCGTGCCCTCGCCTTCGACGAGCCACACGGCCTCTACGTGATTCAAATAGTGGAACTCGTGCACCGTCCCGGCGTCAATGGTGGTCTCGTGGAACGAGAAGCCGACGCCGTCGCCGCCCAGGACGATGCGCTTGCTGCGCCAGCCTCGGCCCGCGACGTCGCGCTCGGTACCGGTGATCTCCGCGGTGCTGCGCACGATCATGCGATCGCCCCCATCCCGCCGCACACCGCCTCGACGGCGCCGGTGAGGACGCCGAGCCCCTGGTCGAGTTCCTCGTCGGTGACCGTCAGCGGCGGCAGCAGCTTCACCACCTCGTCGGTCGAGCCGGAGGTCTCCACCAGCAGCCCGCGCTCGAAGGCGATCTGGCAGACCTTGCCCGCCTGTGAGGGATCGTCGAACACCACGCCTTGCACCAGTCCGCGTCCACGGGTCGAGACGCCGGGGAAGTGCGCGGCCAGCTCGCCCAAGCTGCGCGCGATCTTCTCACCCTTGGCCAGGGTCGCGGTCTGCAGGGCGTCGTCGGACCAGTAGTGGCGCAGCGCGGTCGTCGCGGTGACGAACGCGGGGTTGTTGCCGCGGAAGGTGCCGTTGTGCTCACCCGGCGACCACTCGTCCAGCTCCGGCTTGAACAGCACCAGTGCCATGGGCAGGCCGTAGCCGCCGATCGACTTCGACAACGTCACGATGTCGGGCGTGATGCCCGCGATCTCGAAGGAGAAGAACGGTCCGGTGCGGCCGCAGCCCATCTGCACGTCGTCGACGATCAACAGGATCTCCCGCTCCGTGCACAGCCCGGCGAGGTGGCGCAGCCACTCCGCGCGGGCGACGTTGACGCCGCCTTCGCCCTGCACCGTCTCCACGATCACCGCGGCCGGGCGGTCGAAGCCCGACGAGGTGTCGTCGAGCACCTTCTCCATCCACTGGAAGTCGGCGGTGGTGCCGTCGAAGTAGCCGTCGTAGGGCATGTGCGCGGCGTGCACCAAGGGCACACCGGCGCCCGCGCGCTTGGCGGCGTTGCCGGTGACCGACAGCGCGCCGAGGGTCATGCCGTGGAAGGCGTTGGTGAAACTGACGATGGTCTCGCGGCCGGTGACCTTACGCGCCAGCTTGAGCGCGGCCTCGACCGCGTTGGCGCCGGTCGGGCCGGGGAACTGGACCTTGTAGTCCAGGCCGCGCGGGGTGAAGAGCGTGTCGCGCAACGTCTCCAGCAGTTCGCGCTTGGCTCCGGTCGACATGTCGAGGCCGTGGGTGATGCCGTCGCTCGCGATGTAGTCCAGCAGCGAGCGCTTGAGCACATCGTTGTTGTGCCCATAGTTCAGGGCACCGGCGCCCGCGAAGAAGTCCAGGTAGTCCTTGCCTTCCTCGTCGCGCAACCAGCTGCCCTTCGCCGTGGTGAACACGGTGGGCCAGGCGCGGCAGTAACCGCGCACGTTCGACTCCAGACTCTCGAAAACGGTGGTGTCCGCGTTGATCATCGGTGATCCTCCTCGGTGGTGCGGGCGGTCGGGGCGATGCGATACAGGTCTTCGGGTGCGTGGCTGTCGGGGAAGACGCCCGCGTCGAACAAGTGGCGCTTGGTCACCTCGGCGCCGCGCGCAGCGGCCACCGACGTGAACAGCGCGATGGAACCGGCGTTGTCCGGCGAGATGGTGGTTTCGAGTACTGAAACTCCCTGAGCCGCGACGCTGTTGAGCAACGTGTGGAGCAGCTCGGCACCGATGCCGCGGCCGCGCTGCGCGCGGTCCACCGCGATCTGCCAGACGAAGACGGTGTCGGGCGCCTGCGGACGGACGAATCCGATCACGTATCCGACGACGCGACCGTCGGATTCGGCGACCACCGAGGTTCCGGCGAAGTCCCGGCACCACATCAGGTACGCGTAGCTCGAATTGACGTCCAGCACCGCGGAATTCTTCGCGATGCGCCACATCGGGGCGCCGTCGCCCAAGCGGGGCGTGCGCAGGACCACGGCGGGCCCGGCGCTTCTCCGAGACGGGGTGGCCCCCAGAGCGGCCGCGGCGTTCCCGACGCGCGATCGCTCGATCTCCGCTGGGGACAGGGTTGGCGATGACATACAACTCCCTCGTCTGATCAGCAGTACTTATCCAGGCTTGCGAAGCGACTTTGAGGTGAACCTGTCGACTTCTTTACGGTCGTATTACGGATGGATGTCGCCGAGCCGGGGCAACCGCACGACGAATCGCGCGCCGCCGCCGGGACGGTCGGTGCAGTGCACCCCGCCACCGTGCGTGGCGACCGTCTCGGCGACCAGCGCCAATCCGATCCCCGTCCCGTCCGGCGAGCGGCGGCCGCTGCGGGCGGTGGCGAATCGTTCGAAGATCCGGTCGCGGTCCGCGGCGGGGACGCCGGGGCCCGCGTCGTCGACGGTGAGCACCGCGTCGGTGCCGTCGCGGTCGATGCCGACCGCGACCACACCGCCGCCGTGCCGGTCGGCGTTGTGCAGCAGGTTGGCCACCGCGCGCTCCAGTTCGACCTTGCGGCCGCGCACGGTGACGTCCTGGCGCACCGTGAGCAGCTCGCCCGGATAGCGACGGTCGCTCAGCGTGTGCACCAGCAGGTCGCGCACCGACAGCGGCTCGGCGTCGCCGTGATGCATGCCCGCTTCCACCCGCGCCAGGGCGAGCAGATCGTCCAACAGTTTGCGCAGGTGCTCCACCTCGGCGGTGACCAGGCCGAGCGCCCGTTGCGAACGTTCCGGCAGATCCCCGCGGTGCCGGTTGAGCACATCGACGCTGGCCATCAGGGTGGTCAGGGGCGTGCGCAGCTCGTGGCTGACGTCACCGAAGAGCCGGTGTTCGCGCTCGATGCGCCGTTGCAGCGAGTCCACCATGGTGTTGAACGACTCGACGGTGATCGCCAGATCCTGGTCCCCGGTCGCGGGCAACCGCTGGTCGAGATCACCGGAGGCGATCCGCGCGGCGGTGCCCGCGAGCTGATGCAGCGGGGTCAGCACCCGCCTGCTCGCCCACCAGCCGACCGCCGCGCCGATCAGGGTGACCACGACGGCGCAGCAGATGAGCACGTTGCGCAGCAGATCGAGATCCGCGTTGAGATCTCCCGGCGATTCGCTGCCCGCGTGTGTTCGCTGCGCTTCCAGGTAGCCGCGGCTGATCACGAAGACCGAAACGACCAGTACCAGCGACATCAGCGCGGCGATCGTCGCGAAGGCGGCGGTCACCCGGGCGCGAAGGCTCCAGGCGTTCGGATTCCAGCGTTCGGCGTCGGAGCAGCGTTCAGCGGCGCACATCGAGGCGATAGCCGAGTCCGCGCACCGTCACCACGATGCGCGGATCGGACGGATCCCGCTCGATCTTCGTGCGCAAGCGGCGCATGTGCACGTCCACGATGCGTTCGTCGCCGAAAAACCCACGGTCCCAAACCCGTTCGAGCAGCGCCGTGCGGCTGAGCACCCGGCCCGGCGTCTCGGCCAGCTCACACAGCAAACGGAATTCGGTGAGCGTCAGCCTGATCTCCTCGTCGCCGCGGCGCACCACCCCGCTGTCCTGCGCGAGGACCAGCGGAGCCGTGTCGTCTGCCTCGAGCACCATCTCCTGCGGCGTCTCCCGTTCGGCGGTCAGCCGGAAGCGGCGGCGCACCGCGCGCATACGAGCGGTGATCTCCTTGATTTCGAACGGCTTGGTCACGAAATCGTCGGCACCCGCCTCCAGGGCGGCCACCACGTCGTGGGTGTCGTCGCGAGCGCTGACCACGATGATCGGGACGTCATGGTCGCGGCGGATCTCCCGGATACACTCGAACCCGTCCATGCCGCCGAGCATCAGATCGACGATCATCACATCGGGAACACCGTTGCTGCGCAGATGAGTGAGCGCGTCTTCGGCTTCCTCCGCCTCGTCGACGTCGTATCCCTCGTCTTCCATAGCGAGTCGTAACGCACCACGGACCCGGTCGTCGTCTTCCACGATCATCAGGTTTGCGCTCAAGACCTTATCCCTTGCAGACATGCGGAAGCGCGTCACGATGCGGACAACCGCATCCCCATACCGACGCGACCTTCCGCTTTTCGAGCAACCTTTGCTCGGCTTCGAGTACCCCTGTGCCCGGCCGGTAAACGTCCGGCAGACCGATGTGGGGCCTCTTGGTTGTTCCATCGACGCTATACGCCCGCCCGACTCGGGCAGCACCGGGGCGGCAGCGGAACTCGCCTTCCGCGCACCGCGGCACGACGCGGAGAACGAGACCGACCGCGAAAAGTGCACGGTAACAGACTTTTTCGAACAAGCGATCACATCGGGCCGGGCCTGCGCGAACCGTAGGGTCGACAACAGATTTCGCGAGGCGATCGTGCCGTGCGTCACATTGCTTCCGATGCGCCGATCACGGGCGCACGACCGTGACCGGTCTCACGACTAATCCAGCGGCCGCCCGGCTATCGCGGCGGCTCCAAACGGTTGAAGTTGCTCGGCGGATCATCGGTGCCGCGCTCCTCGTACCAGAAGCGAAGTTTCCTGGCATCGAACGTGGCGAACCACTCTTCCCACCGCACCGGGCGCAGCACGGCGCCCCCGTACCCGGGGAAGTCGAATCGCAACACCCCGAGCCGTCCGTCGTGCTCGCTGCCCGGCACGGTCGCGGGCCGGGCTCCGCGCTGGGCCGCCCAGCGGCGGATGACATCGTGGTTCCTGGTGACGGAGATCCCTCGGGACTGGATCGACGCCCCCGGCCCACCCGGTCCGAACCGCGGATTCCGGGTGCCTGGGCGGCGCTGGTCGGTCATGACGAGCTCCTCGAGCCATCGGCATCTGTTGTCCGGTTCCTGTCTAACTACCCGTTGGGCCTGTTATGCAAACTGGTCGGCCGAACCGTGGCTGCCGAGCGAACCGGTTGGCGCCGTGATCGGTGGGTAACCGGCCGATGATCGGCCGGACGAAGCGCGGTCACAGCCGTAGCGCACGCCGATCACCCGAACGAGGAGGAGTTCGCATGTCCACCGACAGCGCGACACAGCCGGTCCCGCCCACGCCCGAGCCGGACCCCGTACCGCCCATCCCGGAACCGGATCCCGTACCGCCGATTCCCGAGCCGGACCCCATTCCGGAGCCCAATCCTGTTCCGCCGGAACCTGATCCGCATCCGCTGCCACCGGTGCCAGGCCCCGCGCCACGTCCGCCGGTACCAGGACCGGCGCCGACGCCCCCCGTGCCGGATCCCGGTCTGCCCGGGCCGTCGCCGGACCCGACTCCGCCGAATCCGGTGTAACGGGCCGACGTCAGTCCCGCAGCGCCTGCTCGCGCAGCGCGTTCAAGGTCCGGGAAAGAATGCGCGAAACGTGCATCTGGGAGACTCCGAGCCGCTCGGCGATCTGATTCTGCGTCAACGACTCGAAGAAACGCATGGTCAGCACCTGACGCTCACGCTCGGGAAGTTCGCCGAGCAGCGGTTCGACCGCCATCACGTCCTCGACCAGGTGATAGGAGGGCTCTTCGGCGCCGAGGCTGTCCAGTAGCGGCTGCGCGGTGTTCTCGGCGTCCTCACCGGCGGCCGCGTCGATGGACGACGACTGGTAGGCGTTGCCCGCGATCAGCGCTTGGGTCACCTCCACGAGCTCGACATCCAGCTCGGCCGCGATCTCCCTGGCGCGTGGCATCCGGCCCAGTCGCTGGGACAGCGTTTCGACGGTCGGACCGATACTCAGTTGGATCTCCTTGGTCCGGCGGGGCACCCGCACCGCCCAGGTGTTGTCCCGGAAGTGCCGCCGGACCTCGCCCATGATCGTGGGCACGGCGAAGGACAGGAACGACGATCCGCGCGTGACGTCGAAACGGTCCGCTGCCTGCACCAACCCCAGGCGGGCCACTTGCAGCAGGTCGTCGAAGTTCTCGCCGCGCCCGGCGAACTTGCGGGCGATGTGCTCGGCCAGCGGCAGGCATCGTTCGATCAGCTCCCGACGCATCGGCGCACGTCGTGGATCGCCGGGATCCAGCGCGGCGATCTTCTCGAACAGCGGCTCGATGTTGTCGTAGGTATCCCCGCGCGACCTCGGCTCACCCGCCATTCGGCGCACCTCGCACCCAGCTGAAGTCGATCACTGTCGGATATCCGCCGAGCACACTGTCGTAGGAGCCCTGCGCGGCGGCGATCGAATCGGTCAGCGTGCGTACGATGTGCCAGCCGAGCCCGGCGTGCCCGAGCACCGACTCGGTGACCGCCACCGAGGAGACGTGCACGAACATCTTGCCGTCGTCATAGGTGAACTCGCAGTCGATCGTCGAGCCAACGGCGGCGTCGATGATGAGCGAGGTCGCCACCTCGTCGAGCGCGAGCCGGATATCGGTCACCTCGTCCAAGGCGAAGTCCGCGATGAGGGCGACTGTCTCGGCGAGCGCGCGGAGCATGGTCAACTGTTCCAGCCGAGCGGGCACCCGCACACCGACTGTCGTCGTATCGGTCGAGGATCGGGAAGTCGACTCCCCCATTTGCCCATCACCACCTTGTCCTCACAGCCACTCCACTGCGGCCTGCATACCGCCGCCGAGTTCTCCTTCTCAGCCACCGGAACACCGCGGACGCCACGGACTGTGGAGCGGAATATCGCCGCGTTCCTCGTCCGGGACGTACCCGCCGGGATGGGATCGAAACGCCGGTCAGTCGCCGTCGATGCGCTCGTGGGCGGTGAGCAGCAGATGATCGAATTCGGTGCGCAGGCCTACCGTGACGCCGGCCAGCCCGGGCAGATCGGCGACCAGCCGCGCGGCCAGTTTGCGCAGTTTGACGTTGGTCTCCTGCGATCGCCAGCTCAGCACACGGAACGCCTGCTCGGGGCCGACGCCGTAGATCAGCATGAGCGCGCCCTTCGCCTGCTCGATCACCGCTCGGGCGGCGTACAACTCGGGCAGGGCGTCGTCCAGCGTCTCCTGCCGGTGCTCCTCGAGGGTGTCGGTGACGTCGATGTAGTAACCGGAGGTGCCCACCACCAGCCCCGAGTCGTCGATCATCCGGTCGGCGACCAGGACCACGTGGTGGACCGCGCCGGCGGTGTCGATGATGCGATGGCGACTGGAGAACGGTTCCGCGTCGGCGATCGACCGCGCCAAGGCGCTGGCCACCGCTTCGCGATCGTCCGGGTGCTTGTGCTTCAGCAACAACTCCGTGGTCGGCGTCACCGTCCCCACCGCGTAACCGTGCATCGACGCGACCTCGTCCGACCATTCCCAACGCTGGTCGGTGAACCAGAAACGGAAACTGCCGACACTTTGCGGCCTTCCGGTACCGATCACCCGGTCCAGCGCGAGGGCGTTCTCGGGCTGGACCGACCTGCTTTCACTCACCGCTGAAGTATCCGATGCCGACGCGCCCGGTGTGACCGGATCGGGAGCGGTCACACCGGCGAGCACCGGTCTCGGGCGACAGTCTTCGGCTCAGGCGTCCAAAGCTGTGCGCATGGACTGGTAGCGGGGGAACAACGACCGCACGCCGGTCACCTCGAGTGCCCGCTCGACTCCCGGTCCGCCCACGACGATGCGCAGGTCCGGACGACCCAACCCCTCTCTGCGCAGCGCACCGAGCCGCACGGCCGCGCGCAGACTCAAGAACCTCGCCGCTCGCAGATCGATCACGACGGCATCGCACGGTGACTGCAACGCACGCTCGACCGTCTCGAAGAACTCGGCCGACACGGCGGCGTCCAACTCGCCTTCGACCCGGACCACCACGCATTCGCGACGGCGGTCCACCCGCTGTGCCCACAACCGGTTGTCCCGACGACGTCCCGGTCCCGAACCATTGAGATGCACGCCCTCGGCGTGGTCCCGTAGCAGAGAAATGGCAGACAAGTCGAACCTCCCGTGTAGGGGGTATCCAGTCCTCCGCGACGGCCGGAGAGGGCAGCGCGCGAATCGGTTGCCGTGCCGTCCCATCGACCGGCTGCGCCGAATGCGTCGAACCGGGGTCGGCTGTGATCTCAACCTCCCTACAGTGTGGCACGGCCGACCCCTTCCCGACAGCGTTCGGTAGGAGAACGTGACCCGCCGCCGGAGGGCCCGCGACCGGGACGAACCGACCGGTCGGCCGGGAATGTGACCGCTGACGTGGGGTTTCATCGGGCCGGCCGCGGGCATATACCGAACATATTCCCGAACGTCACGCGATGCCGGTCGTAGGGCAACCGCGCGTATCCGCGCGTCCGGATGCCGCCCGCGACGAGAACGGAGCACCCGGTGAAGATTGCCATGGTTTCCGAAGATGCCAGCCCGCTCGCCGAAGGCAGCCCCGCCGACGGGGGCGGCCGCGGCGCCTATGTAGCGGAGTTGTCGGCCGCCTATGCCCGCCGGGGCCACGACGTGACGGTTTATACCCGACGTATCAGTCCGCACGCCCCGGCCGAGTTGCTCGCCGACGGCGGCTATCGCGTGGTGCACGTCGCGGCCGGACCGCCCAACCCCTTGCCGAGCGACCGCACCCTGCCCTACCTCGGTGACTTCGGCACCGTGCTGCGACGGCACTGGGGTGCCGATCGGCCCGACATCGTGCACGCGCACTACTGGAAGTCCGGGCTCGCCGCCGAACTGGCCTCCCGCGCCCACGGCATCCCAGTGGTGCTGACCTTCCACGGGCTCGGCACCGTGCAGCGGCGCTGCGAAGGTCTCGCCGACCCGAGCCCACGCTCCCGGATCCGGTTCGAGCGGCTCATTGCGACGCGGGCGGCGCACGTAGTGGCGACCTGCTCCGACGAGGTCGGGGAGCTGGCCAGGATGGGCGTGCCGCGCTTCCGTACCTCGATCGTGCCGCACGGGGTCGACCTCACGAGGTTCACCCCGGAGGGCGCGGCCGCCGATCGGCATGCCACGCACCGGCTGCTCGCGGCCGGAGAGTTGGTGCGCCGCAGCGGATTCGACCCCCTTATCGGAGCGCTGGCGGAGCTGCCGGACACCGAGCTGGTGATCGCCGGCGGCCCCGCCGCCGACGACGAGGACGACGCCGAAGGCCGCAGGCTGCGCCGCATCGCATCGGATCATGGTGTGCGAGAACGGCTTCGATTGACCGGACCGGTCACGCGGCCGACCATGCCCCGGCTGTACCGCTCCGCCGACGTCGTGCTCTGCACGCCCTGGTACGAGCCGTTCGGCCGGGTGGCGCTGGAGGCTATGGCCTGCGGGAAGCCGGTGATCGCCACGGCTGTCGGCGGCCTGCTGGATACCGTGGTCGACGGCGTCACGGGACGATTCGTCGCTCCGCCCGAACCCGCTGCCATCGTGCGGGCGGTGCGCCCGCTCCTGGCGGACTCGACGTTGCGCGAAACCTGGGGCGCGGCAGCCTATCAGCGGGCCGCGAGCCGCAATTCCTGGGATCGGGTCGCGGTCGAGACGCTCAGCGCCTACCACCGCGGCGCACCCGCTCACGCGGGCGAGGTCGTCTCCTGGGCGCGGTGAATCAGTAGTGCTCGGCGCGGACGTCCTCGGACGCGCTGCGCCAGCGCCACGGGGCGACGAGCCATGTCGACACGAACAACGCGACGGCGGCGATACCGGTCACCACCGCCGCTGCCGTGCCCGTCACATAGTCGACCACGAGAACCACCGCGCCGATCAACGCGAGACCCAGCAGTGCGACGCCGGCCATCGCGCACCGGTGCGCCGCCCAGACGACATTGCCCAGCCGGTGCCTGCGGAACAGGATCCGATGCCAGGACACCGGCGCGATCAGGAACACCGTCGCCCCCAGCACAGCAGCCAAAGTGGCGAGGTACAGCGCTCGCAAGCCCGGCGCCAGCGTGCCGAACGACGCCTGGAACGGCAGCACCAGCAACGCCCCGAACAGGAATTGCACACCGGTCTGGACAACGCGCAACTCTTGGATCAGGCTCGCCCAGTTCCGGTCCAGTCGTTCCAGCTCGGTCTCGCCGCGCGCACGGCGGGCCCAGTCGTCGTCCTCACCCTCGGGCACGCGCGGCCTCCCGGCGGTTGCGTTTCTTGATCGCCTCGACGAGTTCGTCCTTGCTCATCCGCGAGCGCCCGGTGACCTCGAGTCGCCGGGCGACCTCCAGCAGGTGTTGTTTCGACGCGTTGGCATCGACGCCTTCGGCCGTCTCACCTCGCGCGTCCGGCCCGTGTTGCTTGGCGCGTTCGTCCGAGGGACCGCGGTGCGCCTTGGGCTCCCAGTGGTCGCCGACTTTCTCGTAGCTGTGCTTCAGCGCGGCATAGGCGACGCGGTGGGCGCGCTGTTCGTTCCCGTCGTACTGCTCCAGCGCGGCGTCGTGCGCCTCGGCGAAGGTGCGCTGCGCCTTCTCCTCCGACCGCTTCAGCGTGCTCGGCAACTCGGACTTCTTCACATCGCCGCGCGCTGTCGTCTTGGGCATGTGTCGCTCCTTCCCTGCTCGCGAGGTTGGTCCGAAGTGGTCCGAAAGCCCGGCGCCGGGCCGCATCGGGCCCTCCGGATATCCGGACGCATACCCGGTGAAACGTCGATTAACCCGGTGTCCGCCGGGTACCACCGCTGCATGGCCGTTACCACCGATCAGCTGCTGCATGCGCTCACCCGCACGGTGAACGCCTTGGCGGCGACAGACATCCGATTCGCGGTGGCGGGCGGCTGCGCGGTCTACGCCCGTGGCGGCCCCACCTCCCAGCACGACGTGGACATCTTCGTCAAACCGGCCGACAGCGGGCGGGCGATCCAAACGCTGGCCCGTGCGGGGCTGCGGGTGTGCGACCCGCCGGAGAACTGGCTACGCAAGGTCTACGCCGACGACATCCTGGTGGACGTCATCCACCGCCCGAACGATCGCGAGGTGACCGACGAACTGCTCGACCGGGCCACCGAGATGCGGATCGGGCCCGCCAAGGCCCCGGTGATCAGCGGTACCGACCTGATGATCGACAAGATGCTCGTCTTCGACGCGCACCGCCTTGATCTCAGCCCGATTCTGCACATCGCGCGCGACCTGCGCGAACAGGTCGACTGGGAGGTTGTGCGCGAGCAGACCAAGGCCTCGCCCTACGCGCGGGCCTTCCTGGGCCTGCTGGACGATCTCGGCATCACCCGCACCGGAAAGGTGGAGTAGATGGAGCAGCCGCAATACCTGGTCGCACGATTGCGCCGGGCGCTGGCCGAGGATCCCCGCACCGCCGAACTCGGTGTGCAGGTGACCATTCGCGGCGACGTCGTGGTGCTGTGCGGCGAGGTGAGTAGCGAGAACTGCAAACAGCAGATGGAAACCGTCGTGCGCGAACAGCTTCCGCACGCTCGGATCCACAACGACGTCCATGTCACCCGTCCCACGGCGCCCGTCGAAACCGAGACGCTGGAGCCGGACGGATCCGAAAGGAGTTGAGCGGCATGCGGATAGCCGCGGTCGGTGACGTACATCTCGGCGTGGATTCGCGCGGGCAATGGCGGGAGGCACTGGACGGACTGTCCGCGCGAGCGGATGTGCTCCTGCTGGCGGGCGACCTGACGCGCCACGGCGCCGTCGACGAAGGCCGGGTGGTCGCGGAGGAGTTCGCCGACCTGGGCGTGCCGGTCGTCGCCGTCCTGGGCAACCACGACTATCACAGCGACGCCGATCAGGAGATCAGCACCGTGCTGGCAGACCACGGCATCACGGTGCTGGAAGGCACTTCGGTGACGTTGCACCTCGACGGGAGCACGCTCGGGGTCGCGGGCACGAAAGGCTTCGGCGGCGGCTTCGCGGGCAAGTGCGCAAGCGTCTTCGGTGAACCCCTGATGCGTGAATTCGCCGGGCACACCGTGGACGTGGCCGCCGCACTCGGCGATGCGCTGGCGAATCTGCACACCGACGTCACCGTCGCGCTCACGCACTACTCCCCGATCAGCGACACCCTGCACGGCGAGCCGAGGGAGATCTATCCGTTCCTCGGCTCCTACCTGCTCGGCGAGGCGATCGATGAACACGGCGCCGACCTGGCGTTGCACGGTCATGCGCACGCGGGCACCGAGCGCGGCACCACTCCGGGCGGCATCCGGGTGCGCAATGTCGCCCAGCCGGTGATCCGAGCGGCGTACGCGGTCTACGATATGCACCCGGCCGCGGTCTGAGTAGGGCCGGACTCAGAAGTCGGTCGAGATCGCCTCCACGGTGCTGCCCGACTGGGTGTTCTCGACGGTGGTGGCCACGTCGGCCTGCGCGATGATTCCGACCAGCTTGCCTTTCTCCAGTACCGGCACGCGGCGCACCTGATGCTGCGACATCACCGACATCACCTTGCGTACGTCGTCGTCGGCTTCGACGGTGACCAATTCCTCGCCCCCGAGTTCGCCCGCGTCGACGCCGAGCGGGTCCTTACGCTGGGCGATCACCTTTACGACGATGTCGCGATCGGTGAGCATTCCTTTCAGCTTGTCGTCCTCACCGCAGATGGGTAAGGCGCCGACGTTCAACTCCGCCATGCGCTGCGCGGCCGCAACCACCGTGTCGCTGGAGCGGACACACTCCACGTTCGGGGTCATGATGTCCCGTGCTGTTGTCATCGGGATCCTCCTGAATCTTCTCGCGGGTACGAGCGGCCCGGAACAGGGTCGCTCGCTGACGTCCTACCCCCGTTTCGGATCCCTTAACGCGGGCATCCGACCGGTATGGCCGCCCAGGACGGCCCGCTCGCAACGGCGCGGGCCTCGGGAGGCCCGCGCACCGAAATCGTTGCCGCTCAGCAGAAAGGACATCCGATGCTGCCAGCACCGAACGAGCCGACCGCGGGATCCGGCGGCGCCGGAGAGCAGCACGTGGCCCGGACCCACGCGTTTCCGGACGACACCCGCACCATTCGGACACACGCCGGAGAATCCATCGAGGACGCCCGGAACTGGCCGGGCATCATCCTGGTCGCGGTGGGCATCGTGGCCATGGCCCTGACGCTCACCGCCGCCGGGTACGGATTCGCGGGGTGGGCGGTGGTGGCGGGGGTCGTCAGCGGCGTCTGCATCATCGCGGGCGTCTTGGTGATCGTCGCCGAGCACCGCCGGATCAAGGCGCGAGAAGGCAGGCGGCTGCGGGACGCCGCCGGTCACTGATCCTCGCCCGATCGCGTGCCGCCCGCGGGGATGCGGCTTCGAACTCCAGGAGAAGGAATGACACACCAGCCCAATCGGCCTTTGGGCCGCTTCGCCCTGCTCATCGGCGCTGTGGCGGCGGGATCGGCGCTCACGGCATGTTCGGTCGACGGCGGCGATCCGGCCGCGGATACGCCCCAGCCCGCGACCGTCTCGATCACCATGCCGGGGCCGAGCAGCCCCCAGGTGCCGAACACTGACCAGATCACGGCGGAAGCGGCGAAGCAGCTGTGCGACATGATGGGCGCGGACATCGACACCTGGCGTGGCCAGAGCGCCACGGTGGCCAAAGTGACGTTCAACGGCACCGTGCACAACTGGGCGGCCCGTAACGGCGGGCTCAACGACGTCGTCGTCACCCACCGCGACACGGTCGACGCCGTCACTACGCAGACCTGCCCCGACGTGCGCGAACAGGCGGTGCAGGCGCTCGGCGTACCGGACCTGGCCTCGGCGCTGGCGGGGTTCGGCCGATGAGCGCCGCGCGCCGGATGGGCGTCGCCGTCCTTGCCGCGCTGGCGGTGTGCGCGGCGGGGTGCGGCAACGAGCCGGAGAAGATCGTGAACAAGGGCGGTGACACACCGTGCAACGAATACGTCGCCCAGGATCCCGACAAGCAGCGCGTCACCACCGAGAAGTTCCTCGAAGAGGAGCGCGAGGGTCACGAGACGCCCGACGCCAGAACCGTCGACGCGGCGATCACGGCGATCAAGTTGATGTGCGCGGCGCAGGCCAATCCGGACACCCCGATCCGCAAGGCCGACCTCACCGGCATCTTCGTGCCGAAATGAGCGTCTTGCTCGCGTTGCGCGCGCACGGGTTGCGGGAGCTGCTGACCGCGGTTCCCGCCCTGCGCGCGTTGCACGACGCCCGCCCGCGACACCGGCTCGTACTGGCCGCGCCGGGATGGCTGCGCCCGGTGGTGGAACTGGCCGCGTGCGTCGACGAACTCCACGCGACGCCGATGGCGGCCGGATTGCGCTGGAACGCCGCGGCGCCGACCTTCGCGGTCAATCTGAACGACTGCGGGGCCGAGAGCATACGCGCGCTGCTCGCGACCGATCCGGAACGGATGATCACCCACCGCCACAAGGACTTTCCGCAGGTGCCGGGTCCGCTGTACGAGCCAGGCCTGCCCGACACCGTGCGGTGGTGCCGGCTACTGGATTGGGCGGGCATCCCGGCCGATTCGGCCCGACTGGACATCACGCCACCACCGGAGTGCACCGGAGAGCGGCGCTCCATCGTCGTCTATCCGGGTGGAGCCCTGGCGCGTCGCTGGCCCGCCGACCGTTTCGCGACGGTGGCCGCCGGCCTGCGCGAGTGGGGAGGTCCGGTACGTATCGTCGGCAGTGCCGCGGACCGTCCGCTCGCCCTCAGCGTCGCGGCCCAGGCGGGCTTGCCCGAAAACGACGTCCTGGCAGGCGAACTCACGCTGCGCCAACTCGCCGCGACGGTGGCCGACGCGTCCCTCGTGCTCAGCGGCGACACCGGCGTCGGGCATCTGGCCACGGCGTTCGGCACACCGTCGGTGCTGATCTTCGGTCCCGACTCGCCCGCGGTCTGGGGGCCGCCACCGGAACGGGCGGCGCATGTCGCGTTGTGGGCCGGGCACCCCGGCGACCCGCGGGCGGACACACCCGCGCCCGGATTGGCGATGATCAGCGCCGCCGAGGTGCTCGCCGCCGCCGATCGGCAGCTCAGCGGCCACGTGCGAGTATGAGAAGGAATCCGCACGGGCGTTTCGCCCCGTCGAGACCGGCTATCTCGGGCATATGACGTCCCTATGGTTGCACGGCGCGCAGGTTCCGGCGCGGTTGCGGTTGACGCCGGGATCGCGCTTCGACACGGTGGTGATCGGCGGCGGGCTCACCGGACTGGTGACCGCCCTGCTGCTGGTCGAGAACGGCGTGGAAGTGGCCGTGGTCGAAGGAAGACGCGTCGGTGCGGGCACCACCGGGGCCACCACGGGTAAGGTCAGTCTGCTGCAGGGGACGCGTGCGCAGCAGATCGCCCGGCACCATTCCGACAACGTCCTGCGCGACTATGTGGCGGCCAATCGCGAAGGGCAGGAATGGCTCTTGGAGTACTGTACCGCGCACGGCGTGACCGTCGAGCGGGCAGCAGCCTTGACCTACGCGCAGAACGACGACGAAATGTCGGCCGTGCGAGCGGAATACGCCGCGACGCAGAAGGCGGGCCTGCCCACCGAGCTGTTGCGCGAGCTGGACGTCGACTTTCCCGCGCGCGGCGCGGTGCGCTTGGCCGATCAGGCCCAACTCGATCCGATGGCCCTGTTGGCCGCGCTCGCGGCCGACGTGGAGTCACACGGCGCGCCGATCTACGAATCCACCCTCGTGCGCGGCGTACATCACGGTGGCGGCGGTGATCTCGTCGTCTCCACCGAACACGGCGACCTCGGCGCGGGCCGGGTGGTGCTGGCCACGGGGACGCCCATCCTCGATCGTGGCGGATTCTTCGCCCGCCTCACTCCGCAACGCTCCTATCTGACGGCCTTCCGCCTGGACCGACCGGCTCCGCGCGATATGTACATCAGCGCGGGCAGCCCGACTCGCTCCCTGCGCCGCGCGCAGGGACCGGACGGCGAGCTTCTGCTGGTCGGCGGCAACGGTCATGTCGTCGGCCGCGGCGGATCGACCCGGGAGAAAGTGGAGGATCTGGTGAACTGGGCGCACACCTGGTTCCCGGGCGCCGAGCTGACGCACCGCTGGTCGGCTCAGGACTACTCCCCCATCGGAGAGCTTCCCTATGTGGGTCCGTTGCTGCCGGGGCAGAACGACATTCAGCTGGCCACCGGCTACGCCAAGTGGGGTTTGACCAACGGGGTCGCCGCGGCGATCGCGCTGGCCGGACGGTTCACCGGGGCGGCACCTCGATGGGCGGGCGCGCTGGCGAGCTGGCGTCCGGACGAGCTCAAGGCACTGCCCGCGGCGACGAAGATCAACGGCGCCGTGGCACAGAAACTCTCCGCGGGCTGGCTGCGGGTCGCGACCCACCACGACGGCGACGCTCCGGCCGAAGACTGCGGCATGGTCCTGCGCGAGGGCCTGCACCCGACGGCGGTGTGCACGGTGGACGGCGTCACCAACCGGGTCTCGGCGGTGTGCCCGCATCTCTACGGCATCGTCAACTGGAACGACGCCGAACGCACTTGGGACTGTCCGCTGCACGGCTCGCGTTTCGCCGCGGACGGCACGCTGCTCGAGGGCCCGGCCACCAGCTCGCTCACTGCCCTGCACGAGCCGCGCGACACCCGGTGAACCGGCGACGGGCTGCTCAGTCCGTCAGCGGCCTGGCATCGGCGAGGATTCGATCGACCGTCTGCTCGACCGTGAGATCCGACGTGTCCAGCCAGAGCCCGATCCGAGGAGTGGTCTCGCGCAACACCCTGTCCAGCCCCGCGACGGTGAATTCGTCGTAGGCGTCTTTTCCGCGTCCGGCCTCGCGCGCCAGGACCACTTCGGTGCGCGGCGCGAGCACGACGACATACAGCGGTCGCGTGACGATCAGATCCGCCGTCCAGGGCAGGAATTCACCGAGGAAGACATCCTGCAGCACAGCCGTGAATCCGGCATCGGCATAGGAGTCGGCCGTCGCCGCGGCCAGGCTGTGCCGTAGCCGCAACTGGGCCAGCGCCTCGGGCGAGGGGTCCGCGGTCATCTCGGCACGCCCGTTCACCACGAACCGGCGGAAGGCGTCCCCGCGCACGTGCGCCGAGCGCGGCAGCCGCTCGGCCAGCGCCTGGGCGACGGTGGATTTGCCCGCGGCCTGGATGCCGGTGATCAGATAGACAGCCGATGCCATGACGACGATCATGGCGCGCCCCGCCACGACCGGCTACGGCGACCCCGCCGCGCTCAGTTCGCCCGAGCGCCTGCCTTCTGCTCGACATAGCGGTTCATCGCCCAATTCAATCCGCGCATCGCGGCGTTGTACGCGGGCGGGAAATACCGCTGTGCCCAGAAGCCCACGCGAATGTCGGGCGAGGTGAACACGAGGTAGCGGTTGCGCTCGACACCACGCACGATCGAGCGCGCCGCCGCCTCCGGGGTGACCGCGTGCCGCATGAACAGCGCCATGCCCCGCTGCACCGCTTCGGCCGTGCGATCGACGCCCGCGATGTCGACGCTGTCGACCATCGGCGTGGCCATGGCGCCCGGACACACCAAGCTCACGCCGATGCGGTGGCGTGCCAAGTCGAAGCGCAGCACCTCCGACACCCCGCGCAGGCCGAACTTGCCGGCGCTGTACGGCGCGTGCCACGGCAAGCCGAACAGACCGGCCGCCGAGGACACGTTCACCACGTGACCGCCGCGTCCGGCCGCGATCATCGGCGGGACGAACGCTTCGATCACGTGGATCGGGCCCATGAGGTCGATGTCGACGGTGCGCCGCCACTGATCGTGCGTCAGCCGGTCCACGGTCCCCCACGTGGCGATACCGGCCACGTTCATGACGATGTCGACGCTGCCGACCACGTCGTGCACCTGGGCCGCCAGCGCCACGACCTGGTCGTAGTCACTGACATCGGCCGCCTCGGCGACGTGAACGGTCGCGCCCGCGGCGCGCGCGTCGGCCGCGGTCCGCGCCAGGCCGTCAGCGGCGATATCGGTCAGCACGAGCGAAGCGCCTTCGGCTGCCGCCGCGAGCGCCGTACTGCGACCGAGACCGCTGGCCGCGCCGGTGATCAGACAGGTTTTGCCGGCGAACTTCGTCATAGTCGATGACCATACGCAACCATGAACATCACTGTCTATGGAACAGGCGAACGGCTCTCCCACGGAACCGGCGCGAGCGCGACCGTGATGTTGTCGCCGCCACCGCAACGCAATGCGAACTCCGCGAGCGCGCGGGCAGCCTCCGCGGGCGCCTTCGCTGCCACCTGGTCGGCCAGCGTGGCGGGCGCGGGCGAGTAGTTCCACAGCCCGTCGGAGCACAGCAGCAGCACACCGGGCCCCGAGACGCGCACCGTCCGAACGCAATTGTCCGCCCACGGCTTCGGCGGGCTGTCCGCGCCGAGCCAGCGGATCAGCGTGTGCGCCCGGGGATCGGCCATCGCCGCGCGCTCGTCCATCGCACCCGCGTCGACCAGTGCCTGTGCCCACGAGTCGTCGACGGTCAAGCGCTGGGCCTGCTCGTCGCGCTGGGTCGGCAGCCAATAGGCGCGGCTGTCACCGACGTTCGCCACGGTGATCTCGGTTTCCGAGCCGTGGTGGGCGACGATGGCGGACACATACGTGCACGAGGGTGCGGGACCATCGGGAACGTCCACGTCGCGGACCGCCTGCACCGCGGCCGCCAACCCGGCCATGATCGCCTCGGTCGCGGGCTGTCCGGCCGCGAGCGCGGCGGAGGTCGCGCCGACACCGGCCCGGACCGCCGCGCCGGAGGCCACCTGCGGCCGGGACGAAGTCGACACGCCGTCACTGACCGCGATCACGACCGACGCGTCCGTTTCCGGCACTACGCCTTCCAGCACCCCGGCCGCGACGGCGTCCTCGTTGCGCGCGTGGGCGATGCCGCGATCGGTGAGCACCGCCACCGCGCCCAGATCGGTGTCGAAGCGATCCGGCACCGGTCGCGACCGGCCGCACCGCGCACAGCGCCCGTCGGCGTAGAAGTGGTCGCCTCCGCAATCGGCGCACGACGTGGCGTCGGGACCGGGCAGCGCTATGTATCGATAACCGAGTTCCCGACCGCAGGACCCGCACCGCAGGCCGTCGAGTCCGACAGCCGAGCATCCGGCGCAGCGTAGGTCGGCACCTTCATCGTTCATCGAACGGCTCCCCGGCCGACAGTGCCGTGGCCCGCGGGCGCGCCATGCTCCGGAAGTCGTTGGCCCAACCGTAACCACAGTGGCGTATTGCTGGTGCGAACTTCCACACCCTCCTCCTTCATCTCCCCGGCAGGCCGACTCCGATCGCGATAGTACGGGAGTGTTCCGGGTCTCGATCCCGGTGCCGGATCTCCCTGCCCGCTGCCCGGCAGCACGATAGCCGACGGTCTGCCCGCACCCGCGAGAGATGGCACCCCGCGCCGGATGATCCGCACGAGAGCAGCCGCTCGTCGCTCAGACCAGCTCGGGCGACCGATGCGACCGCCGCCCCCGCGTGCGAAACGTCTGCGGAGGACAGCCCTGCCAACGGCGGAAGGCCCGGATGAAGGACGCCGCCTCCGCATAGCCCAGTCGCGCGGCGACCTGTTCGGTGGTCATGTCGGTGTGCGCGAGCAGCACCTCCGACATGGTCTGGCGTACCTCGTCCAGCAGCGCCCGGAACGAGGTGCCCTCCTCGTTCAGCCGCCGCGACAGGGTGCGCGAGCTCATGAACAGCCCGAGAGCGACTGTCGCCTGATCGGGGATCTCACCCGGAGTGCGAACGAGGCGGTCGCGCACCGACGCCGCGACGCCGGTCCGTGACCGGCGCCGGTCCAGCAGGTCGCGGCACAGTTGTCCGCAGTTGTCCCGCGCGGCCGCGTTCGCCGGTGGCAGCGGCCGGTCCAGCACACCGCGGTCGAAGACCACCGCGCTCGTCGGCGCACCGAAAACCGGCGCCACACCGAAGACGTCGCGGTACCGCTCGAGGTCGCGCGGACCGGCGTGCCGGAAACCGACCCGCCGCACCGGGACGCCCACGGCGAACAATTCACGATCGAAAGCGGGCAATCCGGCCAGGGCCGCTTCGGCGAAGAACGCCCGCATCTCGGGCGGGATGTCGGCGTCGTCGAACACCAGCCGCGCTTCGCCGTCGGCTTCCTCGATGGCCAGTCGCCCGAACGGCACTGTGCGACCGATGTAGCGCGACCCCACCTCGATCAGCTCACGCAGCGTCCGGCTGCCCAGCAGCGCGAGACCCCACGGCCAGCGCGACCGCACATCGCGCCGGACCGCCGCCGCGAGACCGAGTCCCGGCTCGTCGCCGAACCGGCCGAGCACCGTCTGCACCACCAGCAGTTCGTCCTGCGCGGTGATCTCGGCGGCGGGGTCGCCCAGATCGGCGGGCGCCAGCGTGGTACCGGCCAGGCACTCGGCGGGCGCCATGCCCCGCTCTCCGGCGATGCGTACGAGCGCACGCACGCCTGCGGTGCTGCGGAGGGTATCCGGATCGACCATGACTCGCGTCCTCGATGAAGCGGTACTGCGCGGTATCGGCGCAATGTATCAATCGGGTGTCGTGCGCATCGGCGGTTCGCCGAAATGTCGTCACGGCAGCCGCTGGCAGCCAGCTGTTTTCGTCGCCGGAACGGTAGCCGTGTCCGGTGTCGCGTGAGTTCGGCGCCATCAATCCCGCACGGTGATACCGATGGAACGCGCGAAGGCGGGCGCGAGATCCATCAGCTGCGGACTGCTGATCGTGGCCCCGCGCAGGCTGTCGAGCCCGTCGGCGACATCGAGTGCCGTCGCGCCGCGCAGGTCCGCTTTCATCACGCGAGCGTTGCGCAGCGAGAGCCGGACGAGCGCCGAGCCGGGCACCGTGATCTCGGTCAGCGCGGCCTCGGCGAAGTCACAATCGCGCAGCACGCAGTCGGTGAAGGTCACCTCGCGCAATTGGGCCCGGCGAAAGTTCACCGAGTCGAACTTGCACCCTTCGAATCGCACCCGCCGCAGGTTCGCCCCCGCGAAGTCGACACCGGACATCGCGCCCGCCACCACCTCACTGTCCAGCCACGCCGTGTCGGCCAATTCGGTGCCGACCCAGCGGACGTGGCGCAGCCACACATCGGTGAACCGGCTGTAGCGCAGCGTGCCGCGGGTGAAGGTGTTCGAGCTGAACGCCGACTCGTTGAAGCGCGCGGGCGACACATCGATGTCGTCCAGCGCACCGCCGTCGACCCGGACGCAGTCGTAGTCGCCCTCCGCTTCGAGGTCCCCGTCCAAGGCGGTGAGATACCGCGCGTAGGGCAGGTCGTCGAGTTCGCGCGCCATGCACTCCTCCAGTTCGTCACGAAGATCGGTCGGCGACGAGTATTCCGGTGCGCAACGACAAGTTCGGCCGCTGATCGAGATCAGTCGCCGCTCGACTCCAGCCGGGCCGCGCGCGACAGCAGGTAGCGCTGCTGCGGAATACTCGTTGTCCGCTCCGCGGCGGCCAGATACGCCCCGCGGGCGCCGGCGATGTCGCCGAGCATCTCCAGCAGGTGTCCGCGCACGGCGGGCAATCGGTGGTCGCCGGCGAGACGCTCGCCGAGATCGTCGGCCAGCTTCAGCCCCGCCGCAGGTCCCACTGCCATCGCCACCGCGACCGCGTGGTTCAGCGCGACGATCGGATTGTCGGCCGCCGCCAGCAGGCGTTCGTAGAGCAGGGCGATCTGCGGCCAGTCCGTCGCGGCGTAGCTGGGCGCCTCGTCGTGCAGTGCGGCGATCGCGGCTTGCAACTGATACGGCCCCGGAATCCCCCGTGGTAGTGCGGCGGTGATCAGTGCGATTCCCTCGGCGATCGTGCCCGCGTCCCATCGGCTACGGTCCTGCTCCTCCATCGGGATCAGCTCGCCGCCGGGGCCGGTGCGTGCGGCACGACGGGCGTCGGTGAGCAGCATCAGCGCCAGCAGTCCCGCCACTTCGTCGTCCTCGGGCAGCAGGCGGTGCACGAGGCGGGTGAGCCGGATCGCCTCGGCCGACAACTCGACCCGATGCAGTTGCGGGCCGGAGGTGGCGGCGTAGCCCTCGGTGAAGATCAGATACAGCACGTGTAGCACGGCGGCCAGCCGGTCGGCGCGGTCGGCCGCGGACGGCGGGGCGAACGGCACGCCGCTGCGTGCGATGGTGCGCTTCGCCCGGCCGACGCGTTTCGCCATGGTCGGTTCCGGAACCAGGAAGCACCGGGCGATCTCCGCGGTGGTGAGGCCGCCGACCGCGCGCAGCGTGAGCGCGACCTGGGAGGACGGCGACAGCGCGGGGTGACAGCACAGGAACAGCAGGATCAGGGTGTCGTCGGCGTCGCTGGGCTGCCGGTCGGCGGGCGGCGTCAGCCAGTCCTCCGGCAGCGCCCAGCGGGCCACGGTCTGTTCGCGTTGCCTGCGGGCCTGCTCGGCCCGCAGCAGATCGGTGAGCCTGCGCGAGGCGACGGTGATCAGCCAGGCCAGCGGTTTGGCCGGGACACCGTCGGCGGGCCACTGCGTCGCCGCGGCGAGCAACGCCTCCTGCACCGCGTCCTCCGCGGTGTCGAAGTGCCCGTACTTGCGCACGAGCGCGGCGAGGACCTGCGGCGCCAACGGGCGCAGCAGGTCCGTCGCCACCGGATCGGGCACGGTCAGCCGAATTCGGGAGCGGCTTCGGCGATCGGGCGCACATCGGCGTAGACCGATTGGAGCACGTGCGCGGGAGCTGGGCACTTGTTGAGTTCGGCCGCGATCTCGGTGGCGCGGTCGAAGCTCTCGCATTCCACGATCCAGAATCCCGCGAGCACTTCCTGGGTCTCGGCGTAGGGGCCGTCGGTGACGAACGGCTTTCCGTCCTTGATGCCCAGCCGCCTGGTGTGTACCGGCTCCGCCAGTCCGCGGGTCTCCACGAGTTCGCCCGATTCCTCGAGCTTCTTGTTGAGCTCGGTCATGAACTGGGTCAGTGCCGCGAATTCCTCGGCCGTCCACGCGGGCTTGCCCGTGTCCTTGCCGACCATGCCGTCATAGTCCCGCTGCGAGGCGTAGCTCAGGATCATGTATTTCATGGCGATTCCTCTGGGTCGTCGGCGCCCCGGTGGCGCCGCTCGTCTGGAACGTCGGAGCCGCTGACCATTCTCGGACATCGCGGTGGAAAAAACTTCTCGATGGTGGTCACCAGGCCGGATGCTCTGCTCGGCCGCGTCGTGCCATGCTGTCCCGCATGATCATCGAGGGAACGGCCGCCGCCGGCTACGAGGCCGTGCGGGAGGCGTTCGCGGCCGATTTCACCGAGCAGGGCGACATCGGCGCCGCGGTCTGCGTGTACCTGGACGGGCGGCCGGTGGTCGATCTGTGGGGCGGAACGGCCGATCCCGATACCGGGCGACCGTGGCAGCGCGACACCTTGCAGCTGGTCTATTCGGCGACGAAAGGCGTCGTCGCCACCATCGCGCACCTGCTCGCGCAACGGGGCGAACTCGATCTCGACGCTCCGGTGGCACGCTACTGGCCGGAATTCGCGGCGGCGGGTAAGGCCGACATCCCGGTGCGCTGGCTGCTGACGCACCAAGCGGGCCTTGCGGCGCTGGACAAGCCCGTCGAACTGGGTGACGCACTGGCCTGGACGCCGATGGTGGACGCGCTGGCCGCGCAAGCGCCGAATTGGCCCCCCGGCACCGCGTTCGGGTATCACGGGCGCACCTACGGCTGGCTGGTCGGCGAAGTGATCCGCCGCGTGTCCGGTCGCACGCCCGGCCGGTTTCTCGCCGAGGAGATCGCGGGTCCGCTCGATATCGACTTCTTCATCGGCCTGCCACCGTCCGAGCAGGCCCGGGTCAGCCGCTTGGTGTTCGCGCCCGCGCCCGACTTGACCGCGGTGCCCGAGGACGCCGTTCCCGAGTCGCTGCGTCCGCTGCTCGCGGCGATGCGTGATCCGCAGGCCCTGGTCAATCGGGCCTTCCAGATCACCGACCCGGCGGACATCGACTTCAATTCACCGGCCGTCCAAGCCGCGGAACTGCCAGCGAGCAACGGCATCGGCACGGCTCGCGGCCTGGCGCGTCTGTACGCGGCACTCGTCGGCGAGGTCGAGGGCACGCGCCTGCTCACCGCCGACACTCTCGCCGCTGCCAGCCGGGAACAGGTCGCGGGCACCGATCACGTCCTGATGCTGCCCGGCCGTTATGCCTCGGGGTACATGCTGCCCACCGCGGAACTGCCACTGGGCGGAGCCGCCTCGTTCGGCCATCCGGGCCGCGGCGGCAGTCTCGCGTTCGCCGATCCCGAACGCCGTCTCGCCTTCGCCTACGTCACCAACCATATCGTCGAAGGCGCGCTCGATCTGCGCGCCCGCAACCTGGTCGACGCGCTGAACGGCGTGCACGCGACCGTGCGGTGAGCGTTCGCTCCGCCGCGACGCGCGCAGGCCCACCCGGTCACCGGGTGCGGCGGTTCAGCGCACGGTCAACGTGCACGTCGACGAGTCCGGCGAGCCGGTCGGCGATCCGCGTGGTCGTCGCGTCGTCATCGCCGAGTGCCACGCGCATCCGCGCCGTGCCGGTCGCTGGATCGGTGGTCACGGTCAACTCGTGGCAGGTCTCTCTGCCGTGGATGTGTCGCGGGCGTTGCCCGGCTCGCCGGTCCTCGATCCCGTGGTGAGGACGGACAGTCCTGGCACGGCGCCTGATAGGGCGCGCGTGCGGATCATGATCTCGACCCGAAGCGCGTGGCGGGTCGCGCCGGATCCCTGGCTGCCGTACCGGTCAGCGCAGCGTACGGATCCAGCGGCGCGTATCGGCCGGATCGATGACGTCGTCGACTTCCAGAACGGTGGCGGCGGTGAGAGCCTTGCCGTTGGCATAGGCGAGCTGGACCAGGTTGTCGAACGCCTGCTGCCGCTCGCCCGGATCCTCGATGGCGGCCAGCTCTTTCGCGAACCCGAGGCGGACCGCGCCCTCCAGGCCCATGCCGCCGATCTCGCCGGTCGGCCAGGCGATGACGAACCGGGGAGCGCGGAACGAGCCCGCCGCCATGGCCTGAGCGCCCAGACCGTAGCCCTTGCGCACGATGACGGTGCCCAGCGGCACCGACAGCGCGGCGGAGTCGATGAACAGGCGGCTGAACTTCGTCACCGTGGCGTCCTTCTCCGCGTCGGGGCCCACCATGAAGCCCGGTGTGTCGCAGAAGGAGACGATCGGCAAGCCGTGCTCGTCACACAGACGTAGGAACATGCTGAGCTTGTCGGCGGCCGGAGCATCGATCGCCCCGCCGTGATGATGGCAGTCGTTGGCGATCAAACCGAACGGCCGTCCCTCGACCCGGATCAGTGCGGTAATGATCCCGGCCGCCCAGTCGCGGCGCAGCTCCAGCACCGACCCGACATCCGCGACGGCCTCGATCGCGGCACGAATATCGAACGCACGCAGCCGATTCTCCGGAACCACGTGCCGCGCCAGCCGCGGGTCCGGCGCGGTCCATTCCTCGATGTCGCCTTGGAAGTAGGCGAGATAGCGCCGCGCGGTGGCGACCGCCTCCGCCTCGTCCGCGGCCACGATGTGCACGACGCCGTTGCGACGCTGCACCTCGACGGGGCCGATGTCCTCCGGGGCGTAGACGCCCAGGCCGCCGCCCTCGATCATGGCGGGGCCGCCCATGCCGATATTCGCGTCGGGAGTGGCGATCACGACATCGCACATGCCGAGCAGCGCCGCGTTGCCCGCGAAGCAGCGTCCGGACACGATGCCGATCAGCGGAACCCGGCCCGAGAGTGCGCCCATCGCGCGGAAGGTGGTCACGTCCAGACCGGAGATGCCGGGATAGTCGGTGTCGCCCGGCCTGCCGCCGCCGCCCTCGGTGAAGAAGATCACCGGAAGCCGTTGTTCGCGTGCGAGTTCCAGCATACGGTCGGTCTTGACGTGGTTGCGCATCCCTTGGGTGCCCGCCAGCACCGTGTAGTCGTAGGACAGCACCACCGCGCGCGAGCGGCCGGGACCGAATCGCTCGGCGCCGACGGTGGCCACGCCCGCGATCAGGCCGTCCGCGGGCGTGTTCGCGATCAGGTCCTCCGGACTGCGACGCAGGCGCTGGGCGGCCACCGCGAGCGCGCCGTACTCCACGAAGCTGTCCGCGTCGACGAGGTCGGTGATGTTCTCCCTGGCGGTGCGCCGCCCGAGCCGATGGCGTTTGGCGACCGCCTCCGGCCGTGCTTCGTCGAGCACTCCCCGTCGGCGGGCGTGGACTTCGGCGAGGTCGGCGCGCACCGCATCCAGGTCCACCGCGGTGTGATCCATGACCGCGCCCTCGTGCTCGGCGGGGACGAAGGTCAGCAGCGGCGCGTGCGAATCGACGACCGCGCCGATCGCCGCCACGTGGCGGCACACGCGCAGGTCCTGCTCGGCGCGCACCACGTGCTGCATCTTCATCGCTTCCAGCACCGCGACCTCGCCGCCCGCCGCGACCACGACGCCGGGCTCGGTGAGCGCGACCACCGTGCCACCCATGGGCGACCGCACCGCCTCCTCGTCGCCGTCCAGCGTCACTTCGGCGGCCGCGCTCTCTTCCCGGTCGGGCGCAGCGGGCACGACGACGGCGAAATCATCCGCCCGCCGGACCAATTCGTCGACGTTCCGCTCGAACCACGTGGTCGGCACGACGCGGCCCTCCGACAGATCCGTCAAGATCGCGCGCAGCACGGCGATATTGGTGTCCACCCCGGTCACGACGGTCTCGGCCAGCGCGTCGGCGCACCGGCGCAGCGCGGCCGGATAGGACGGTCCGCAGGCGATGACCTTGGCCAGTAACGAGTCGAAGCGCGCGTCCTGCCGCATACCGGTGAACGCGGCGGTGTCGACCCGTACGCCGACTCCGGTCGGTGGCGCGAACCGGGTCAGCGTGCCGGTGCCGGGCAGCACGTCGCCGCCCGCGGTGACGGTTTCGGCGTTCAGGCGCGCCTGCACCGCGTAACCGCGCGCGGAACCGGGATCGGGGAGCGCGAGATCGGCCAGCGTGGCGCCGCGGGCGAGATCGCATTGCACCGCCACCAGATCGATTCCCAGAACCGCTTCGGTGACGGTGTGCTCGACCTGCAGCCGCGGGTTGACCTCGAGAAACCACGCCTCGTCGCCGCGCGCCAGGAATTCGACGGTGAGGACACCGCGGCAGCCGACGGATTCGGCGAGCCGGACCGCCCAGCGATGCAACCGCTCGCGCAACCCGGCCGGCAATTCGGGGGCGGGCGCGACCTCGAGCAGTTTCTGCTGCCTGCGCTGCACGCTGCAATCGCGGTCGCCGACCGCCGCCGCCACGGCTCCGTCGGTGACGATCTGAACCTCGATGTGCCGCGCGCCGGTGATCAGCGCCTCCGCGTAGACCGCGTCGTCACCGAATCCGGCCAGCGCCTCCGCGCGGCAGCGTTCGAACACCTCCGGGAGGCGGGCCGCGTCGCGCACCGCACGCATACCGCGCCCGCCACCGCCCGCCGCGGCCTTCACCATCACCCCGTCGGGATGCGCGGTGAGCAGTGCCCGCACCTCGGCGATGTCCGCGCCGCGGGGGCTAGCCGGGATCACCGGGACACCCGCGCGCTCGGCCGCCGCGCGTGCCGCGGTCTTGTCGCCGAAGATGTCGAGCGCTTCGGGCGACGGACCGACGAACACGAGTTCGGCCGCCGCGCACGCCTTCGCGAATTCGGCGCTCTCGCTGAGGAATCCGTAGCCTGGGTGCACCAACGCGCCGGGGCCCGCCTTCCTCGCCGCCGTGACGACGGCCGCGACATCGAGGTAGGCGGAGGCTCCCACGCCGGGCAATGGCACGGCATCGTCGGCCAGCCGGACGTGCAGCGCGTCTCGTTCCTCGGCGGTGTGCACCGCGAGGGTTCGCCAACCCCGTTCCCGGGCGGTGCGCAACACGCGGACCGCTACTTCTCCCCTGTTCGCCACGACGACCTGCATGCCGCCCAGTGTCGTTGACATTGACGTCAACGTCAATATGGGTCACCATATCGGCGTGACCCAGTCCACCTGGTCGGTGCGCGCCGCGCGGGAGCGCTCGCACACCTCCCGGCACCGCGATCTGCTCGACGCCGCGACCCGCGTGTTCGCCGAGCGCGGCTACGACAACACCACCGTCGCCGCCATCACCGCCGAGGCCGGCGTCTCCCGCGCGACGATGTACGTGTACTTCGCCTCCAAGGAGGAGATCTTCCTCGCGCTGGCCGAGCGGGTGCGCGACGACTTCCTCGCCGCGCAGGAGCCGGGCATCGAGGACGAAGATCCGCGGAATATGCTGCGCGCCACCATCGAATCCTTCGCCACAGCGGTCGCCGCGGCGGGACCTCTGCTGCGCTTGATCGATGAGCGCGGGTCCGTGGACCCCAAGGTTGCGGCGCTGTCCGAGGAGATCACCGAACGGCCGATCCGCCGCTTCACCCGGTATCTCCAGCGTCAACTCGACGCGGGCCGCATCACCCCGGTGGCGACGCCGCGGGTGATCGCGGAAACGATCGGCTACACCCTCACCGCGGGCATCCTCGCGCGTCGGACCGCCGACGAATCCAGCCGTGCGGAGTATCGCGAGGCCATGGGAAAGGTCGCGGAAACTCTGCTCGGCCTGTAGCCCGTCACCGCCCGCGAGAGCCGTGCATCACGCATTCAATTGACTTACAGCGCGACTGAACCCGTCGAGCGCCGCGTCCAATATGGCTGGACCGGGCGCTCCCCTCGGTTTGCCGCGCAACTCCAGGGGTAGGCCGATTCGCGATAGCCCCACCCGGACCGGACACCCGACTTTTCCCGAGGAGAAGCAGTCATGAATCAGCCCCACGACACCACCGACAAGGACGACTCGCACGAAACATCGAACGCGCGGGAAAAGGGCATTCTCGAAGGCCACTCCGAGAACTCCGGCAATCTGGCGGGCCCGGGGCCCAACACCGACCGAGACGAGGACCCCGATACGTGAAGCCGCCAAGCCGGGCCGACGCGAGGATCAGCGTCGTGAGATTCCGGGACGCCACTTCCGAAACGGCCTGCGGGTCATCCTGACCGGCCTACGAACGGAGTAGCTCGCGCCGGGGATGTCTTCGATTCGACGCAATCCCGCCGAAGCTGCCGCCAACAGTTCGCCGGCTGCGCCGTCGGGCGGGCGTGGGTTCGATCATCGCTGCGCAACCGGCCAGTTCAGCTCGGTGCGCAGTTCCGTGGGGTCCATGTCCGGAGCGGGCTTGGTCAGGTAGACCTCCCACCGCAGCGGCTCCGCGGCGAGTCCCTGCTCATCGATCCAGGACCGCAGATGTGCCCAGGCGGCAGCCAAGCCGTCGAATCCACCGGCGTGCACGATCCTCGCCACGCGGCCTGCGGGCAGGCAACCGGCCCTGACGTCGCGCTCCGGGCGCAGGCCGCGGTCGACCGCGAACCCCACCTCCAGATCCAGCGTGGCATCGGACTCCGCCCGATACACGCAGAATGCCGGCCCCTCGATCGTCGCGCCTTGTCCGGCGACGACCTCCGGCAGGATCCGGAACGACCGGTCGAAGAAGTCTCGCAAGCCCGCGGGTGGGACACGGTCACGGATAACCGCCGTGGTGACCTCCGGGACATCGAGCAATTCGGGATCGGCCGTGGAGGCGGCAGCCAGGTCGTCGGTCATGATTCTCCTTGCTCAGGTCGGGGATACTCCCTCACCAACGACGCCGTGACCGCCGGAAACTCATCGGTTCCGCCGTGCGCCGGGTCTCATGGTCACGGGCTCGAGCCGAAACGTGCGAAGCTTTGTACCAGCCGGTTCAATCTGATATTCGTCGGCGTACTAGACTGCGGGAGTGGCAGCAGTGACATCGCAAGCCGGACAGGCGGCTTCGCGCGGGCGGATCGACAAACGGCAGGCGATCCTGGACGCGGCGTTCGCGGTCTTCGCACGCCGCGGTTACGCGCAGGCGTGTGTGCAGGAGATCGCCGAGGCGGCAGGCGTCGCCAAGCCGACCATCTACAACCACCTCAACGACAAGGAAACCCTGTTCCGGCACACGCTGGCGGCCGCGGGCGACGCGGTGCTGGCCGAGAACCTGGCGGTCGTGGACCGGTTGCGCAACCCCGGCCCCGACTTGCGCGCCACGCTGGAGGACCTGGCGTACCGGCTGATCCGGGTCTGCTGCTCCGAGCGATCCCGGTCGCTGCGGTGGCTGACCTACGGGCAGGTCGCCCAGTTCCCCGACCTGATCGACATCGTGGTGAGCCGCACGTCCGACCAACTGGCCGATGCGCTGGCCGATCGGCTGGCGCGCCTGTCGCTGTCCGGCCGCTTGCGCGCGTGCGACCCGGCCACCGCCGCGGAACAGTTCCTCGCGCTGATCACCGGCCCGATGGAGGGCCGCTCACGGCTGGGCACCCGCAAGGTCTCCACCACCGAGATGCGCGCGGTCGCCACGACGGGGGTCGACACCTTCCTGCGCGCCTACGAAGCGAAGGAAAACCCCTGAGCCCGTAGGCCGTCAGCTTGGAAACCGCCTCCACGGTCGACGCGCAGGAGCGCACCGCGTCCGCCGCACCTGGCGAGAGCCGCAGCGCACCTGCGAAGTACCGCTGCCGCCGAATTCGACACCGTACGACTCGCCGCGCGATACCTTGTCGCCGGGAAAGGACCGACGTGACCGACTCACCCGAAGATCTGCTCGCGACCATCGAAGCCGAGCGGGCGATCTACCGCACGTTTTATCACTTCTTCCGACTCGCGGACACCGGGGAGAGCGAACGTTTCGTCGAATGTTTCACACCGGACGCGCTGATCGAGTACCGGATCATGCCCGGCCCGGTGGTGCGCTTCCACGGACGCGACGAGTTCACCGCGTACATGAGCCGCGCGCCGAAATCCCAGCGCGCCATGGTGGCGCATGTCGCCGGGCAGGCCACCATCGAGTGGACCGAGGACGGCCCGCTGCTCACCGCCTACGCCACGGTATGGCATTGGTTCACCACCAGGGAATTCGCCGACACCAACCGCCCCGCGGACTGGACCACCATCGGCCTGGTGCAGGACAGATACGAGAAATACGACGGCGAGTGGCTGATATCCCACCGCGACGTACGGCCGGTCGCGGGCCGGGTCGCCGCCGGACGCGGCCCGGCCTGAACTCGCCCCTTCTCGCCCATTTCCCGGCACTTCGCCGCCTTCACGCGACGCGACACCGACTTCCGTGATCGCGAACGCCCGTTCCTGGATGACTCGGCGGTCGTGTCGCCGTTCGCGCCCTCTCGATGACGGCTCGGCGCACGCCACCGAGTTCGCCCACCGGAGTGTCACAACCACCGACACCGCGAAATTCTTTACCGCGCAGGTCAGAAGGGTCGGCAAATCGGCCGCGCCACAACGTCGTCCGCTCGCCTGGACCGTCGCCGGGAGTTGGCCGAAGCCGAGACCTGGTCACCAGCGCGGTAACTCTGGGTGAACGGCTCGTGCAACGCGAGGGTCCGCCGTATCCTTGGATCCGTTGGGAAAGAGGGGTGATGACCGAACGACCTATGTCATCGCCGCCTACCCCCTGACCTCCACATTCCCCGCCGCGACTGCATGGCGCTGGCGAAACACTTCCTCCCGCAACGGTTTCCACAGAAGATGTGATGTCCACCATCTTCGGCGTCGCAGCTCATGCCCAGTGACGGCAGTCCAGCGGCAAGGTCTCCTGCGGGCATTTTGGCAACCCTTCAGTAACCCGGGGGCGGATAGACCGATGGTTGCCAAATAGCTTGTATCTATTGAGGTTTGGCTATCAATTGCTACAATCGAACCGTGCACCGTTAGTTTAGCTAATCAGTGGCAAAACTAGATCCGGACGCGTCGAAGACCGCGGCTCGCCCGGAGTTCTTGCACCACTGAGGCGGGCGCACGATCCGTTGTCGGCAGTTCCAGGGAGTTCGCTATGGACAATCCGCATGTTCTGGTCATCGGTGGCGGCCCAGCCGGGTCCACCACCGCAGCCCTGCTCGCGAAATCGGGGGTCCGGGTGACCCTCCTGGAACGAGATAAGTTCCCGCGCTACCACATCGGCGAGAGCCTGTTGGCTTCGGTCCTGTCGACCTTGCGCGTCTCCGGCGCCTACGACGCGGTGGCCGCCCACGGCTTCCAGATCAAACGAGGTGGCCACTTCCAGTGGCAGGACGACAACTGGTTGCTGGACTGGTCCAAGCTCGTGGACGCCGAGGCCTGGTCCTGGCAGGTCCAACGCGACGTCTTCGACGAACTGCTGCTGCGCAACGCCGCCGAGCAGGGTGCGCGAGTGATCGAGCAGGCCACGGTCGCCAACGTCCTGTTCGAGGGCGACCGGCCGACGGCCGTGGAATGGACCGTCGACGGTGACGACGAAGTGCACACCACCGAGATCGACTTCCTCGTCGACGCCTCCGGCCGCGCGGGCGTACTGGCCAAACACCAGGTCGTCGATCGTCAGCAGCATCCCGCCTTCCGCAACGTCGCCGTGTGGTCGTATTGGGAAGGCGCACACCTACATCCGGACAGCCCGGAGGGCGCGATCAACGTCGTCTCCACGCCGGAGGGCGGCTGGTTCTGGAACATTCCGCTCTCGAACGGCCGCCACAGCGTCGGCTATGTCGTCTCGGCGCGCAAAGCCGCTCCGAAACTCCGCGAACTCGGCCGAGAGGCGTACTACGCACAGACCATCGCCGACAGCGCGGCGATGAGCAAGTTGCTCGTCGGTGCGCGGCAGGTCGCGGAGGTCAAGGCGGAGCAGGACTACTCCTACACCTCCGACCGGTTCAGCGGTCCGGGCTGGGTGGTCGTCGGCGACGCGGCCTGCTTCCTCGATCCGCTGTTGTCCAGCGGCGTGCATCTCGCGACGTACTCCGGCCTGGTCGCCGCGGCGGCGATCGCGACGATCCTGCGCGGCGAACTGAGCGAGTCCGCCGCGCTGGCCTTCTACGAGGACGCCTATCGCCGGGCCTACACGCGATTCCTCGTCCTGGTGTCGCGGATGTACGAGCAGTATGTGGGCTCGGAGGAGTATTTCGCACACGCGGGCACCTTGACCACCGGGCACAGCGGCGACACGAAGCAGGCTCAGTTCACCGAGATCATGGCCGGCCTGACCGACATGGACGAGTCCTCGGGTGTGCAACAGCGCGCCGCGACCGCGACCATCATCTCCGCGGCCGAAGGCCTGCACGCGGAGTCGGCGAACCTCGAGTACATGGGCCACCTCGACATGTCCGTCGTGTGGGATCACTGGCGCGACCCGTTGGCGGACACGACGACCGGCCAGTTGCGCATCACGACCGAGCCGGTGCTCGGCCTCACCGATCGGCCGCGGACCGAAGCGGAGATCGCCGCCGTGGCTCGTCCCGTTCTCCCACCGACGGCTGCCACCACCCTTTAGCGCCGGTACCGGCACGGATTCCTCGTGACAGGCACTGCACGGAGCCGGTCGTGACGATCACGCACACCGGCCCCGAACCACCGGGTGATCGCCCGCCCGGTGGTTCGGGATTGCGCACCCACGACGAGATCGGGCGATTCGACCACCCGCTGACCAGGATGCTGCTGGCGAGTGACGGATTCACCACCCCCGCGCTGGCGGCGATTCTTCGCACCGACCTGCACGTGCGGGTATTGCGTCAGGACGACATCGCGGCCGGCCGGCTGCCGACCACGGTCACCGACGCTTTGGGCGTATCCGGTTCCGATCGCGTCATCGTCCGCCGCTCCTGCCTGGTCAACGCCGACTTGGTCACCGCATCCATCAATTACGTCGTCGCGGTGCGCGCGGGCGCGGCCGCTTCCGGTATGGACGATGTGCGGGTGCCGATCGGGACCGGACTCATCTCCCGCGGCGTATCCCAGCGGCGGCATCTCCTGCGGACCGGCGTGGTGCGGTGGCCGGACGGTCGCCTCTGCGCGGCACGGGCATACGTCATGACCCTCGGGGATCGGCCGCTCTGCTACATCCGGGAGGCGTTCAACCCGGACGTCATCCCACCCGACCACGCCGCCACGGCCGGTGCCGATCCGCCTTGGGCCGACGAACCGGAACCCGCGCGGCCGGGGTCGTTCCTGGTGGCGAGCCGACTGTTCGAGGCGCACGAATTCCTGGGCAGCGTACAGCGGGGTGCGGACTCCGCAGCGCCATCCATCCGCCTGCGGCATTCGCGGCCCGGGCCCATACAACCCCACGAATGTGAGGTCCTCACCGCGGATTTGGCGAAGGCAGCACGGGGAGATGGTTTCGTCCTGCACCTCGGTGGCCGCCACGACGCCTCTGCCGGCGACGACACCAGAACGGTCGCCGCGCGCAGGGCACTGACGTACGCGGCGGCCGCGGTCATGACGCATGGGCTGGGAGCGGCGACGGTCACCATCGAACGAGCGCCCGGACGACACCGCGGCGACCTCCGCGCTGTCGCGGCGCTCGACGAGTGGCCCGCCGACCGCTTGCCGATCACGCTGTGCGTGAACATTTTGCGCCGCGCCGCCGACCGGTCGCACGATCCGGTGCGACGCGACCTGCTCCGCGCGGTGAGCGGGCTGTTGCCCGTCGCCGCGATCGCACCGCCGGGCGCCAGTGAACTGCACAGTTGGCTACCGCTGCTGCGCATCTCCCGCGAACCGGTCGTCCCGCCCGGCCAGGGACCCGACGAACGATGGTGGGATCGCTCGGCACACCTTTTGTGGCTCGACCATCGGGCGGGGGCTCTCGCCCACGACCGAATGCGGGTCGCCATCCATGCCGGTAACCCTGTCGCGGTAGCACTCGGCTCCGCCACTACCCCGGACGACATCGAGTTCCTCTGTCGCACATTGAATCCGCGGAAAGAGCCGGGGCGGCTCACACTGGTCCCCCGACTCGGCTTCGCCCGTACCCTCGATACGCTTCCGTCCTTGTTCGCCGCGGCCGCCGCGTGTGACACACCGATCTGCTGGGTGTGCGATCCGATGCCGTCCACGCGCATGCCGCACGGCGGCGGCGACTTCGGTGCCGACGATGTCGCCGACGTGATTCGCGCGTTCTTCGACACGTGCCGAACGACCGGCACCGTTCCCGGCGGCCTGCATCTCGAATGCGGCCCCGACCCCGTCGAAACGCTTCATCGCGTTATCGCCGCGCTCGAACTGCGGGCCACCTGGTCACCGCGATGACACGAACTCCCGGCGCGGCGCCGACGGTCCGGTAACGAGGGCCACGCTGGAATCGTTCGCCGGGCACCCGGCGGCGCTCCGGGACTTCGCAACGCTTGCACGAACAGCGCGGGTCGCAGCGGCGAGTGCCGGTGTGGCGATCGAGCGACGGATTTATTGCCAGCAGCGGGAATCGGATATCGAAGTGGGCGCTATATCATCACCCGGTTCCGTGGACATTGGGCTGCCCTTCTCGGTGTCTGGTCCGATGACACGGTACCGATCACCCATATCGCACAGGCGGACAGCTGAGGAATCGAACGAGCTGTCCATATACGACCAGAACCATCGGTAAGTTAGAGATTGATGTTCGCTCTGGTTCTTGCAGCTGCGGATCGGCTACGCTATACCGCTGAGTAGCAATCGATCCGGGCGCGTTTACGGTCGACGATCACGCGCGGAGCCCGTCGCACCCGAGCTCGCGTGCTCGAATTTCGGAATAATTTCGATTCACTTGTTGGTCCAAGCGAATCCGTGGGATTCGCGATCGAACCGCTACACTTTCGTTATTCTTCGGAACGGGTACAGGTGAGGTGCCGCCCGGGTCGGGCGGGGCCGTGTCAGAGGGTAGGCATTTTCCAGCCGTGAGCAAGTGGTCAGAGCTGCGCGAACCCGCTATGGGAGTGGTTCGGTCGAGCCGGCGTGATGTCCGTGGTCGAGTGAGTGTCCGGGTACGCCTGCTGGCGATCGTGCTCATATCGAGCGTCACGCTACTCATCATCGGTGTGGGCGCGGCCGGCTATCTGGTGCGATCCGCCCAGGCGGCCAAGGAATGGGCGGAGCTGGCCAGCAGCACGACGGCACCGGCCATCCTCATGGTCCAGGCGTTCCAGGAGGAGCGTCGCCTGTCGCTGTTGTCCCTGGCCGGTGACACCGAAGTCGCCCGCGGGCTCGCCGCCGCACGCCAGCGTTCGGACGCGGCGCTGGCGGGAGTGATGGCGAAAGGCGATGCCGCCCGCAAACTGAATCCCGGCGGGTCCGCCTCCGATATCGAGGGCTACAACAAGCTGTTCGCGATGGTTCCGACGCTGCGCGGCGGGGTCGACACCCGGCAGGCCGCGCCGCACGAGGTTTTCGAAGTCTTCAGCGGGGTCATCGGCACGATCATCGCCGCGTCGACGCTCGCCGCACGGGTGGCGCCGGAAGCCGATATCGCCATGGAACTGAACTACGGCGTCGAGCCCCTACGCGCGGCCGAAGCCCTGTCGATGGCGGACACCCTGGGCGCGGTGGCGCTGACCGTCGGCGAGAACACTCCCGCGCAATTGACCGAATTCAGCCGGTTGGTAGGCGAATTCCGCAGTGAGGTCGCCTACTCCGGCCGCGTGTTGAAGAACAAGCGACTCGCCCAACTCCAGGAGATCACCGCCGGACCGGCCTATCAGAAGCTCGTCGCGATGCAGGACGCGGTGCTGGTGCGCGGTCCGGTGGAGGCGGGCTCCGACTCCGACGAGTCCACCGGTACCGGTAGGACCCAGAGCGGCCGCTCGGCCTCCAGGACCACGTCGTCGTTGCCCATGGGTGTCGCGGCCTGGCAAGAGGCCTCCGGCCAGGTCTCGGCGGCCCTGCTGAAGCTTTGGGACGACCAGAGCCGCGACGCGCACCAGATCGCGCGCGAGCGAGGCGATGAAACCGCGCGGCGGTCCATGCTCGGTGGTGCGGGGGTGCTGTTGGTCGCGACCATCGCCTTCCTCGCGGCGTTGATCATGGCCAATCGCTTCATCGGGCGAATGCGACGATTGCGGCGCGACACACTGGAACTGGCGGACCAGCGGCTGCCCGATCTCATGGGCAGGCTCGGCCGAGGCGAAAGCATCGACTCCGAGGCCGAGTTGGCCCGACTGGATTTCGGTTCCGACGAATTGGGCCAAGTGGCCGACGCCTTCAACCGCGCCCATGTCGCGGCCGTGTCCGCCGCGGTCGCCGAGGCGAAGACGCGAACGGGCGTCAACGCGGTATTCCTCAACATCGCCCATCGCAGCCAGGTCGTGGTGCACCGCCAGTTGGCGCTGCTCGACCAAGCCGAACGCAAGGAGGAGAACGCCGACCAGCTCGAGCTGCTGTTCCAGCTCGACCACCTGGCGACGCGGGCCCGCCGCAACGCCGAGAACCTCATCATCCTCGGCGGCGAGAAGCCGGGTAGACGCTGGCGCAAGCCGGTTCCACTGATCGATCTGGTCCGCGCCGCCGTCGCCGAAAGTCTCGACTACGCCAGGATCCAGACCGGCAGGCTGCCGGAACTCCAGGTGTCGAGCAACGCCGTCGCCGACCTGATCCACCTGATGGCCGAGCTGATGGACAACGCGACAGCCTTCTCACCCCCGCAGGCGCGGGTCGAGGTGTCCGGCGTCGTGGTCGGGCGCGGCGTCGCGGTCGAGATCATCGACCAGGGCTTGGGCATGTCGGAGGCCGACTTCGCCGCGCGCAACGAACTGCTGTCCAACCCACCGGATTTCAGTGTGGTGACTTTGTCCAGCGACACCAGGCTCGGATTGTTCGTCGTCGCGAAACTGGCTCACCGGCACGGTGTTTCGGTACGTCTGGGTGAGTCGGCCTACGGCGGCGTGCGGGCGGTGGTGCTCATTCCGAGCGCACTCCTGCGGTCGGAGACCTCGCCGCGCGAGCAGAGCGACGCTGACCCCATCGAGCCCGTGCGGCCGCAGGCGCCGGACGACCTCCCGCCTCGACCGGCGCCGGTACCGGGCCGATCGGCATGGTTCACCCCGGCCTCCGAGCAACAGGCCCCGGCACCGACCCCGCACAGCGACGACCGTGGCTTCGACACCGCGGCCACACCAGATCCCGGTCCGGCCGCGGACGCCAGGCCGCCGCTCCCACGCCGCCGCCGTCAATCTCCCCAGGAGCAGGAGCAGACGGCGCCCGCCGCCCCGATACGACAGCGGACCGCCGATGAAGCACGCAATCTGATGAGTGCCATCGAGAACGGCACCCGCCAGGGACGCCGGAAGCGTCCCGACTTCGATTAGTCCGCAATCCCCCCTCTGCAGAAGGCGACGATGACTACTTCCCAGGGAACCGGCCTCGGTTGGCTGCTCGACGAGCTGGTCACCGGGTTGGTCGGAGCGAAATCCGCGGTGCTGCTGTCTTCCGACGGGCTGCTGATCGGCCATTCGGCGCAACTGGACAAGGCCGACGCCGAGCGGTTCTGCGCGATGGCATCGGCACTGCACAGCCTATCCCGCAGCGTCGGTCACCATTTCGACGCCGGTGGCGTCTGCCAGACCGTGGTGGAACTCGACCACGCCGTGCTGTTCGTCACCACGGCCGGAACCAACGCCTGCCTGGCACTGCTGGCGTCCGAGACCGCCGATATGGGTATGGTGGCCTACGAAATGAATCAGACGGTGCAGCGAGTCGGAACACATCTGTCGGTCGACACGCGCCCGCACCCACCCGCTTCGACACAGCCATGAGTTATCAGCACGATCCCTGGTACGAGGAAGACGCCGGTCCGATGGTCCGGCTCTTCGCCATCACCCGCGGCCGGGGTCGTGCCGTGCGCCCGGAACTGAACTTGGTCACCCTGGTGGTCGATGGCGCGCCGGGCACCGCACTGCGGCGCACCGAACCGGAATACGCCGCCATCGTGCAGCTTTGCCGCACCCCGCAGTCGGTAGCGGAGGTGTCCGCGCGATTGAACCTGCCGCTGACGATGACGAAGGTCCTCATCGGCGACCTGCTCGACGACGGCAGGCTGATCTACCGGTCGGCGCAGCCCACGGCCGGGTCCGAATCGGATCTCGGTCTCCTGCGCGCGGTGCTCGACGGCATTCGCGCGCTCTGACCCGACCCCGGCCGGTATTCAGCTCAACCGCGCGACAAGCCTTTTCGCGTTCATGTAGGCGATCGCCTCGATTGAGACCATCGGGTTGACGCCCGACGCGGTGGGGAAGCTGGAGGCGTCGGCGACGACGATGTTCGCCACCTCCCACGTGGCGCCGTCCGGGTTGGTGGCCGAGGTTTCCGCTGAGCCGCCCATCCGCGCCGAACCCATGATGTGCAGTGCGCCCAGGGAGCATTGCCCCGGTCCGTACCCGGCGGCCCGGCACGCGGCGGCGAAATCGGCGTGCGAGCCGCAGCGGCCCGGTTCGTAGGAGACGCCCGCTTGGTGCCCGGAGAAGATGCGCTGCGCACCCGCTGCTTCCAGAATGCTCGCCGCCCCCTCGAACCCGGTGTGCAAATGGGCGGCATCGTAGTCCGACAACCGGTAGTTCACGATCGGCTCACCGCCGCGGTCGACGGACACGGTGCCCGAATCGCGGTCGCGCGTGATGATGCCGATCGCGTTCGAACGCGCGAAATCGAGCATGGTGGTCCGATGGTTCTCGGCGCCGCGCCAGCTCATGAACCCGGTGGCGAGACCGGGATGGATCGGGCCGGTTTCGTAGATCACGCCGTAGCCGTTGCCGTCCAAATCGCTGTGCTCGCGGCAGATCCGGGTCTGCAAGCCGCCCTCCCACGGCCGGATCTCTTCCTCGAACACCCCGAACACCGCGGCCGCCGGGTGCAGGCGCAGATGGCGGCCGATGTTCTGGTTGCACAGCCCGGAGCGCCGCAGCAACGCCGGAGTCTGGATCGCACCGGCCGCCACCACCACCGCACGAGCGCGCACCTCGATCGCCACGCCGTCGGACGTGACCGCCGAAACGCCTTCCGCGCGACCATTTCGCACACTGATCCGCCGCACGTCGGCGTCCACGACCAGTCGCGCGCCCCGATCCGCCGCATCGGCGAGCCAGGTCTTGGTCACCGACTGCTTGGCGCCCAGGCGGCAGCCGTAACCGCACCGGCCGCACTCCACACCGGCGTCGCAGGCATCGGTCACGTTGCGCGGCAACGTGTCCACCTCCCAGCCGAGCGCGCGGGCGCCGCGCTCGAGAACGCCGTCGCGAGCCGACAGCACCGACCGCCGATCGGTGACACCGAGCCGCCGCCGCACCACGTCGAGCGCGTCGCCGAATTCGTCCTCGGCGAACTGGGCGGCGCCCAGGGCGGCCCACTCCGCCCGGACATCCTCCGGCGTCGGCAACGACGTACTCCAGTTGACGACCGTCCCACCCCCCAGGCACGTGCCCGCGACGAGGGTGATCTGACCGTCGGCGGTGCCCGGCGGCCCCGGTGCGTACAGGTGTTGCAACCCGTCCAGCTCGCCCGCGCCGAAATCGCGGTCGTCGTAGTAGTTTCCGCGTTCCAGCACCACGACGTCCAGGCCCGCTTCGGCCAATACCGCGGCGGCCACACCGCCTCCGGCGCCGGAACCGACGATCACTACATCACAGTCGAATTCGGTCGTCTCGGTGCAGCGCAGCGGTGTCAACACGGGCGCGGGCGCCGTGGTCAGCGGACCGGAAGGGGCCGGATACCCGATCTCCTTCCACAGCGGATTGACGCCCGTCGGGCCGGGAGTGATGTTGTAGGACAGCAGCGACGCTTGTTTGAGCGCCCCGAAGATCACCCGCACGGATTCGAAACGCGAATCGGCCAGCCGCAGCAATGCCCGTTCCCGCTCCTCCTGCGACAGGCGGGAGAAGCGCCGGAGACCGCTGCCGGTGAGCAGGCCGGTCAGCCGGGAATCCCACAGGTTCAGCAGCGTGGCCAGTTGCTTCTTCTCCGCCTCGCGCGGATTGCGCCCCAGCAGTTGGAAGACGGTGTCAACGGCTCCGAGCGCGCTCGCCGACGGCAGCGTCAACCCGTCGCCGGGGTTGAACGTGTCGCAGATGACGTTCATCGCCGCGCGTTGCTTGGCTGTTGGTTCCATGTCGAACAGTCCCCTTCGTTTCGCCAGTGAGTTCTATCACACGACATGAACAACCACTAACTAAAGACCCGTTTGCCCTGGTGATTTCGGATTCGGGGAAAGAATGCATGGCCACATAGCGTTCACGCCCTTATCACGATCGCGGCCGCGCATCCGACCGCCAGGAACGCGTGCACGACCGAGACGAGCGCCTTGCCGAGTTCCGCCGTCGGGTTCGCGCCGGTCCGTGGCCGCGACAGCGACCACCGGGTGAACGTCCGCTCGGCGTGCACCGCGAGACGCAGCAACTCGGCGCGATATGACCCGAGCAGCGGTTGGTCGCACGCGCCCAGCGCAGCGGCGGTGAGATGCGCGCAGCGACCTATCGTCATCACGACTTCGAGCACCTCGTCCGGCACCGACGTGACGAGGTGGGCGTCCGCGAGCGCGGCTGCCGCCCGGATCCGTTCGACGACGCGGCCGAGCGCCCGCCCGAGTTCGGACAATTTCGCGCCGTCAGCGGCCACGGGCTCGGACTCCAGCGCGGCGGTCAAGTTGCCGATAACCACGCCGAGCGCGTGCTCGACTCGGCGCGAGCGCTCGAGTATCCCGGAGACATCCACCGGCGAGCATCCGAAGTCCGCAAGCACCGTCGCGGCCTCGACCAGGGTCGCGGCCGCCGCGCGAAAGTAGATCTCGGTAGTCGCGCTCGCCGTCGGCGTGCTCATGCCCACTCCTCGGGTAGTCCCTCGATCAGCCGCGATGGGGTGTCGACGCCGCCCGGACGGCGTCGGCCGAGTAGCGTCGACAACCTCACGCCGACCGGGTAGCAACCACACCGAACTACCACAGTCGACGATAATGATTCATAACATATCGCTTCTCTGGACTGGTAGATAGCCCTATATTGCTTGAAACAGCCATTTACTTAACGGTCGGGTGAACTGCGTGTGGCCGGATCAGCTACGACCAGGCACCGGACGCGGGGGATGCGGACGATCGGAGCGGCTTCCCTCCGCCCGCCGCGAACTTCGAGCCTTCCACGAGACCCGAAACCACCCCCAGATCCCGGCGGCTCGGCCGCACCGCCCGACGACCTGTACGCGTACGCGCGATGATGGAACGAAGCCGATGATCGTCGAGAGGACCGACGGATGTACCGTCTGAGGCGCTGCCTGGTCGCGGTGGTCGTCCTGTTGGCAGCCGCCGGATGCGGGACCGAACACGAACCGCCGCCCGCCCGCGGTGAGATCGTTTCCACGACGCCCCTGCTGAGTCTGCCGCCCGAGCAGACCGCCGCGCTGTTGACCAACGGTGGAATCTCCACTCCGGTGCGCAACGGCGTCGACGCCTTCCGCATCGAGTACCGGACGATCACCCCGCACGGCGACCCGACCACCGCCAGCGGGCTGGTGGCGCTGCCGCGCACGGACTCCCGGCGGCTGCGGGTGGTCAGCTACGAGCACGGAACCATGACGCTGAAGAGCGACGCGCCGTCGGTCGACACCCGCAACCTCCCCGATCGGCTACGTACGGTGGCCTTCGCCGCCGCGGGCTACGCGGCGACCGCACCGGACTACTTGGGCCTCGGGAACGGTCCGGGAACGCATCCCTACACCCATGCGCCTTCGGAGGTCAGCGCTTCGGCCGACCTGTTGCGCGCGACCGCTTCCCTCGTGGCCCAGCAGCTCCGAGAGCTCGATCCGGACGTGCTGGTGACCGGCTTCTCCCAAGGCGGCCACGCCGCGATGGCGCTCGGGAAAGCGCTGGCCTCCGGCGCGATCCCGGGTTTCGGGGTGGCTGCCTTGGCCCCGATAAGCGGACCCTACGACCTACGGCGCGTCCAGGCGCCCGCCGCACTGGACGGGCGGGTCCTACCGGGCGCGGCGGTGCTCTTCCTCTCCTACTGGATCACTTCCATGAACCGGATCCACCACCTCTACGACGACCCGACCGAGGCCTTCCAGCAGCCCTACGCCGACAAAGTCGAAGAACTCTTCGACGGCTTCCACACCGAGATCACCATCGTGACCTCGCTGGCGCCCACCCCCGGACAATTGCTGGCCCCCCGGTTCGTCCAGTCCGCCGCCGAGCCGACCGGCGCCACCGCGGCGGCTATCGCCGAGAGCGACGGCACCTGCGACTGGACGCCGCGGGTACCCGTTCACCTCTACGCTGCCCGCGGCGATCGCGCCGTGCCGTTTCCGAATGCCGAGCACTGCCTGCAAACTCTCGGCAGCGGCAACGCCACGCTGCGGGACCTGGGCGACGTGGACCACGCCGGAACGGCCCGGATAGCCGTCCCCGAGATCCTCGGCTGGTTCGAGCAACAGTTCCCGCCGACCTGACCGGTCGGATCACGCCGGCTGGGGCTGCGATTCGAAGGGTGCGTCGATCCCGTCCATGACGATCCGGATATCGAGGTTCGCGATCCGGCCCGAAGCGTCGAACTCGACCTCGCCGGCGAGACCGTCGTCGCCGAATTCCAGCAACCGGTAGTCGTCGAGGAATTCGGTGTTCAGTCCCCGCCGGGTGAGGTAGCTGTACACGGCACGCCGGTGATCCGTCAGTGGCAGTGCACCGAAGCCGTGCGCCAGCACGCGAGCGAGGCCGGAGGGAGTGGGCGCGGGCAACTCGAAGGCCGGGTGGTCGATGAGGAACGCCACGCAGGCGCCATCGATGACACCGCAGTAGGAGTTCCAGCGCCCGCAAACGATCTTCGCGGCATCCGCCATCAAGCCGGCCACCTGATAGGGCTCCGGCGCCGCGCCACCGAGGACCACGGGCAGTTCGGCCGAACACAATTCGGCGACACGGTAGCGGGACCCGAACTCGCGCACGGTCTCCGCCGCGCGCAGCAGCGACGGCGGGTAGCCCCAGGGGTTGACCCATCCCCACAGCCACGTGTCGGCATCCGCCGTTCCGAGCAGGTGGACGTCGGTGCACACGAAGGAGCCTTCGTCACCGAGGAATTCGAGCCGACGTCCGTCCAGGTCGGCCTCCAACACGTGTGCGCCGAGCACCTCCTCGAGGTGCAGGCGGTGCTCGAGCGACAGCAAGCCCGCGTCATCGAGAAGTCTCGTCAGTGGCACGGATTGGGACACCGCGTCAGCGTAGTCAACGCGGAGCCATCGCTCCGCTTCCGGACCGGCTGTCGTGCCGGGCTCAGCCCGAGCGGGCGGCCGTCCCGGCAACGGGTGCGGTAGGAAACCGGGGCGACTCCACCTCCGACTTCACACCGGGCGGTCGTGCAACTCGGCCATCGTCGCCTCGACCCGATCGAGTTCGCGCTCGACGACGCTCCGGCGTGCCGACGGCAACCAGAAGAGCACGCGGTCGACTCCCGCTTCCGCATAGGCTTCGAGAGCCTCGAGGTCGTCGACGGGGGCGCCCATCACGACGACGTCGATCGGGCGATCGGCCCGCTCGCGCAGCTCGGTGATCCGCTCGATGATCCCAGGGCCGTGATTGGGCATCCACGCGTCGCCGTATTCGAGCACGCGATCCAGCACCGTCGGCCCGCCGCCTCCGACGAGGATCGGCGGGTGCGGCCGCTGGATCGGCTTGGGGTCGCTCCAGATCCGGTCGAAAGAGATGAATTCGCCGTCGAACGAGGCCTCGTGCTGCGTCCAGATCACCTTCATCGCTCGGACGTACTCGCCCATGCGCTTCATCCGGGTCCGTGGATCGGTGCCGTGATTCGCCATCTCTTCACGGTTCCAGCCTGCGCCGATGCCGAAGTCGAATCGCCCGCCGGACAGATGATCGAGCGACGCGACCTCCTTGGCGGTGATGATCGGGTCGCGCTGGGCCACGAGCGCGATACCGGTCCCGACCCGCAGCGCTTTCGTGACGCCCAATGCGTAGGCGCTCGCCACGAAAGGGTCATAAGTGTGCGCGTATTTTCGCGGTAGCGGCGGCGCGCCCTCCTCGCCGCGCCAGGGTGTCTCCCGCGCCGCCGGAATATGCGTATGCTCGGCCCACATCAGCCACCGATGGCCGCGGTCCTCGACGGTTCGAGCGAGCTCCGCGGGCCCGAGGCCGTCGTGGGTCGGGAAGTAGGCTACGCCAGCATCCATTTGCTCGAAGTTACCTGCCGAACCCGAGGTCGACAACGCGCCGCCCCGTGACGGACCGGAGTCGGGCACAGCGCGATCCCGGCTCCGCCGAGCGGCGTGCCACCAGGATTCGCCACCACACCAAGGCTGCGGCCGCCCAGGCAAGCGAAGCCGGTGCTGACGTTGCGCCCACCGAAGCGCCGACCTCGTGGAAAGAACGGGCGGCTAGCCGGTAGGAACGATGCCTGCGCTATCGGCGGCTTCTGCTGCCGGAGCGGACGAACCGTGGGTTCGGCGCCGCGTCACCATCGGCGGGCTTGCGCAGATCCGCCGCGACTGCTGCGCGGTAGCTGCCGATCATCCGGGAATGACGTACTGCACCTGAACCGAATCGGGCGAGTGGAAGATTTCCTTTGTGGTGACGGACAACTCGACGTGGCCGGGGCCGGAGGGGATGGTGGCGGAGTTGTACCAGGAGCCGACCAGCTTGATCGTGGTGTTCCCCCGCGCGCCGGTGTCGACGTTGTGCCAGGAGACGTAGGCGGTGGTGGCGCAGGTGCCGATGCCCTCGAAGGCGCTGGTGAGGTGAAGTCCCTGGGAGGAGTCCTGGTCCACGTTCCCGCGAATCGTGCCGTAGCACAGGCCCGCTTCTGTCGCCGTGGTGTAGAGCACCGGGAGGTTGACGGCCTCGGCCGAGGCGGTACCGGCGAAGACGAACGCCGGGGCGCAGGCCACTACGGCGGCAGCGGCGGTCGTGGCCAATTTGGTAACTGAGCGCATGATCTTTCCCCTCTGAGTCTGCACACTGATCGACATGCCCGGATACACGGCCGCCGGGCCTCGGTACCGGGAGTTCGAGAACACCGGCCCGGCTGCACGTCTTATCCGTGATCAACCTCTAGTCGTTACGCCGCACGACATGTACCGCAGATACAGCATCGACCCGAAGGGATCACGAGCCGAAGCTCGAGCGCTGATAGCTGGAAAAGCCAGAGTGTGGCGTCTGTAACGGGATTGGTTCTGTCGCGGACAGTAACTGCGGGCCGGGGTTGTCCGGCCGGTTCATGTCGAGTATCGGGAAGAGGGGTGTAGCTCGGGTGGCGCGGCGCAGGGGGTTTTTCGCGGAACTGCAACACCAGCAGAGGCTGGCACAGCAGCGGCAGGCGCAGCAGCAACGGGCAGCGATGCGCGCGCACAACACGGCTGTCAGGGAGGCGCAACGCTTCGCGCGGGAGCAGCAACGAGCCGCGGCCGCGGCCATGCGTGCCTCGGCCGCCGACCGCGCGGCAGCAGAGAAGGCTGCGAAACTCGCCCACATCGCGGCCCGTGAGGCAGAGGCCGAAGAGAAGAACGCGCAGCTCGCCGCCACCTACGACGCGATCGACCACCTACTGGACGCCACGCTGGAAGTCGATGACTGGGTCGACCTCGAGTCGCTGCGCGAACAGGCCACAGACCTTCCGTTCGATCGTCCCGAATTGCTCACTCCAACACCGGCTCCCCGCTACCACGCGCTGCCGGATCACCCGATCTTCGTCCCACCCGCGCCGCCAACAGGTCTCAGCGGCGCCCTCGGCGGCAACCGCAGGCGCGCGACACAACTGGAGGCGGCGCAACGGGAATACCTGAACGTCGTGCAGCAGTGGCAGCTGACATTCGCCCGAATCTGCGCCGCGAACGCAGAACTACGTGCCCGTTGGCGGCAGCAGGAAGCCTCGCGTGTTGCAGAGCTCGGCGATGCTCGGCGCCGGCTCGAGCAAGCAAGCACCGAGCGCCGCCGACAGGTCGAAGAATCGAACGCGCGGCTGGATCGGCTGATCGCCGGACTACGGGAGCGTCGATCCGACGCAATGGACGAATACGTCGGCATCGTGCTGGCCAACTCGGTCTATCCCGAGACGTTCGAGGTGACCTACGAGCACTCCTTCGACGCCGGCGACCGCGAGTTGCACGTCACAGTCCTGGCTCCGCACCCTGACGCGTTCCCGACAACAAAAGCGTTCCGCTACAACAAAACCACTGATGAAATCACCGCAACTGCGCTGCCTGCGGCTGAAGTCAAACGTCGCTACGCATCAGCGATCGCGCAGACCGCGCTGCGGACAGCACACGAAGTGTTCGAAGCCGATCGCGAAGAAATCATCGACAGCATCGCACTCACCGTCGCTGTCGACACCGTCGACGCCGCGACCGGCCACGACACCCGAATCGATCTCGTCCGTCTGGCCACCGACCGGGCAGATTTCCTGCCGATCGACCTCGCACGCGTGGAGTCGACAGCAACTCTGACTCACCTCGCGGCCGCGGTATCGAAGAACCCCTACGGGCTGGTGCCCATGGCAAACCACGGAGTGCGCGGATGAACGACCCCCAAGCCGCGATCGTCGCACTGCGCAAGATGCTGATCGTCAAGGAACGCGAGTCCGCCGACCTCCAAGACCGCATCCAAGAACTCACCGCACAACTGCAAGCCCACCCGACCACAGCCGGTGCACCGCCTCCGCTGAACGATCCCCGGCTCATCACCGTGGACGACGCACTGGTGCTTCAAGAGGTGGGAATCTACGAGTACCACCACCCCTTGGAGAACGCCGACAGCTACAAACAAGCCCTCGCCGAGCTGCGCGCCGACGTGCGAGAAGCCGTGAAGACCAGCGAGGCCATCGTGGTGGCCAAGAAGTTCAGCTTCAACAACTCCCTCGCCGAGGGCCGCCGGTTGACCGCTGACCTTTCCAAGCTCATGTTGCGGGCATACAACGCCGAAGCGGAAAACTGCGTGCGAACCATACGCGCCGGCAACCTGGACACCGCCAAACGGCGACTCGACAAGGCCGCCAAAGACATCGAAAAGCTCGGCGCGGCAATGCAAATGCACGTTTCCACCGCGTACCATGCGCTGCGGATAAAGGAACTCGAACTCACCGCCGACTACATGATGAAGGTGCAGGAAGAACGAGAAGCCGCCCGCGAGGAACGCGAGCGCTTGCGCGAGGAACGCAAAGTCGAACAAGAACTCGCCGCCGAACGCGAGCGACTCGAGAAAGAGCAAGCACACTACCGCGCCGTGCTGCAACGGCTCACCGCCGCCGGACAAGACACTCGGGATATCGAAGATCAGCTCACCCGCATCACCGAGGCGATCGCGCAGAACGACTACCGTGCAGCGAACATCCGCGCAGGCTACGTCTACGTCATCTCCAACATCGGCGCCTTCGGCCCCAAGATCGGGCTGACTCGTCGACTCGAACCACTCGACCGAGTCCGCGAACTGGGCGGCGCATCCGTCCCGTTCCCGTTCGACGTCCACGCCGTGTACTTCTCCGACGATGCAGTCACACTCGAAAGCGAACTGCACAAAGAGTTCGCTTCGGCGCGACTGAACCACGCGAACCCCCGCCGGGAGTTCTTCTTCGCCAGCCCGGAAGAAGTACGCCGAGTACTGGCCAAGAAGGTCGGCAATCTACTCGATTACAACGACTCTCCTGAAGCCACACAATACTTTCAATCCAAGCGGTACTGGCCCCACCGTCGCGAGTGAACCTTCGAGCGGATGTCGCTCGGTTGTCCGCACCGAGCACGTACCAGGGACAAAAGCCCCAGAAAGGCCAGCAGGCGACCCTGCGCTATTCGTCACCGTCTCCTGAAGCGTCGGGGCACGCGCACGATCAGCGATGGGTGGCGATGAGGCGTCGCAGTGCGGCCTGGGCGGGTGGACCCCATGTCGGCTTGCCGCCAGGGCGGCCGTGGACCCCGGCGTCTGCGATGAGGGTGCCCGCGAAGGCGCGTAACACTGCCCATCCGCGGGCGCGCCGCAGAGTCGCCGTATCCATGGACGACTGGTAGGCCTCATGAAAGCGGTCGGTGGCACCGTCGGGCAGCAGAATCCACGCGGCAGCGAGATCGAAAGCCGGATCGCCGGCGAAGAGGTCGCCGAAGTCGATCACCCCGCAGATCGCGCCATCCGCGGTGAGGACGTTGGCCGGATGCAGATCGCCGTGCAGCCACAGCGCCGGGCCGTCCCAATCCGGTGCGGCGACAGCGTCTTCCCAGACCGCGCGGACGGCGTCAGGATCGGCGATCAGTCCTAACTCGGTGACTGCTGCGAGCTGCTCGGCGAACCTGTCGGAACAACCGGCCAGCGACCCTCCCCGGTCGCGGCCTTCGGGCGCGTGCTCGGGGGCAGGTTGATGAAGTGCCCTCAGGAAGGCGGCCAGGGTGGTGGCAGCCTTCGCGCCGTGGGTGACGGGAGCTCGGTCGGCAGCCTCGCCCTGCACCCAGGTCGTGACGATCCACGGCCGCCGAAACCGTTCGGAGGGCTCACCGAAGCGCTGCGGAACGGGAACCGGCAGCGGAAGACGCGGAGCGAGGTCAGGCAGCCAGGTGTATTCCTTGCGCAGCAACGCGTCGGCGGACTCTGTCGCCCAAGGCAATCGGACGGCCAGGTCGTCGCCGAGCCGCCACAGCTGGTTGTCCCAGCCACGCGCGCCGAGCCGCACAGGGCGGTCGGCTAGGTCGGGGTGCTGGTCACGCAGCAGATCCCGCACCAACTCCGCGGTGATCTCGATCTCGGTGTGCGGCATGCGGCTCAATATGGCCCAATCATCATCTCGCGCTACAGAAGCTCGATTCGACCGGGCTCGGGCAGCGCGAGCGGGCGTTCGTCCGTATACCAGGCGTACTCGATTCCGCTGAGCCAGCCGTCCTCGACCCACAGTATGACCTCGCCGATCGGTGATCCGTTGCGGTCGGTGACCCCTCCGCTGGCGAAGATCCCGTCCGGCGAACCGGATGCTCGCACCGCACCGGCCCGCACCGCCAGATCGATGCTGGGTGAACCGATGCCCCAGGTGGCGACGACCTGCGAATACGGCACCTGCGCCCGGTACTCGGAGGCGCAGGGGTCGCCCGACGACAGCAGCTTCATGGCGACACTGGTTTCGAGGTCGGTCAACGTTCGCGGCGGAATCGGTGTACTCATCGGTCTCGCCGCGTCATGAAATGTATGCGGTGCCGATGCCGAAGACACCGTCGATCATTGCTATCGGCGGTGCACTGCGCGAGGAGGTCGGCAGGTCCCCCGACCCGCCGACGCAGCCGATGTAGCGCACGATATCCGTCGAACCCCTCGGCCTCGGAAGTACTGCTGGCCGCAGAAGCGTACCTACTGCGGTCCTCGATGAACACCGGCGATCGAGCAGGCGGAGCTCAAGATCGGTCGAACTCGCCGCCCCGCGCGACCGACAGAAACGCATCCCACTCCGAGGGCGTGAACACCAACGCCCCACCGTGAGGATTCTTCGAGTCACGAACCCCCACGCGCCCGCCGTCCAGATGCGCGATCTCGACACAGTCGTTTCCAGCAGCACTACGGGTGCTCTTGAACCAGTGCGCTCCGGATAGATCAACGGACACAGTCGAACTCCTTCGCTACCTGCCGCAGTAGGCGTTTGCTATTCGGCACATCCAAAGCTACTCGCTGGATTACCTCGAATCCAGCTCGGTACCGACGCACGGTGCCGGTGCGCTCCAGGTAGATGTTGCCTGTGTAGCTCTCGACATAGACCACCGGCGGCTCCAGCGGCCGACCCCCTCCGTCACCGGCGAAATCCAGGATCGTGAAGGGACCGGTCGAGACTCCCAGCGGGAAGCCTGCCCCGAAAGGAAGCACCTGCACGCGAACATTCGGCGGCAGACCGGCCAGGTGGCGCAGCTGCGTCGACATCACGCGTGGACTGCCGACGACTCGCCTGGTCACTGCCTCGTCCAGCACGAGCACAGCTGCCAGCGGCGAGAAGTCACGACAGATCAACGCTTGCCTGTTACGCCGCACTCGGACGCGACGCTCGATCTCCTCTGCGGTGTCCATCGGAAAGTAGACACGATCCAGCGCCCGCGCGTAGTCCGGAGTCTGAAACAGTCCGGGCACCATATCGGGGCGATAGACAGTGATATGAGACGCTGCCGCCTCCATCTGCACGTAGGCGTTGAATGTCGGATTCACTTGATCGGGAAACTCGTCCAACCACGACGGCGTCCGCCCCTGTGCAGCGAGCGATTTCAACACCGGCAGCATGTCCACCCGCTGATACAGCCTGCACAGCCGCCGTAGATCTTCCTCCCGGACGACCACGTTCGGCGCACCGGTTTCCAAACGGTGCAGCGTCCCCGCTCCGCGCCCGATGGCCCGCGCCGCCACTTCGATGGACAACCCCGCCTCCTGCCTCATGCCGCGCAGGCAGCGGCCGAGGCTGCGGTGTGGAACGCCTCCCGTCCCGCGAATGTCGGCTTTGAGCTGCCGAATACCGGCGCCCGCATCGCTCTCCCCCATGCTGTTTGCTCCCTTCCGTGGAATATTCACACCCACTGACTGGAATGTTCCGAAAGTCATTGTGGAGGGCGGTCTTTCGCCCCACCGGGGGCTATTGTGCAGGGTCGCTGGAAGGTGTCCAGGGCTTTCGCCACTTTCTGTCGCGAATTCGCGCGGGAATATCCATACGGCCCGCATCCGGTGCTCCACTGACCGCGAGATCGGCGCGGCGTGACTCCCCGTTCGCCGCCACTTGGACAGCGGGAGGACACATGACCAACGCACTACCGCAACGCGTTCCGTTCCCACGGGCTCGCGCCCCCTACAAGGGCGTGCCGCTGCCCGTGCTCGAGCGCTACGCCGACGCGCTGCGGCAGTGGGCCGACACACCCGAACGTCCCGGAGGCGGGGTGCCGACCCCTCCCCCGCCTCCGGTGACCCTCACCGAAGCCCTGTCGTGGACCGAGTGACCCGCCATCGGGCCGTCCGAGCGCGAAGGCCGTGACCGTGCGCCACTACCGCGTCACAGTGCACTGCTGCGGCCCACACTGGCTCATCCACGTGCCTGCCGTGAACCGCTGGACAGTGACCGGCGACAAGTCGGCGATCCGGTCCACCGCCCGCCAGATGATCGCGGCGACAACCGGATACGGCGACGACTCGCTCGAACTGGACCTCATCGCGGGCAGAGCGCTGCGCGACGCCGAAGAGTTCGCGGTGGGATGCCAGTTGTCGACGCGATGGCACGCACCGACGGGATAGGCGAGCTCCTCGCCGCCTTCCGCTGGCGCCGGAGCGCAGGCCGAGCCCCACGTGTGCGCATCTTGTCCTTTTCGGCATCAGCAAGCGACGCCTCGAGTCCGACACTCCATTCGACGAGGGAGCCACCCGAAATTCATCGGTGCGGTCGAGGTCGTGTACACGCTCCTGCGGACGCCCTGTACTCGGCATGAGGGTGCGATCGGCCAGCGTCGGACGCGCACTTCTGCTCGTTGATCTTCCGAGGTGCCGCGCCGGGCCGGTTCGGTCAGCGCGATCAGCGGCATTATGGTGCGTGCCGCTGGCTCAGGATGCCTCCCAGCCGGGCGGTTACAGGGCGAGCATGGCGGCAGCGACCTGGTCGGCCGCCGCTGGACGCAGAGCGGTACCCATGTCGTCGAGGACGAGCAGTCGCGCCCCCGGGATTTCGGCGGCGAGGACCTCACCGTTACCGACCGGGAAGAACGGGTCGGCGCGACCGTGCACCACGAGCGTGGGCGCGTCGAGCTCACCGAGCCGCTCCCGCCAGCGCGGGGCGCAGTCGATCCGGGAGAACACCATCCCGAGCTGGTTCGCCTGGTGCACCGCGGGATCGCTCGACGGTGTCCGATCCCAGATCCGGGCCGCCGTCGCCCGCGCCTGCTGCGGATCGTTGCCCATCAGCGCGGCGCCCTCGGCGGCGAACGTTGCGACAGCATCTCGGTCGGTCCAGTCCGGCCGTGGGTGGGAGAACAGCGCGCCCATGACCGCGCGGTCGTGGTCGGGCAGGTCCTCGTCGACCGGGCCCGGCGCCACCGGCCGAGTGCTGACGAGAGTCAGTGCGCAGAACACCTCCGGGTGGTCCAGCGCGGCGACCTGAGCGACCATCCCGCCGACGCCGACACCACCGAGGTGGGCGGTCCCGGCGCCGAGCACCCCGACCAGCGCGGCCGCGTCGGCGGCGAGATCCCGCAGGTCGTAGGCCGGATTCTCCGGGTCGAGGGTCGTCGACGCGCCGGAGTCACGCAGGTCGTAGCGGACCACCCGCCGCCCGCCCGACGCGAGCCGCTCGCACAGCACCTCAGGCCAGGACAACATCGTCGTGCCGCCGACCAGCAGGACCAGCGGATCGTCCTCGCGACCGAAGCTCTCGATGCCGAGATCCACACCGTTCGCCCGCACCGACGTCATGCCCAACCGAAACGGTCTCGTCATGCCTGGACTCCTATCTGTCGGCATCTCCAGAGGTATCGACGACAGATTCACCCGAAAATCATCGGTGCAGCCGAGATCGCGTCCACACTCCCCAATCACCCGGGATCGGCATTACCGTGCGTTCAAAATATGATCGGCGCCGCGTTGGAGCTGTCCGGATTCTGCAGCGTCGACACACTGACGCCGAGCTTCGAGGCCAGGCCGGTGAGCGCGTCCCATGCCTTATCGCGCCGTCCTGCATGTCGTCCCATCCCTCGCGATAAGTATCGGCGGCACTCCCCTTCCTGGTGCCGAATATCGCTTGAACCTCACGGTCCAACGCTACCGATGCTGATTTCAATTGCTGCGCAACGTCATAGGCGTGCCGCCGACCGCCGTCACCGCATCTGGAACGATGTTCGGCGGTTGGTCGTTGCGATCCGCGGTCAGCGCACCCCCACCGCTGTCTTCAGCCTGCGGATACCCCGGATCAGCAACGGGTTGTCCCGCAGGCGCGGTGGCGTGCGTTCGGGATCCAACAGTTCGTTGTCCGCCAGTGGGCTGTCTTCGTCCTCGACGGTCCCCGGCTCGAACCGCACCAGGGTCCGGCCGTTGCCGCGCAGGACCTCGACCGTGCGCAGCAGCGACGACGTCTCGGCGAGTGTGGCGTCGAACTTCGCGGGTTCGGCATCGAGATGTTCGCAGATCAGCTGGCGCCGGATACCGAGGATGGTGTCCCGCAGCAGGTCACCTTCCTCGGTGGCGGGGGTGACCTCGACTGCCAGGTCGCATTCGGTGTCGAAGCCCATCGAGCGGTTGTTGAGGTTCGACGATCCCACCCGCAGCAGCCGATCGTCCACCACCAGCACCTTGGCGTGGACGTAGATCGGCGCGCCCGCCTCGGTGACGGGGTAGTAGACACCGAACCGGTTTTCGGTATCGGCCTTCCATAACAGATGGAGTAAGCGGCGGCGAGCCCCATCCATCGCCTGTTGCTCGAGCCAGCCATCGGCGTGACGCGGCAGTACCAGCACGATCTCCGGACCATTCGGCTCACGTAGCCGCGCGGCGATCGCCTCGGCGAGAGTGCGCGAGGCCAGGTACTGGCTCTCGATGTACAACGACCGCGTGGCGCCCGCGATCGCCGCCAGATACAGCGCCTCGACCTCCCTGACTTCGGCGCGGTCGGCGAGCTCGGGGAAGGTGCGCACGATACCGACATCCACAGACCGCATCGTCGGCTCCAACCCGTCCGGCCACAGCGTGTCACCGGCGATCTCGTCGACCGCGGCCAACTGCTGTCCCGTCGCCGCCTTCCACCGGGCCCGGGCCAATTCGCCGATCACCTTCGCCGCGTCGCCGTCGACGGCGGTGGTCGCGTCGTGCCATGGTCCGTACCGGTTGCCGTTCGGCTCGGTTCGGTAGTGGTTGTCGTCCCGATGGTCGCTGGTGTCCCAGCGATCGACGGTCATGTCGATACCACCGCAGAAGGCGAGCGCGTCGTCGATCACCACGATCTTCTGATGGTGCGCTGAACCGATCGGGTGCGCGCCATCGATTTCCAAGTGCAACCGCCGATCGGTCATCCAATTGACGACGAAGATCGGTGTCATCCCACGGCCGATCGCCGCGAACGCGCCGACATTCCACTTCAGCAGGTAGATGTCGAGATCCGGTCGCTGTTTCGGCAGCCAGGACAGGAATTCACCCAGCCGATTCGGCCCTTCGAGAGTCTTCTCCTGCGGCTCGAACTTGATCCGGGTATCGAAATCCCAGCCGATCAGCACAATGCGTTTACGGGCCTGCAACATGGCGGACTTGGCAAAGCGGAAATAGTCCGCCGCGTCGACAATGCATGCCAGCCGGTCGGCCCGTGCGATCTGCCAGCAGGTTTCGCCGGGTATGAGGATTTGTCGCTCGTCGCTCATGGGTAGTCAGTTCTCTCGTCCAGCCGGACACCCGCACCGCAGGTGACCGATCCACAGTACTGCGCGGTCGCTCGCCTTCTCGGTGAGCATCGTCACCGCGATCCCGTTCCGCCCTGCTGGTCCGCGACTTCGAATAGCGAATGTTCGGGAAGACCTCCTGACTCCCTTGGGCTGGGATGCCGGGGTCCAGGACTGCCTGCAGCGACTCGTCCGTTCCGTGCCCCGCCAACTGGACCCGGATACGCGAATGAGGGTGGTCGCCTCCGAAGGCGAGGGGGGCGACGAGGAGGCGGCCGACTCGACCGGCGACTTCGTGCGGCACCTGCCGACGTTCATCGCCGACGTGTGGCCACCCCTGTTGGATCTCACCTTTCAGTTTCTGGGCAGCCAGGAAGCGCGCTACCGAACCGGCTTTTACGAAGACGAGATCAACGACGCGCTGGCGGCGATTCGAAATATCGCAGGATGAGAGTCCTGTCTGTCCCGATCACGCAACGCCTGGCGGGGTGGGATCGGTTCGAGCAAGACGCGAAGTCTCCGAAGGGCCGCCGGGGCGCACACGACTCCGGATGTACCGTCGGCGCGGCGACGCACCTATGCTGCGCGAAGCGTCGCCTCGTACTTCAACGCGTCGCTGCGTGGGAACACATTTGCAGGTAGACCTGCGGGTGTATACCGAGGTGGGGTCGTAGCCGGGTTCGGCGAGTATCGCTTCCAGCATCGTGAAGGCGATGTCCTCCGAAAGTCCAATCGGTACGCCCCCGATATACCGGTGGGCGCGGCGCCGCTGCGTGTAGTCGATGTACAGCAGGTCGAAGATCGACCTCACATCGTCGGTCTCGCGCTGGTCACTCCGCCCCTTCGAATTCAGGTCGTCGTCGCCGTAGGTGCGGCGCATGTGGTCGTCGTGGGACGGCCCCCACCACTACATCAATGCAACGCCCGGCGTGCTGCACGTATCCCGGATCAGCACGCCACGGTGAAACTTTCGGTTGCAGAACTCGATGATGTCCGGGTCGCACCGATAGGGTTCACGGTGAAGAAAGGTGGTTATACGAACGTGTATCCAGGCGGGAAGTCACGGTGAGCGACATCGGCACCGTGGTCATCGAGGCCACCGGCGTCACCTACTATTCGCCGGAGGACGAGGCGGCGTTCTTCGGGTGGCTCGACAAGATCGCTTGCGTCGAGTCGTACTACGGACGAGTGCGCACCTTGTACCTCACCATCGATCTCGAAGCCGTCGATGAAGGCGGATTGTGTGAAATCGTCGCACTCTACCGGAGATACAACATCGACCTGAGCGAATTACGCGTCCTCGGCGCGGGCCGGGTCGGCCCCTGGTTCAGCGACCCGATCGCTGGTGGCACGAAGGAGTCTTCGTGTAGGCCTCCGAGCCGGTCGGCCGGTTCAAGACTGCCTTCTGTGCCGAAGCCGACATAAGGGTTGCGTCATTCGATCAGAGGCAGACGGCAGTCGGGCACCTATGCGAGGGCCAGTTCCACAAGCCGACAGTAAAATCACCAAAATTGTTGTCACGCGGTTTGAGTCGCACTTCCGTACGACATCAAGTAGCCGCCGACTCTGATCTGACCAACTGATCGGTTCACGTCGACCCTGTCGTCGGGTGCTCGCAGTCCGCGAAGACGCGCGGCGTGTAGACGACGTGACCGCACATGGTGCAGATGTAGGGGCGGCGAATGGCCGCCGTCCTATAAGCAGGCCAGCGACCCGACGCGTTTACGCCCCCAAACCGGGTTCGCAGGATCACCCCCAGTACTCGCCGCGCTTTTTCCGCTCTTCCACTTCGGCCAGGTATGCAGCTTCCTCGTCAGTGCCCAGCTTGTCCTCGTCGCCGAACCGGTCGCGCAGATGCTTGCGCTTCTCTGGTGGTACCGCGTCGCGGCGGGCATTCCAGGCCGCGAATCCCGCTTTGATCTTCTCCAACTCTTCGGGAGAGATATCATCGTCGCCAGGGTATTCACCCGGTGCGTAGAAGGTTTTTCCTCCGATTTTTTCGGGCATTACCGGGTTCCTTCCTACTCGGGTAATTCTCGCATTTGAATGATGGTACGACCATCTGGTCCGGGAAATTTGTCGACCACGCGAAACGGGTATCGCTTTCCATGGCTGGACCCGCAACGCGAACGGCCAGTGGTACGACAAGGACGGCCACCCCACCAGCCACGACCGCGACGCCTGTCCCGGCAACTGAGCCGCAATCAGCACCGAGCGCAGAACGGTGCGGCGGTCGGCGCGTCGTCCAGTCCGGCAAACTGGCGGTTGAGTCGATCTACCTCAGCCTGGCAGCGCCGCCGCCAGTTCGCCGCACAGCGCGTCGAGTTCGGATGCGGGGATCCGAGGCGCGTCCGGGGAATCGGCGTCGCGCCACGGCATATCTCGTGTGGTGTCGGATGGGGCGGGTGAGGGCGTGCTTGTGGACGTGGGCCACGCTTAGGCCGGCGACGAAGTCCGGGGAGACCGTGCCGTTGGGTGATCACAGTTCGCCCGATGAGCATCCGCCCCGACCCGACTCCCGTGGTTACCCCCAGTACTCGCCCCGCTTTTTGCGCTCTTCCACTTCGGCCAAGTATTCGGCTTCCTGGGGGGTGCCTAATTTGTCTTCGTCACCGAACCGGTCGCGCAAGTGGATTCGCTCGTTTTCCGGTACAGCGTCGCGGCGTGCGTTGAATGCCGCCCATCCCGCCTCAATCTTCGCCCGTTCCTCATCGGAAATATCGACGGGGTGCGGGTATTCACCGGGTGCATAAAACGTCTTCCCATTGATCTCTTCCGGCATTGTCCTCTGTCCTTTCTATGGCCGGGGCACTTCGCGCATTCGAACGATGATGCGTCCTGTCTCCGGGTCGGGGAATTTATCCTCCACATAAAACGGGGTGTCGGTCTTGAACACGACTTCCAGCTCTTCGGGAACACTGGAATGGTGGCCGATGTAGCGGCCGTCTGCCGACCAGATTTGCATTTCCACCGGCAGATCCTTCGCAGCGGCCGGGGTAGCGGACGCCGAGGTGAACGGCTTTTCGATGACCGTTGATCCGGGCTCGTACCGTGCCAGGTCTTCCGAGGAGATGTCCACGCGCCGGGTCACCGGTCCGTCGTAGACGGGGCACTTGTCCAACGCGGCATTCATCGCGTCGCGCTCGGCTATCTGTGCGGGTGTCAATGGCTCGCCGGATCGGATCGCGGTGTTGAGTGGTGCACTGTTGCCGGTGTAGCGACCGATCGTGTCGATATCCGCTCGCGGTAGATCCACCTTGGGAATGCCTTCGGGATGTTCGATCTTGGGTAGCTCGATCGGGTCCTTTTTCGGCGGTCCGACCGGATCCGGTTTGACCGGCAGCCGCCCGCCTGGCAGAGCCTCGAGGTCCCGCACGTGCCGGGCGATATCCTCATCCAGCTTCACCCCGGCCGCGATCCTGCGTTCGGTCTGCCATTGCTCGATCATGAGCCGGATCGGCCGGGCATACCGCGCACAGATCGCAGCGGCACCGGCAACACCGACAGCCGCGGAGACACCGAAGGTGATCCAGCTCGAGGCAATCGAGATCGCCGCGTTGATGGCCAGCTCGGTCAGCAGCGCATCCCGAATCGCCTCGAGTTGGGTCTTGAGGTTGGCGCGTAGCTCGTCCAGCGCGACACGGTGGTCGCGGCAGGATTGGGCAAGATCGTTCATCGCGGTGATCACCGATTCGGCGGAAGCCTTAACCGTGCGCAGGTCTTCATCGATGAACGCGACTTCGGGTGCGGTGAGCGAATCGAAGGCCACGGCCGCCGCCTCGAGCGCGGCCGGGAAAGATGCCACCGCTTCGGCCGCCGCAGTCCGCGCCCACGTATCGCCCGCATTGGAGATGGTCGTGGCGTTGCCGTCCGGCACGATGATGCCGATCATCTCGGCGAGCCCGATGCCCTCATCGACCAAACCATTTCCGGGACCGCCGGCCGAGGGCAACGGGATTCGGCACACCACCACCGGAGGCAGGAACGGCGCGGGCTGGGCGGGTGGTGGCGCTGCCTCACCGATGGTTGCATTGTGTTCGGCTAGCTCGTGGTTGTAGCCGAGGGTCTGCAATATCGTGGCGTAGTCGTGCGCGGCGGTAGCGATTTTCGATACCATGCTCAGAATGGCAGCGGCCCGATTGTCGTAGGACTCGCCCCACTTCTTCGCATCCGAATACGAGCCCGCCATATTCGTAGCCATGGCCATGTTCGGCCACTCGTCATCGATGGACATCCAGAATCGCGACGCGGCATCGGCTAATTTCTGCGCGGTGTCGTAGTAGACCGGCACCGACACGTCGAGCACGGTCACCGCGGGGCCCCGTCGCCACCGCTACCGCCACGCCCGAGGATGGCCAGATTGGCCGCCACGACAGCTTCGTACTCTTTGCGAGCGGATGCGGCGGCGGACTTCATCCTCGCGAGCCCGTCACGGATCTTCGCAGCGGCGGTGGTCCACTCGGCGTGAGCCAGGGCGTGAGCTTCGGCGGCTTCACCGTTCCATGTTCCTTTCAGAGCGGCTATGCGTTCGTCTATCTCGACCAAGGAATCGGCCACAAATCCGTTCAAGCCCTCTATTCGGGCGGTTACGGATTCCAGGTGCGCGAGATCGACGCGATACTCGGTCACGGGTTCTCCCAGCGGTTTCGGTTTGATCGCGGTCAGATCGGGGGCAAGCTCAACGAGCTGTACTGGTTCGCGGCCTCCGTATCGGCGGCCGCGCTGCGGTCGACCACCACGCCCAGCAAGTCGGCCATGTCAGCCAGCGCTTCGAACACCTCGAGTGCGGCACTATGGGTCTCGTCCCAGGCGCCCGCGTATGCGCTGGCCGCCGCGCCGCGCCAGCTCGACATGAGCCCGTCGACTTCGGCGCTGGCCGAACGCAACCCGCTGATGAGGGCCTGCGCGGTCTGTTGCACATAGCGCCCTGCATCGGAGACGGTTTCAGGAACCACGGTGAACGTGGTTGTGGCAGACGGGTCGTACGTCAACTGCTATGCCCTCTCATCCCCCCACAGGATGGTTTCGAATGGTTGGACGCACCGGATAGTCATTCGGTTCCATCCAAAACTCAAACTCTCACACTGGATCTTCCGACCCAAAACCGAGTGTGATGGGCGAGCCTCGCCCGACGGGCGGACCGCGCGGGGGCGGCTCCGGGATCCGCAGGTCGAAGCAAGGGCCGACGATCGAGTGCCCGAGAACATCCCAGTTTCGTAACACTCCATGGGCTCATCGAGGGCTTCAGGTCGGTCAGCGGCGACCTGTGCGATGTCGGCACGGAACGCAGATCTCGGCATAACCGACCTTGTCGGCACGCAAGGTGTAGATCTGAGTGTTCGATGTAGTCGACACCACGGCAGGCTCCTCGGTCCGAGTGGTGGCCCAAGCCCTCCAACCGAGGGAAGGCGCCGCGGCGATGGTCGGCCTTTATAGTTCACACCGCGGCCGGCCATCAAGGGCGATGACGGTTGGCTGGTGATCAGATGGTTTCCAGGTGAGGACTCGGCGTGAACATATTGAGTCAACGTTGTCGAACACTCAACTATGCCGTAACCACTCCCAGTTCCGCCGCGATGCCGCTCGAGCCCGACATACCCGGGGTGACGCACGAATTCGGCGAGTGCCTGCTTCTTCTCATCGGCGTCGAGTGCGGAGACTCGACGTTCGCCCGTGCCGCAGCCAAAGCGATCCGCCGTATCGCGCGCAAGACCGACACTACCTGGATCGTCATCAATGGCTTCTCGCATCTCACCCGGCCCGGTCACGAATGCGACACCACGACGGCGAGAACCGTGCTCGCCCGGATCGCCGAACACCTGCGCGATCACGACTTCGCCGTGCACATGATGCCATTCGGCTGGAACAAGACCTGGCGCATGGAAGTACGCGACGGCGAGTGGGAGCAACGGATGACCCGCTTCCCGCCGATTCATGCCGACCGCAACGATCGCGCCCGGCTCGAAGGCGTGAGAGCTGAACACTCGAGCTCCGAGTCCCGCGCGTTGACGAGCCCGTGACCGCCGCGAAGTAGCGGGCGCGTGAAGCGCATTTCTGCCGCCCGCAATGGCATATCCCGGTGGTGATCGTGGGAGAAGTGCTTACCCGCACCGCGCAGCACGATGACCGCGCCTCGTCGTCCTCGGCGGCACGCACCCAGGCCGCGTCGAGTTGGTCCAGCAGTTCGCCGTTCTGCGCGTTGGCCGCTTCCGGGCGGTCGAGAGTAATGGTGGCGACCCGGTCGGCGGCCTCATAGCGAATGTACAAATCGAGCTCCTCGAGTACGAGACGGCCGAGCTCGTGCCCGGCGGCGACGGCGCACCGAGGGGCGACCTGAGCGGTCCGAACGGACCACCGCGGTCTGCCTCCTCTCCACCGCCGCTCAGGTACGAGAATATTATTCTCGTATCAGGAAATGATAGTCTCACAACTGGGCGGACACGGCGCCTCGAGAACCCGATGACACATCGTTCTCCCGTACAGTGCATTCATGTTCTCTGCATATGACCGAGGACCGAGGCGCCCGTGACCAGCCCGAGCGAGAAACCGGCCTGGAAGCAGCGCGCCGTCGAGCGCTCTCTTCGCACCGCGAAGTTGCGCGCCGAGGAGCGCGTGCAGCGGTTCCTGGACGCCGCCCAGGCGATCATCACCGAGAAGGACAGCACGGACTTCACGGTGCAGGAGGTGGTGGACCGCTCACGGCAGTCCCTGCGCAGCTTCTACCTGCAGTTCGACGGCAAACACGAACTGCTGCTCGCCCTCTTCGAGGACGCCCTGAGCCGCACGTCCGACCAGCTGCGCGCCGCCGCCGACGGCCAGACCGACCCGCTGGACAAACTCCATGTGGCCGTCGAGCTGCTGTTCGAGCTGTGCCGGCCGGATCCGTCGGCGCAACGCCCACTGTTCACCGATTTCGCACCGCAGCTGGTGATCTCGCATCCCGATCACGTGAAGGTCGCGCACGCGCCGATGCTGGCACTGTTCACCGAACTGATGGACCTGGCCAAGGACGCGGGCCAACTGCGCCCGGAGGTCGATTCGCGCCGGACGGCGGCCATGGTCATGCAGACCGTCATGTTCACCGCGCAATCCGCGGGAGCGTCCGACGACGAGACGCAGCATCCGATCACCGCGTCCGAAGTATGGAACTTCTGCGCCCACGGTTTCGCTCGCGACTGAGAGCTCCATTCTCTCAGTAGAGAGCTTAACTTACACCCGGGTGCATGCCCGATCTTCGAAACCGAACCCGGAATCCGCTACGTGCACACCGACGCCACCGAAGAGGACTCTGTGCTCGCCGCCGTCGCCGAAGCGGAATCGCTCGGGGCCCGTGCGCATCTCGGTCGACACCCACGGAGGAGGCCCTACTGGGGCCCGCAGGTGCCGTTCCCCGAGCGCATGGGCCGTTCCGAGGAGTACGCCGAGCTGGCCGCCGCCATCATCGACAACGACTACCCCACGGCGAAGTCATCCGCCTCGACGCCGCCTTGCGCTTCCCGCCGAAGTAGCCCGCTGCGCGGCGAGCGCGCCCGACTGCCTCCGTTACAGCCACGCGGCATCGCCCGGGTCGTCCGGCGCGGACGCGACACCGACCGCCCGCCGCGCCGGGGAACGATTTCGCTGGTTCTACACTGACCCCGCTCGGTGAGTGACGTTTAAGCTGGAATCGGACGGCCTATGCCCTGGCAGTAGGGAGCGGATGAACATCGCCAAAGCGCCTCAGCCGGAATACCGGCGGGCCTGCTTCGCCGATCTGGACGACATCGCGGCCATCGAGGCCGAGGTGTTCGCCGAGCCGTACCTGTATCTGATGCTGCGCCAACTGTTCGACCTGCACGGATCCGAATGGCTGGTCGTGGAGGTGGACGGCACGGTGATCGGTTACGCGCTGACCCTGGAGAAGAAGGGCCGGGCGTTGCTGTTCACCTTCGCGGTGGCCAAGAGGCACCAGGGCGGAGGGTACGGGCGCGGCCTGCTGAGCCGCACACTGCAGACGTGCCGGAAAGTGGGAGCCGAAGTGGTGTACCTGACCGTGCGGCCGGACAATCAGCACGCGAGCAACCTGTTCAAACGAGCGGGCTTCGAGTTCGTCGAGCACGACGACCGGTATTTCGGCCCTGGCGAGCCCCGCGACGTTTTCGAATACCGGCTGAAAGGCCGACCGCTAGACTCGTGACATGGGGGAGATCTCGCCCTTCGTCGCATCCGTCTCGACCCGGATCACAAGGCGCGCCGACGAATACACTGCCGAACTCGATCGGGGTGAGCGCTCCGAGCAGACCGAACTGGAGCGGTTCGCAGCGCACGCCGAGGCTATTCTGGCCGACTACGACCCGCCCAGCACGCGGCGGCGCTCCGATTCCCTGGTGTTCCGGCACCTGTACGCCGCCGCACGGCAACCGATACCCGACGAGGCCGGCTGGCGGGTGCCGAGCGCGATCCCGGCGGCGCTGCTGGCCGCGGAACTCGAATTCCGCGGCCCATTGCGGCTGAGCAGTCGACAGAACACCATGCTGGCCGAGGTGTACGAGCAGTTGGGCGCTCAGCTCTCCGCGGCGCGTCTGCCCGGTCACGCCGCCCTCGCCTATCGCAGAGGCGCCGCGCTGTACCGGATGAACGAGGACGACGAAGCGCAGGACCGCTGCGGTCTGCGCTTGGCGCGGGCGCGCACGCTCGCGCTGCCGCCGGGCTGGCGGCGGTGGACCGGACAACTGTCGTATGTGCTGTGCGGCTACGGGTACCGGCCGTTCTGGCTGCTCGGCTGGGTCGCGGTGCAGCTGGTGCTGTTCACCGTCGCCGCTTTGGCCCTGAACGGCAATCCCTCGCCCGCCGCCACCGTCTATACCTGCGTGACCAGCTTCATCAATCCCCTGGGCCCCGGTGACACCGAGGATCTGCGCCCGATCGCCCGGCCGTTGTTCGCCGTGGAAGCGTGGATGGGCACGGTGTCGATGTCGGTGTTCTTCGCGCTGCTGGTGCGCAAGTGGTTCCGGATGTAGCGCGACGCGGCGCTACCATTCGGCGTCGAAAGCCTTGTGCCGCAGCGCGTCCAGCGTCGCGATGGCGATACGGTTCTGCAACCGCGCGACGAGGGCGTTCCACTGGCGAGACAACCCGGGATCCGTCTGCAACTTCTGCCACAACGTCCGCATCGATGCCGGAGTGTGCGCTCCCGGCATCCACAGTCCGGTGAGATCCTCCAGCACGGGGGCGAGGATGTCGGTGCGTTCGCGACTGTGCGAGGGGAAGCGGTCGGCCTCGGCCAGCGCGTCGGTGACGACGGTCAGCAGCCAGTCGTGCGCGGCCAGGTCCTCGCAGAACCGCTGCGCCTCATGCAGATCGGCCTCGTTGCGCACCCGCATCCGGACGGTGCGCACGGTGGCGTCGTCCAGGTGCAGCTTGGCGGTGGGGCCCGCACCGCCCCCGATCCAGGCAACCCAGCGCAACCGGGTGGCGCCGGTCCGCACCGGCGGCTTCTGGTCCAGCCTGGTGTCGGCGCGCAGGCGAGCCAGCAGCCGCTCGCTGATCGAAGCCAGGTCCAACGTCTCGGAGCCGACCGGACCGGTGAGATAACCCTCGGCCAAAGCCTCAGCGCTGCCGCTTCTTTCGGGCAGGCGGCTGATGACCTCGGTCACGCCCTTGCGGCTGAGGTAGTGCGACCACGTCTGCCTGCGCCGGTTGGCCGCGCGGACCACCTGGGTGCGCGCGCTGGACTGCAGCACGCGGCCGCCGGACAGGACCGCGCTGGTCGCCACGGTCCCGACGATGTGGGCGGTCTGCTCGCCCACGGCCAGATCGCAATCGACGCCGACCGCGGTGGTCGGCGACACCGCCAGCGTGCCCGGCCGCTCCCGCCAGCGCACCGTGCAGCCCGGCATGAGCGCCAGCAGATCGCAGGCCTCGGGTCCGGTCAGCGCGGTCGCCGACGGCAGCAGGCAGGTGCGTACTTCACCGAGCACGACCAAAGGCGTGGTCGAGGCCATGTCAGGCTCCGTCGAGCAGCAGGTGCGAGAGCCGTTCGCTGACCGCGCGCGGCACCGGCACCGGTGGCACCTCTCCGCCGCCACGGACGATGGTCTGTTCGACCACGTCGTCGTCGAGATCGAGATGGTCGAGCACCAGCCGCACCGCGTGCTCGATGCCGATGTACCGCTTGGGCAGCATCGACAAGGTCTTGTAAGCGGCGAACGGCGCGGCGGACGGATTGAGCCGCACCACCGGCGGAATGTCGTGCCAGCGGCGCGGCGCGAGATCCTCGCGGCGCCATGGTTGCGGATCCACCACGGCGGCGCCGTGGTAGCGCAGCATGCCCAGCCGCAGCAGATGCCAGACCGCGGCCAGGAACGGGCACGACCAGCGCGTCACCGCCACCCCGTCGACGACGTGCTTGCTCCACAGTTCCACGTCCAGGAAGATCGAATGCTCGCGGCGGCCGAACTCCTCCGGCGGCTGATAGATCCGCTGCCGCATGGCCTGGCCGCGTTCGTCCTCGGAGGACCGCCGCCCGTTGCACAGCCAGCCCGATTCCGCGGTCGGCGGCCTGCGGCCCGTGCTCGGCGGCGCGGGCTCGGCGACGATGCGCGCGGCCACCATCTCCGCCACGGGAATCGGCTCACCGAACGCCACACCGTCGACGAACCTCGAGGCCCGCCAGCAGGCGGACTCCCGGGCCAGATAGTCGATGACCAACCCGGCTTCGTCCGCGGCGCCCAGCAGCTTGGTGAGGATGGCGGCGGGGTCGGTGTCGGGCTGGAAGTAGTCGTCGATCAGGTAGCAGGTGCTGACCCGGGCGTTCGGTCCGAACTGCACCTTGGCCGACTCGGTGAAGGCAGATACCAGCGGGACGATGCGGCGAAACTCCGCGCCGACCCGTTCGATGTCGGAACTGATGTCGTTGAGATAGAAATGCCCGACCTCGATCGACAAGTGCGACAACGGGACCTGAGCGATTCGCGGCTGTTCCGTGGCCTCGCTGTAGCCCTGTGTTTCCCCCATCTACAGCCTCTCCCAGGTCGCGTTGTCGACCAGTCGTCGAGCGAGCTCGGCATAGGCCTGCGCGGTCTGCTCGTTGGCGATCTGGGCGTTGACGTCGGCGTCGAGAATGAGCTGCTCGCGCCGTTGCAGCACCGGCTCGATCGGGGTCGAGCCGAGCACCGCCGTCGTGCCGAGCCGTTTGGCGGTGGCCAGCCGCCGCAGCGCGGTGTCCTGCTCTTGCAGCCACGCCGCCTGCGCCGGGCGCTGGGCGACACCGTCCCAGTTGGCGTCGGGCACCGCGGTGCGCACGTAACGCACCGACCCGAGCAACTCCTCCGGGTCGTGGCCGCACTCGGCTCCGGCCTTCAGCAATCCGTGCGAGCCGTACACCAGGCCGGCGGCGGCCAGGATGTGCTGGCGCGTCCAGCGGTGGAAGATCAACCATCGAGCGGTCAGCCCGCGCAGTTGCGGTAAGGCGGTCGCCTGCAACACGATCTGCAGCGCCGCGGAACGACCCGCGCTCAGATCCACGAACACCACCCGGAACTCGTGATCCAGCGCGACCAGCAGTTCCGCGCAGCGCTCGACCACCGCGTCGTCGTCGGTGAGGAATTCGGCGCCGCCCTCGTCCCCCGGCAGCAGCACCAGCCGCCCCGAGTTGGGGCCGATCCGGCGCAGTTCCGGCCGATCGGTCGCCGCGCCCACGTCGACGCGGGCGACGGTTCCGCTCTCGCCGAGCAGGTAGGAATGCACGCCGCCGCTGGGCACGCCGCGTTCGGCCGCGCCGATCTCGAACAGCGCACCGGCCGTGGGCGAGCCGAGGTCGAAGTCGGCGTAGACGACGTTGAGGCCGGAACGGCACAGCCGGTAGGCGATGTTGCAACTGGTCACCGACCGTCCGGTGCCGCCCTTGTCGGAGGTGGAGAACACCAGCACGATGCCGCCCCTACCGTGTCGCGTCCCGGCGGGCGTAGGCCAGTTCGTCGAGCTGGACCAACGCCTGGGTGGCCAGGCTGTAGGCGGTGCCGGGACGTTCGCGCAGCACGCGGCGGGCCCGGTCCAGCGACTGCCGGATCCGGTTGATCGCCGCCTGTTTCGGCGAGCGATCCTGGCCCTCGACCTCCAGTTCCTCTTGATTGAGCAGATGCTCGGCCTCGCTGAGCAGGTCCACCGCGCGGGCGACCATCGCCTGCGGAGCCAGCGGCGGTTGCTCGAAGGTGCTGTACGCGATGACCAAGCACTCCATCATTCGCTCCGTGACGAACCAGGACGGCCCTTCCGTCCGTATGTCGCCCGTGCCGACCAGCCTGCCGATGTCGTCCCACAAACCGACCACCGAGCCGTTCCGCAGCACCCGCCGGTCGAGGTGATCCATCGCCGCCTCGGCGAGTTCCATCAACCGATCGCGGGTGTCCACGTCGGTGCGCAGGCGTGCGGCATCCAGGCAGCGTTTGAGCAGCAAGGTCGCGAAATCCGGGACGTACCAGATCAATCGGGATCCGTCGGCGACGTCCTCGCTGCCGGCCAGGTTCAGTCGCACACCCGGGAAGTGCAATGGCGCGGCCGGATCATCGACCGTGAACCGGCTGGTGATGCGCCCCCGGCGGGCAAGCTGATCGAGCACCGACACTGTGCGCGCCAGATCCTCGGTGCTCTCCCGGTAGACCAGGTCCTGGATGAGTACGGCGGCGACCACGAGACTGAAGTACTCCGATTCCTCGCCGTCGGAGGTACGCCACGGGATGTCCTCCAGCGGCCAGCGGCCACTGTCGAAGCGGGCGACCCTCGACCAGTAGTTGCGGGTCAGCTCGAAGCGCAACTGCAGCGCGTCGGCGAGCGTGCGCTGCTCGTCGGTCAGCAGATCGAGTTCCCGGATGCGCTGCGACGACAGGTCGCTGATGCCGTCCAGCGCGACGGCCGTGAAGTACAGGTAGGGACGGGATTCGGCGTGCCCGGGCGTGCTGCTGACCCGGCCGGGCACGAGGTCGATGGGTTCGGCGCTGCGCACGATGCCCCAGCTCCATCCGCATTCGAACAGCCGCCCGTCGTCGGCGATATCGATCTCGGTGGTCTGGCTGAGCCTGACCTCGTTGGCCGCCTGCACCCGCAGGCGTTCCAGCTGTGTCGACAGCCGTTCGATGACCTCGTCGGACGGCGTACGGGACTGATTGAGCATGTAGACGATCGATTGACCGTATTCGGTCTTCGGCTCCGGTGTGTGGATGACGAAACTGCGGACCAGGCCAGCCATCGCCGCGGTGAGCCGCGCGCTGACCTGTTCGATCACCATGGGGATCCGCTCGCGCAGCTGGCGAGCCTCCAGCCGGACCTCACCGCTGACGAAGCGCATGAATCCGCGCAGGAATCGCAGCGCCGCGATGCACAGACTCAACGACATCGAGTACGAGTCGACGACCTCCACCGCCTGCTGACCCGGGGTGAGCGGAGTGTCGTCGCCCGAGCGCAAGTAGGAGCCGCTGGCGAAGACCGGTTCGCCGTCGGGTCCGGTGTAGCGGCGCAGATAGTCCTCCACCAAGTCGACCAGGACGCCGCCGATGCGGGTCTCCTCGCCGAACGGGGCGAGCGCGGACCGGACGTCGGGACTCATGTCGTTCGGCTGGTCCAGCGCGAACGCCGCGATCTCGGTAGCCGGATACAGCAGGCAGAGCAGTTGTTCGGCGTCGCTGATCGAGTTGGCGCCGTCGCGCCCGCCCCACGTCCACGTTCCGTTCCGATAGGAGTAGGCCAGCACCGCTCGCCACAGCTCGAGCAACTGCTGCCTCGGCCGAATCCTCATCTTTCTCGGACCTCGCCCCCGCATTCGACCGGCGGCGCCGGACGTCGTTACCTAGAGTGTGCCCCGCGAATGTTCACTTAGCCAAGCACCCTTTCCAGGACCGCCGGTTGCCGCGAGATATCCTGCGGTGCATCTGGTTCCGCGCAATCTTCGCGCGTCCGACGGGCTATTGCACGGCTACTGTCCCGGCGGCGCCGCCTGCGACCGGCGACGCGGCGTCAGCCCCGGCCCGCGGTGAGTTTGCTGATCACCGCGTGGAAGTCCGCGGTCTGGAAGGAGAGATCCTCCGCGGTCGTCGCGTAATCCAGGGCGGCCGGCACCGCCCTGACGTCCACCGGTCGTGACCGCATCGAGCACGCCCGGCACACACCATCCGCACACCGCACGCACGAGTTCTCCACACAGCCGACGTAGGTTTGCCGTTGTGTTCGTGAAGACGCTTGGTTCGGCCACGCCACCTCTTGCGGCCGCTCTCCTGACTGTGGTCACACTCGGCTATACGTTGCATCGCGGCTGGATACTGACTCAGCTGTGGCTCCTCGCCTTGCCGTTGTCCGCGCTGGCGTTCCTGATCTCGATCGCACTGTTCACTCTCGCGCTGTGGCAGGCGCGACGCGACGCGCAGCGGTGGCCCTTGGCTGTCACGGCGGTACTCGCGGTGATCGGTCTCTGCGGACCTGTCTTCCTCATCCTCGAACCCGAGGCCGCCGCGTGGACCCGGTTTCAGCTCGAGCGCCCAGCGTTCGCAGCGGCGGCCACAGTGGAAGTGCCGGAGCATGGCGCAGGCGACTACTACGGTGTCGCGCTACCGCGTCACCTGTGCTTCGTTTCGGCGAACTGCAAGGTGGCGGTCATCGGCACCAGCGGTGGACAGCCGGTACGGTTCGTGCCCGACTACGTCGGAATCCCGGACGGCGCAATCGGTTACGGGCACTTCACCGGAACACCCGGAGCCGGGCCGTACGACGGGTTCGGCGATCCTATCTGCCCAACGACGGAGCTGGCAGGCGGATGGTGGTGGCTCACGCCTTGCCCCGAGGCCTAGTGCCTCGTCCGGCTTCGTGATCGCGGCCGCCCCGCACAGGCCCGCCGGTCACGGCCTCAGCTGCCGCGCTCGCCCAATCGCGGCGGTGGCGCGTAGCTGGGCTCGTAACCGGCGATCCGGATCGGGCTGCCGACCAAACGAAATATCCCCGCCGTCACCACGATTTCGGGGCTGGCATCCAGCGCTTCCGGTAGGTCGCCGACCGCGGCGGCGGGAATGCCGAGCGGGCGGCGCTGCTGTCCCAGGGTGGGGCGGTCGAATGCGCTGACGCCGGGACTGATCTGGTTTCGAAATCATTTCCATCGCCGCTGGCGGCACCGCGGTTGCGGCGGAATGAGTTTCGTCCAGAAGTCATGGCGTACCGCGTCCCACAACTTGGTCATTTCCGGAAGGAGTTCTCGCGCTTGTGCGAGATCCGGAAAGTTCTCGGGACCGAAGGATACGATCGGCGTGACGCCGGATGCCTCGTGGACGGCGACGATGGAGATCAAGTGATCCTGGAACAGCCGCCATGTCACGTGAAATCCTTCGACCTCGGTTCTTCGCATATCATTCATGTTCGGTTTCCAACTCTTCGACTCTGGCCCAATGCATTTCAACCGTTATCGATGTCGGCCTCCTGCTGATTTTGGTTCACGGATAATCGGTCGGGTCGGGTCCGGGCATGAATGGAGAATGCAAACATGCCCCTATATCGCATCTACTGACGCTCGCCCGGCGTCAGCGCTACCGCGCTGCGATCGGGAACGGCGCACGCTGATCGACTGGAGTGATTCCGCACCCACTCGACCGCACGCCGATCACGTGCGGTATGTGCGGGCGACCAACGCAGAACGCAGGCGCCAAAGCCCGCTCGCCTCGGCCGGATCGAAACCCGTGAGCTGACCGATCCGCTTGAGCCGGTAATCCACGGTGTTGGTGTGTACGTGCAGTAGCCGCGCAGTGCGCCGGCGGTTCAGGTTGTGCGCTATATGGATTTGCAGAGTCTCCAGCAGTTCCGGATATTCATCCAGGGGATCGAGCAGCGACCCGAGCTGTTCGCGGGCAGGGCCGGGGCGGCTGAGCTGGTATTCCAGAGCCAGCTCGTCGAAGTGGTACAGGTCCGGCACCGACCCGAGCCGGGTCACCATGTCGAGCAGTTCGTGGGCTTGATCCGCGGCGGTGGGTACGGTGTCGGTAGAGGCGGTCACCTCGGTGGCGGTGATGTGCACGCGAGCCGCCCGCGACAGATGCCCGATCAGTTCCTTCAGGGCGCCCTTGGTGATGTGATCGGCGGGGATGAGCAGGGTGCCACCGTCGACCGAAAGCAGCGAAAGCAGCGAAAGCACGGTATCGTCGCAGCGGGTGGCCAATTCCGCCTGCACCCGCCGGAGTTTGCGGCGGGCAACGACTTTCGCGTCCAGCACCGGATTGGACTCGTCCGGGTGAGACGGAATGGCGAGGGCTATTACGCGATAGCGCTCGGAGATGTCGATGCCACACTCTCGGGCCATGGTGGAAGTGGGATGGCCCCCGAGCAGCGCCGAGGTCAGCGTGTGCACCGCGGTGTGGTGCTCCGACACGACCGCGCGCAGTTCACGCACATAGGCCGCCGAGACCGCCGTGGTCATGGTGTCGAGCATTTCGACGACGAGTTTGGCGCCGTCGAGGATGCTTCGATAATCGGCCGTACTGACGGCGAGCATCGGATCGGTGTCAGCTGAGCCGGAGGCACGCTGCTCAGCCAAGGCTGTGGACACCACCAGGTCGAAGCCGATCTTGAAACCCTCATGGATTGCGTGGTGAATGGTACCGATGGGCACACCTTCGCGAGCCCATTGCGCCGCAGCCTCCTCGAGTTGCCCAGTCTTCTCCGAAATGTTGCTGCCGTCCAGCATGCTGACTGCCAGCTCCAAGCACACACGGGTGATGATGGTGATGTCGCCATGGATCGCGTCACCAGGCAAGGTGCCGCAGGGTGCGACGGTTTCGACAAAATGCCCGACCATCTGCCGCGACAAGGCGCGCACGTCTTTCAGCGGCAGCGACATGGGCCGACCGGATACAGTGAGTCCTTGCCGTCCGGCGAAGGTGAGAGCCATGGTGGAGCTTCCTTCCACCCCCGTTAACTGAGCTATTGCACCAGCGTAGCCAGCGCAAGAACGTAGAGAACGGTTTACTCCGAGTAACGTGATATTCGGCAAGCGCGGTCGGCAAGCGATAGTGATTGTTCACAATGGCGGTTCGACTGCACTGCCGCCGATGGGCCGAGATGGCGCGAGCGACGATTCGAGCATAGCCCGGGCAAGTGGTCGAAAAGAGAGTAACCGGCGAGTGCAACGGCGCGAATCCACGCCCTCTCGCGTACGCATCCGCCGCAGACACGGTCTGCCTGGGCCGCGCGGAACTCGGTCGACCATGCGACCAATGGAAGTCCGACAGCCCTCGGAAGTTCGTTTCCCTAATCAAGGTCCAGCGGGCCTGCTGCTGCGCATCGAGCCATCGACACGGGTGGATCGAGCCGGCGTCACCCAAGCCCTAGAGGGTGGCCGGCGCACAAACCTACTCGGCGCTGGAGCGCTGTGGCACATCTCCCGATCCACTCCCGGCCGGGCGCGAGTGGGAGAAGCGGGAGCCGCGTCGGCGAAGAACAGCACGTCGAGGACCGTGTGCGCAAGCGGTCGAATCACCGAGCACGTGCTCAGTTGGCGCGTTGGGACCCAGCCCCGGCAGGTCGCCGGGGCCACCGAGATGACGCTGTCGTCGTCCGCGCCGACGTACTCGAACAGGGTGACCTCGGCGAACTCGGGACCACGTAGATCGGGTTCGGCGCAGGCCGGGCCGGAGCCAGGCACGTTGTCGGCGGTGCCGGTGGCCGGTGTCGCCGCGACACCGGCCACCGAGACCCCAGCGCGCGCAAACCGGCCGAGCCGATCGACATGCTCCAAATGCTCCAAGCCGCCGGTGCGAGCAGCGCCACCCGGCTGGGCGGTCTGGCCTTCGCCAGCGTCCTCGTGCTGCTCTTCGCCCTGCTGCTGCGTAGGCGCTCCGCGCGACCGGCACCCTGATGTCCCGGGCCGCCCACACGGAGCGCGCCGGAAATCCGATCGGACCTTCGACGCGGGCGCTTTCGCCGGGGGTACCACGCGGGCACGGCGCAGATCGCGGACGTCGCGGACCTGGGCGCCCACAGCGGATTCGTCATCACCGTCGACGACGACGTACGCCCCGGCCTGCCGCCCCCTGCCGTGCGGCGCACTCTGGGGTCGACGCGAGAGGTGGAGTGCCCCTTACCCGCCCTCGTCGTCACGGATCTGCACATGGTGGTGTGCTGTGTGCTGTGCACTGTCTCGTGTGCGCGGTGCTGGGCTGCGGTGTGAGACGGGGAATCGAACCCCTCGCACTGCCCCTCGTGCGCCGAGAAAGTGGGCCGAATATCCCGTCGGCCCGTCGGGTTCGTGCACGCCTCCGTGACGGCTACCCGCTCCACCTCTCGCGTCAATCCAGCAGGTCGACCTCCCAGTTGGAGCGCTGGATGCGCACGTCGAGTTCCCGCAGTTCCTTGGCGAGGTCATCGGCCTGCCCGCGCAGTTCCGCAACCGGCAACGCCGAGAACATCTTCAACTCGGATCGCAACTGGCGCGCGTACCCGGGCTGCCCCTTGCCCGCCGCGGCGTCCGCCGCAGCCGTGACGAGAGAGTGCCGCAGCCGCAACGCATCCCGGCGGGCCAGCGCGTCGGTCAAGGTGCCGTCGTCTCCGATCCGCGCGGCGGCGTTGGTCCGATTGATGCGCCGGATCAGCGTCTCGTATTCACCGAGCACCTGTCCCGCCTCCGCCAGCAGATCCGCCGCGTCCTCAGCGGGCTCCTCCCCCTCCTGAAAGCGAGCGTTACTCACGATCCGAGCACGCAACTGTTCGATCCGGCGCGCCGAATCCGCGCGCAACGCCAACGCCTCCGCCAACTTCACTTCCCCACCTCCGGACATCGACCCATGAACGGTCGAGTATCGACCATGTCACGGTAGGAGTCACCCGAATTAACGCCCTGAGGCTCGCTCGAGGTCCGCGTAATCTCCGGCCGAGATGGTGCGGGCGACTTTCTGCGGGGCGCCGCCGATCAGCCCCCGCCACGGCAGGTACGGCAGCAGGCGCACGTTGAGATCGCGGAAGCGAATCATCGCCTTGCTCGCGGGTGCGTACCACCCGCCCACGCCCTCGGCGAACTTCTGGCAGGCGTCGACCATGGGCCGCATCCGTTGTTCGTAGCGAGCGAACGCGATGCTGTGATCGCCTGCGGCGGCGGCCAACTCGCCCGCGAGGGTGTAGGCGCCGACCAGGGAGAGGTCCGCGCCCTGCCCGGACAGCGGTGACGCGCAGTAGCCTGCGTCACCGACGAGGGCGATGCGGCCCTTGTGCCAGCTGTCCATGCGAATCTGCGCCATCGCGTCGAAATAGAAATCCGGCGCGGGATCGAGGTGGGCGAGCAGTTGCGGCACCTGCCAGCCGAGGCCGGCGAAGGTGTCGGCGACGATCTTCTTCTGTTGCTCGATGTCGCGGTAGTCGTAGTCGATCGGATCGGATGCCCACGCGAAAATCGCTTTGGCCCGCGTGTTCTCCCGGGCGCTGTAGGCTCCGGCGATCTTGCCGGGAGTGTTGTAGTCCAGCTCCCAGTGATCGAGGTCGAGGAAGTTCGGGATCGTGTAGATGCAGATGTAGTAGCCCATATGCCGCGCGAACTGCGACTCCGGACCGAAAACCATTGTGCGCGTGTTCGAATGAACACCATCGGCGCCGATGACCAGGTCGAAGGTGCGTGACCGGGCGTGCTCGAAGCTCACCCGCACGCCCTCCTCGTCCTGCACCAGAGCGGTGATGGAGTCGACGAAGAGGTACTCGACGTCGTCGCTGGTGGCCTCATACAACACTCGCGCGAGATCGCCACGCTGGATCTCGGTGTCCCCGTTGGCACCGACACCGTTGAACGTCTCGCTGCTGATGCTGGCCCGCGTTCTGCCGGTGGCGTCGACGTAGGAGGTGCCGCGCTTGCCCGTACTCATCTCGTGCACCCGGTCGAGCAGGCCCATGCGCCGCACCACCTCGGTGGCGGTGCCCAGCACGTCGATGGCCTGCCCGCCCTCGCGCAGGGTCGGCGATTTCTCCACGATCGTCGGGGTGAACCCGTAGCGCTTCAGCCAGAAGGCCAGGGCGGGACCGGCGATGCTGGCGCCGGAGATCAGGACGTTTCGATTGCTCATCTGCCGCATGCCACGAACCGTACAACCGTGTTGCGCATCTGCGCAAGACAAATGTCTAATGCGATTGCGCTACCATGATCCGTATGGGAAACCGTGAGGATCTGCTGGCAGGCGCACGCCGCTGCCTGTTCGACAAGGGCTACGCACGTACCACGGTGCGCGACATCGCCACCGCCGGCGGGGTGAGCATGGCGGCCATCGGCTACCACTTCGGCACCAAAGAGGCCCTGCTCACCGAAGCGCTGGCCGAGGCGACCCGCGAATGGGGCGCCGATCTCGAACACGCGCTCACCCGGTTGCCCGACGAGACCGACCCGTGGCAGCGCTTCGCCGACCGCTGGGACGCGGTGCTGGCCACGCTCGCCGCCCATCGCGGGGTGTGGTCGGCCACCTTCGACGCGCTGGCCCACCCCGAGGCCCGCGCCCGGCTCGCCGAGAACCTCGACGAGGCCCGTTCCGGCTTGGCCCGACTCTTCGACGGCGTCGCCGAAACCGACACCGCCGCGGCGCGCAGTCTCGGCACCCTTTATCAAGCCCTGCTCACCGGCGTCGCGGCGCAATACCTCATCGACCCCGAGAGCGCGCCGACCGGAAGCGACCTCGCCGAAGCCCTGCGCCGCATCACCGATCCCACTCGTTGAGATCGCCGACGCGGGACACCGCCACTTTCGCCTGCCACACGCCCGGGTGAGGTTCCAGTGACGAGTGGTGTCGAGCGACCGGGTTCGAAGCCGAACCAGCACAACGGTGCCGGTGGCGTTTCCGCGCCGACCGAACCCGCACGATGAACCATGACCGCTCGAGGAACGCGCTGGTCTGGAACGGTCTCCGGAACAAGAACCGCACCGCGTCCGTCGACATGGCGAACAACCCTCCGACGGCCTGCATCGGGCGAATTCGATGAGGCCAGGCGGTTCGTAAACGAACGGGTAGCCGGTGTCAGTTCCGTGGCACGGCGCTGAATACCGCGTCGGCGATCGTACGGAGCGTGCCGATCGGGTCGTCGCCGAGGGCGGTGAGGCCGACGTGGTTCGCGCCCGCTTCGAGGGAGACCCGGACGCCCGCGGCCACGGTGGCCGGATCGCCGTGCAGCACGAGAGCGTCGATCAGGCGATCGCTGCCCGGCTCGGTGAGGTCGGCGTCGGTGAAGCCGATGCGGCGCAGATTGGCGGTGTAGTTGGCGACGTGCAAGGCAGGGGCCGCGGCGTGGGCTCGGCCGGTCGCGCGGCCTCGTTCGACGTCGCTGTCCAGCACCACCATTTGGCCGGGCAACACCAGCGGGCGAGCGCCGAGGATCTCCCGCGCTCGCCGAATATATTCGGGCGTCACCAGAACCGGGATCGTCCCGGCGGCGCGGTCGCGCACCAGGCGCAGCATCCTCGGCCCCAATGCCGCCAGCACCACCCGGTCCGAGGGCACACCGGCGTCGGCCAGCTCGGCGAGGTAAGCCACCATCGCGTCGTAGGGCGACGCGTACTCCGGATCCGTTTCGCGATGTCCGGCGCCGATCCCGAGGATCAACCGATCGGGGTGTTCGGCCGCGATCCGGTGGTAGGAAGCGGCCACCGTCCTCGCGTCGGTGGTCCAGATGTTCACCACGGCGGTGCCGACCACGAGATGCTCTGTGGCGTCGAGTATCCGCTCGGCCACGGTCAGATCGGCGGGTGGCGAGATGGTCAGCCACAACGCGCCGTACCCGGATCTTTCGATTTCGGCCGCTTGCCGCAGGGTCACCTCGCTGTGGCGCAGGTGGGCTCCGAGCGTACCCAGTTCGATGCTCATGACTTCGACTCCAGCACGGGATGGTTGGAGGCAGCCAGACCCGATTCCGCTGCGCAGCAATAACATGATGTGATCGCCGCAGGTACCGACGGGAGGCACAGTGGAATTACGTGCTCTGCGATACTTCGTCGCCGTCGCCGAGGAGCTCCATTTCGGCCGGGCCGCCGAGCGGCTGCGCATCGTGCAACCGGCGGTCAGCCAGCAGATCGCACGACTGGAACGAGAACTGGGGGTCCGGCTGTTCGACAGATCGCCACGCCGCGTCCAGCTCACCGAGGCGGGGCGTCGCGTGCTCGCCGCGGCGCGGGACACGCTCGCCGCCGCCGACCGAGTTCGCGCTGTCGCCGGTCGGCCCGCCGCGACAGTACGCATCGGCACCACGGCAGGACTGACCGCCCGCCTCGAGCGCGGCATCGATGCGCTGCGCGAACACACCCCGGCGTTCGAAGTCGTCCTCGTCGATCTGCCGGTCGTCGAGCGGCTGAACGCGCTGCGGCGCGGCGAACTCGACTTGGCGCTGGCCCGCGGTGTGGTCTCCGCGCCAGGGCTCACCGTCTCACCGACCTGGTCGGAACCGCTGCGCGCGGTGGTGTCCAGAGATCATCCCGCCGCGGCGCGCGGCGTAGCCGCCATCACCGACCTGGCCGGGGACGCACTGCGGGTCCCGTCCCGGCAGTCCGATCCGCCGCTGCACGACGCGATCGACGCCGCGTTCCGAGAAGCCGGAGTCCGTCCGAAGTTCGGCCGGCCTATCGGAACCACCCAGGACGCCGTGGTCGAGATCGGTTCCGACCCGCACAGCTGGGCCTTGCTTCCGGCGGACCAGATCGCCGAAACCGATTCCCTCCGAGTCCGCGTACTGCCGGTCACCCCACCGATAGCGATCACCGGCAGCGTGATCACCCTCGAGCAGCTCTCGGATCACGCCAGCTGCACCGTCGCCTGCGCGGTCGCGGCGTTCGGCGACGCCACGGCAGACGAGGACAACGGGATGTGACGCGGGCGGAATGGGCCCGCGCTTTCGTTCCCCATCCGGCGCGAAGTCGCGCGCCAGTGACTCGTGTCCGGAACGTGCTGATGGACACGTGAATCGGTGCTGAAACCTGTCCGGAGGGAATTCGGCAGCTCAGCGGCGCACAGCGACCCGGACCGCACCGAGCCGAGCGCACCCCGCGATCATGCGCTCGGCCTCGATGGACGACGGCCCCGTCAGTCCCGGCGTGAGAAGTCCCGCGGTGACCGAACCGCGACACGGTGATCGGCGAAGAGCGATACCGCCGAGTCGGGCACTTGATCGACTGTCGTGTGCTCTGTCCGACCGTGCCCGGCAGGGGTCAATCGACACTGACCGTCGACGCACGAACGCCGCAACCGGCCCCGGGAGATCGTCTGCACCAATCCGATCGCCCAGCAGGTCGGGCACCCGCGCAGTGCGAGCAGACCCACCGGCGCGAGCAGCAAGCTGAACGCCCCGAATACCGGCAGCAATGCGATCGCGCCGATCAGCGCGCCGAAGCCCGCGACTCCGCGGGCCAGGTGCCGGGGCACCGAGGCGCTGGCGAAGCTTCGCTCGTCGGTCATTTCGTTCGCTCCTCTCCGGAGTCCGGCCACGGTGTGTTCCGCAGCTCGTGCTGGACCGTCGCGCGGGCGCGGTGCAGCCGTGACTTCATCGCCGCGACGCTGAGCCCGAGCATGCCCGCGACCGTGCGGCCGCTGTATCCCTGCACATCGCGCATGATCAGTACCCGCCGCTGGTCGGCGGGCAGCGCCGCGATCACGGCCGCCACCCGGCCCGCTTCGAGCCGCCGCACCGCCTCCTCCTCGGCCGACGCCACGGCGGCGTCCGGAATCGGCTCGGGCTGCCTGATCTTCGTTCGCCACTGCCGCAGGCACTCGTTGCGGACGATGCGGAACATCCACGACGCCAACGCGCCGGAGGCCCGCAAGGTCCCGATCTTGCGGTAGAGGATGATCAGCGCCTCCTGTGCGGCGTCCTCCGCGTCTTCGGCGGAGGCGCACAGTGTGTGGGCGAACCGGCGGACATGCGGATAGGAGCCCGATACCAGCGTGGTGATCGCCGCGGCGTCGCCTTCGCGCGCCGCCACGACCAATTGTTCGTCGGGCCAGATCCGGTCAGTCACGGGAGCGGCTCCGGCGGCGAAGCAGCGTCACGCTACACCAGCCGACCAGCACGGCGGCGACAGCGATAGCGGCAATGATCACAACGACCTCCTCGTTATCGTGCCGACCCGGTTGCCGGCACGACTATGAGAGGACCGACCTCGGGAAAAGGATTCACACCGAATCTCAGCACGACGCCACGCGCGTTCGAACCAGTGCTCCGGTCCAATCGCCTGCGCACCTCGCCATCGCGCGGATAATCGGATGCCCTCGCCGATCCTTCGGTTGTAGCGTCGGCCGATGCTCAATGGTTCGCGGCGGCAGCGATTTCTGGTAGCGGTGTCGCGCGGAGTTCGGGCACGGCCCCGGTCGGCGATGGCCGTGGGCGCGCTCGGCGTCGCGACCTCGGGGGTCTTCATCGATCTGTCCGGCGTCGCACCGGCCACCGCCACGTTCTTCCGTTGTGCGCTCGCGTTGCCGTTGCTGTGGCCGCTGGCCGGTGGTGAACGGGGCCGGGAAGGTGCGCTGTCCTGGCGACAGGCCGCGGTCGCCGTCACCGCCGGTGTGCTGTTCGCCGCGGATGCGCTGCTGTGGACGCGAGCGATCTACGAGGTCGGCGCCGGATTGACCGCGGTGCTGGTGAACGCGCAGGTCGTCATCGTTCCGCTGCTGGCGCTGCTCATCGACCGCGAGCCGATTCGGGGCGCGTTCCTCGTCGTCTCGCCGTTCCTGGTGGCGGGCATCCTGCTCACCGGCGGCGTCTTCGAGACCGGAGCCTCCGGCAGCGACCCCGTATCGGGCACGGTCCACGCCGTCCTCGCCGCGTTGTGCTACTCGGCGTTCCTGTTCCTCCTGCGCCGCGGCGGGCACAACGGGCAGGTGGTCCAGTCCTACCGGGTGGTGCTCCTGTCCGCGGCCGTCGTCGGAGCGCTGTGGCCAGGGGTCACATTCACGCCGGGCTGGGCGGAACTGGGCTGGCTGGCCCTGACGGCGGTGTGCGGACAGATCGGCGGCTGGCTGTTGATCGCCCTGGCCACCGCCCACCTGAGCAGCACGGTGAGCGCGGCCATGCTCATGCTGACCCCGGTCGGTGCGCTCGCCTTGGCGGCGGTCGTCCTCGGCGAGCAGCCCACGATGCTCCAGTTGTCCGGCTGCGCACTGATACTCGTCAGCGCCTACGCGGCTTCGACGTCCGGCTCCGGACGACGCCGGATCACGGCCACCGTCCGGAAACGACTGGGCGACTCGCGAAACGCCGCCGCCTGAAATCCGCAGCCGGTAAGGCTCGTCGAGCGGGCGAGATGACCGTCGCCACTCGACCCCGAGGTGTGGAACTTCTGCGCCTACGGCTTCACCGGCCGCCCCGTCTAGCCGAGCGAGATTTCCGGAGGTGTCGCCCGCAGGTCACCGCGATGGTCACGCCCGGCGCTCGAGGGTTCCCAGAAAGCTCTCGGCGGCGTCCTGGACCCGGTCGCGGTCGCCGGTGGCGAGCAGGTCGAGCAGCAGGCCGCGGATCGTGGCGATCACCAATGTGGCTGTGCGAGCCGCGGTCTCGGGGTCGGTGTCGGACGCCTGGGCTTCGCACAGTGCGATCTTCCAGTCGGTGACGACGTGGTCGAGGAAGTCGGCGAATTGGCGCGGAGCTTGCAGAGCGCGCCCGTAGACGGCGAAGAACAGTTTGAACTCCGCCCACCGCCGCGGGTCGGAGCTGCGGGTCCAGACCGCGCGGGCTGCCGTCGCCAGGTCGGGATGCGCGCCCGCCGCATCACCGGTGGCAGCGAACATGCGCCGCCGCAACCGCTCGAGGATGGCCTGAAGCATTTGTTCTTTGGTGCCGAAGTGGTGCACCAGGGTGGTCGGTGAGACCCCGAGGCCTGCCGCGACCGGCCGCCACGACAGTTCGGAGAGCCCATGCTCGATCGTGTAGTCGACCACCGCCTCGAGCAGCTCTTCCCGGTGTCGATGGTCGACCGGCCGCCCTGCCATCGTTGCGCTCCCTCGTTCGCGGATTGACATTCCTAAAACGACTGTACTAGAAATTATTCCTAGAACGACTGTACAAGAAATTTGAGTCAGGAGCCTTCCATGTCACGAGTCGTCGTCTTCGACGAGACCGGCGCCCCCGAAGTCCTGCGCATCATCGACGAGCCGGTCGGCGACCCGGGCATCGACGAGGTGCGAATCAAGGTCGAAGCCATCGGCATCAACCGACTGGACCAGATGGTGCGTGCGGGCATGTCCCCGCGGCCGATCCGAGTGCCACACGCCCGTCTCGGAGTCGAAGCAACCGGAACGATCGATGCCCTCGGCGCCGAGGTCGAGGGATGGGCGATCGGCGATGCGGTCGTCGTCACCGCCGTGCCCGACATGGACATCAACGGCACCTACGCCGAACACATCGTCATGCCCGCCGATCGGGTCATCGCTCGACCCGCCGGACTGGACGCCACGAGCGCCGCAGCGCTATGGGTGGCCTACTCCACCGCCTACGGCGCCCTCGTCGAGAAGGCCGCGATGCGACCCGGTCACCATGTCCTGATCACCGCCGCCTCCAGCTCTGTCGGCCTCGCCGCCATCCAGATCGCCAACCAGATCGGCGCCGTTCCCCTAGCCGTCACCCGGCACGCCGCGAAGCGGGACATCTTGCTGGCCACCGGCGCCGCCGCTGTCATCGTCACCGACCACGACGATGTCGTCGAGGCCACGCACCGGCACACCGCCGGGACCGGCGCCGACATCGTCTTGGACTCCGTCATGGGTCCCGGCCTGGCCCAACTGGCCGACGCGGCAAAGCCATTCAGCGGCACCCTGGTCACGGTGGGCTGGCTCGATCCCCGGCCCGCGCCGTTCCCGGCCAGCCCGATCACGATGATCCGGTACATGAGCTTCGAGCACACCCTCGACCCTGTGGCGGTGCGCCGCATCGCGGCATTCCTGACCGCGGGAATCCGCACCGGCGCCCTGCACCCCACGATCGACAGCGTGTTCACCCTCGACGACATCGTCGCCGCACACCACCACCTGGAACAGGGACATCAGGTCGGCAAAATCGTCGTCACCATCTGACCCTCGCGTTGCGTTCAGCGGGGCTTGCAGCGCGGTGGCCAGGGCGTCGTGGACGGATTCGGAGGCGCCTGCGAGGCTACCGCGTTCCATGCGCACGTAGTAGTCGACCGAGACCCCCGCCGCGCGCGCCAACTCCTCGCGCCGCAACCCCGGCACCCGTCGATGGGCCAGGCCGGGCCGCAACCCCGCCGCCTCCGGAGTGATGCGTTCGCGCCTGCTGTAGTGGGGATTCGGTGCTAACAATGGAGAAACTCCCGATGGTCGAGCCGCTGAAGACCGATCTGGATGAGATCACATCACTTGGGGCGCAGTTGAATACGAGGGCCGGTGAAATCGCGCAAATCGACGCCGAACCAGCCCAGTGTGGACCCACCGACTACGACTGTTGCGGGCCGCGACACCCTCTTCTGACGACGCCACGGCCGATGGCATGTGATGTATATCACATAATGGAACGGCGTCTGGAACGGCCACGTCCAAGTAGATGAATGAGAGGGCTTATCCCAGAAGGCAACTCAACAGTTGCTGATGCGCATGCATCGCAACACCCAATGGGGAGACCATGAACCACACGAAACTCATCATCGTTGCCTTGATCGCAGCGACGATTCCCGCCGTGATCGGTTCCGCGCCAACAGCTTCGCACAGCAAGTGTGGGGAGCGTGCGGTATCAGCACTCCCGAAGACAAAGTTGTCGCGAAGTACAGCAAAGCGCGGTTGACCTGCGGCAACACCGGCTATGGATTCCGGCACATCCAAACCAAGCACGGCGAGGAGTGGCAAGGGCTTGCAGCGATAGAAAACCGCAACTGGCGCGACATCGCCGACATGGCGATCAGTAAATCGTTGGATACCCCCGACCTCGTTGTCCCGCAGGGCGCCAGAACCTGTTACTCAGGGCAGATATACTTGGTCAACCACGTCAACGGGCAGATCGCGAAAACCGTCGAACCCACAGTCATCGTCGATAACGGCGTCATCGTCACTGCGTTCCCTGGAGGTAAATGTCGTGCCTAGCTCGCACCCCACCACAGCCGAACTGACGCAATCGGTGATCGCGGCAGGCCGCGAGTGGCAGGTGGAGATCTCGTCGTCGGATCAGGGCTTGCAGATCACCGGGCGTGGCGGTGAACGACTGGATGTGCCTATCGAGTTCGCGGTCACGGACGATGAACTGCGCGCCTACTACGTCGAGGTGAGCAAGTCCTCGCTCTATCCCGAAGACCAGAAATGGCAACAGTGGCAATCGCTGATGTCCACCCATTTGTTGGAAGCGCTGCACGAGCTCGACCGGCATGACGCGCACTGCGTCATCACCGTCGGCGAGACGGGGTTCACGGCGGTACCGCAACAGCTCAACTAACGCAACTACCCCTGGTGCTCAACTAACGCGTCTGTCGGAAGTGGAAAACTCTTGTGGATAGGGCAGGCGAGGCACCCGTAAGCGGCGGTGATGACGCCGCCTGGTCGGGCACCCAGCGTTGTCCGTGGCGGCCCCGGACACGGACCGGAACGCACGCACGGAATAGCCGGCGACCGATAACCTTCCGTGTTCGACCGGGTCACAGCGTTGCCGGATCATCCTGGTTGAGGGTTGGCGATCGGGGTCGCACGCTGGGTTGCGCGGGCAGCAGTGCCCGCCCTTCACCTCCGCTCGTCCCAGTGTTGGGAGTGACTGCCCAAGGCGAGCATTAAGGAGTGCGTAGCAGAGATGTCACCCCGGCGAGCAGGGCGACCTCTTCGCGGCGCAACCCGGCCACGTGACGGTTGCCGCCGTAGGCGGGCAGCCCGGCCTGCTGCGGGTCAGCCGCGCGCGGCGGTTCGCAGGAACTCGCGGATCTCGCTGCGCAGTTCCCATGATCTGCGCACTATCCGGCGTTGTCGGATGTTCTCGGCCCTGAGGGCTCTTGCTCGTTCCTCGGATCGTGTTGTCCCGCATCGAGTGGAAGCCGTCCGGGGCCGGGAGGGTAGATCGGCTGCGGGCGATGTCCGAACAAGTAGTCGCGGAAGGCCCGCAGATACTCGTCTTGTTTGCTTGCACGACCGTGTCCGGATCGTGGCTCAGGGGCGCGGGCGCTTCGGCGTTGCCGCCGGGCAGGGCGGCGGACACGATCTCGAACCGCTGCCCACTCGACACGCCCGGTACCTCGATCACCTCGGCCGGATGCTGTTGTTCCTCCAATAACCGGCGGACAACCGAACCGACGGCGACGCCGCGGCGGCGCTCGATGCCGCCTCCCGCGGCACGGTCGCGCTGTTGTCCTACACGCCGGAAACCCTCGACCACGATCTCGAAGCGGTGAAGTCCATGCTGACCGGCGACTTCCTGGCGTACTCGCGCGTGTTCGGTGCCGACACGGACGGGATCAGCTGGTCGGGGGCGCGTCCGCCGCGCGGCGTGCCCGGGCGCGCCGTTTGCCCTCGTGCATGGCCTGAACCCGGGCCACTGGAATCGTGTGTCCCTCCTCGATCAGATCCGGAGGAAGATGCTGCGGGGCAGGCATCTCCGCCTGCCACGGATCGTTGTCGCCGAGCAGGTCCGGCACGGTCCGCACAGTGAAATCGGACGGCGTCACCTCGTCGAGGTCCGACCAGCGCAGCGGGAACGACACGGTGACACCCGGACGGATACGCGGACTGTAGGCGGCGGCCACGGTGGCGCCACCCGCACGGGTGGCGTCGAGAAAGACCTTGCCGTGGCGGTCTTCCCGGATGAACGCTGTCGTGCCGACCGACGGATCGATCCGCTCGGCTCGCGCCGCCACCGCCCGCGTCGCCGCGGCCGCGTCCTCGACATCGGTCCCCGGGACCACCGGCACGAACACGTGCAATCCTCTGGAACCGCTCGTCTTCACTGCTCCGGACAGCCCGTCCGCAGTCAGCGCTTCCCGGATCAGCCGGGCGCCTGCCACGGCGTCGGCGAAAGTCTGTCCCGGTGCGGGATCGAGATCGAGCACAAGATGTGTGGGTTCCGGTGCGGATTCCGCGAGGAACAGGGTCGGGTGGTATTCGACCGCCCGCTGATTACCGAACCAGATCAGGGTCCGCAGGTCGTCACAAAGCGCGTAGGTGATCTCCCGCCGCGAACTCTCCGCCCAGACCTTCGTCCGCGCCACCCACTCCGGCGTGTACTTCGGGAGGTTTTTCTGCATGAACGGCTCCTGCCCCGGCCGCACCCGTACCACCGACAGCGGCCGTCCGCGCAGCACTCCCAGTAACCGTTCCCTGGCGAACTCCAGATAGTCCACCAGATCCCTTTTGCTCGCCTCGGCCTCGTCGAACAACGGCTGATCGAGATTGGACAGTTCGACGCCGTGACGCAGCTCGCCTCCCGCCATCGCTCCACTCTCCCTACCACCGTGCGCCGGTCGATCAGCGGGGGTGGCGAACTCGTTTCCCACTCGTTCTCGCACATTCACGTAAATTGCCTATGCCCGAACCGAATGAGCGACACGCATCCATGGCCTGAGCGAACTCGAAACTCCGATCTCATGGACCATCGAAACTGCTGTTCAGGCCTGCGCAAACTGCCGCTGTGCCGCTGATAGGCGACGATACACGTTCCTTGGTGGCCCCGTCACCAGGCATTTCGTGACAGATCGCCCCCATCTGGTGGCAGTGTCACCCATCGTTTCCGGCATGCGCGAGCCGATGTCGGCCAACGGAGGGCAAGACCCGCACGGTCAGCCTTCGGGGTTCCGGGGCCGAATACCGAACCGTCTGGGCTACGGCTGAGCTGGTCGGACTTCGCTTGCCTTGCGGTACTTTCCGTGTCCGCCTTCGCCGATGACCCATGTCACCGGCATGCCCGGTGTGATGAGTTGTTCGTCGCCCTGGTATTGCCAGAGGGAGAACCATACGTCGCCGGAGTGGCTGGCGATGAGTCCGTCGTAGGTGTCGGGCAGCCACCATCGGACCACACCGTCGAGGCTCGGATCAGGATCCTTCGCCGCGTCGACCTGCCCGTACGGTACCAAGCCGCCTGCGCCACGCCATCCGTCGAGAGTGGGGAGCAACGGTTGGTCCCCACCCGCGGGGTCGGCGGGCCAGATCTTTCCACTGCGGGACAGGATGTCGTCGTGGACTTCCCGGGCCAGTCTGCACGCCACACCGTCGGGAGTGCGCTCGACGGGGGTGGTGCCAATTACGACGCTCAAGGCCGGGACGGTGAATTCGATCCGCCATCCCGGTGGATCCGCCAGGCGGCGAAGCCGCTCGGGGATCGTTTCATCGATGTGCACCTCGAAACCGAGAGCCGACTCGATGTCGGCCGCCAGCAGGTCGGCGCCTCGCCGTGATGTCTCCTGGTCCATATAGCTACCCTGCCGATGTCGAGGAACGGCGCCCACTCCTCACGCTCGGTCAGTCGCGCCCGGAAAGCCTCGACCAACAGCTCGCCGCGTTGGTCGCGATCAGGACGAGACAGCGACAACGGACCGGTAGGTGTGCGGGTCGTCGATGGCGTCGAGGAGATAGTCGGCGAGGTCGGCACGCGAAGTGCGGGGACCGACCTTACCTTTCGCTCCCACCGAGACGCGCGGGCTGCCGTCGGCCTGCGCATCGGTCAATCCCGTGGGGCGGACGGAGGTCCAGCGCAGATCACTCTGCGCGAGTAGGTGTTCCATGCGCGCCATATCCGAGTAAGTGTGCCGCATGACCCTCCGCAGGACGGCGGCGAGGACTCTGGCGCCCGGCCCCGCGTCCGCCGGGACGTCCAGCGCCGCGGAGGAGATCACCAGCAGCCGCCCGCCCGGACGCATGGCGGCGATGATCTCGGCGGTGGCGGCGGAGTAGACGGTGGCGGGGCCGCGCCCGGTCGCGCCGAGCGCGGAGATCACCGCGTCGTACCCGCCGAGCAAGCCGGTCAACGATCCCGCGGCACACGGGTCGGCCGTCACCACGGTCGACCCGAGCGCGGACGCCGCGGTAGTGGCCGGGCGGACGATCGCGGTGACGCGATGTCCTCGTGCCAGCGCCCGGTCGACCACCATCCGCCCCGTTCGGCCGGTGGCGCCCAGGACCGCGATGGCGGCCATCAGCGCGCCGCGGGCCGGGTGGCGGGCTGGGTCAAGAAGGACACGGCCTCCATCAGCGGCTTGCGCTGGGTCTTCTGCACGGCCGCGATGCGCCACTGTCCGGCGGTGTCGCGGACGACGGTGTAGGTCGCGAGTTTGCCGAGCTTGCCCGGCCGCCGCTTCGAGGATTCGCCGCGGGTCACGACTACGGCGGCATCCGTTCCGTAGCAACGGATTTCGACGATGTCCACGGTCAGACGCGTGCCCTTCAGGAAGCTGTCGAACAGCGCTTGGTGGGCCCGGCCGATCTCCGCACCGCCGTGGTAGACGGTGCCGACATAGGTGATGTCCGTGGCGTCGTCGGTGAAGCAGGCGCCGTAGGCGGCGCCGTCGCCGCGATCCCACGCTTGCCTGCTGCGCTCGATGAGGGCGCGGATGGCGGCGGTGTCGGTGCTGGTGGTCATTTCGATCTCCTTCAGTCGGCCAGCAGGGCCAGGGCGGCCCGGCGGGGGAACAGCCGCGATACGGCGATGAGTGCCCGGTTGAACGGGCTGGTGAGTACGACGGAACCGGACCCGCCGGACAGAGCTTTTCGCGCACGGTCCACCACCTGCTCGGGTGTCTGGACCAGCCAGGGCGGTACGTCGGTGGCGGTTTGCGAGGCGGTGGCGGTGACGCCGGGGCACAGAGCCAGCACCCGTACGCCGCGTGCTCGCTGTTCGTGCCACAGCGTTTCGGACAAGGCCGTGACGAACGCCTTGGTAGCGCTGTAGACGGCGAGGCCCGGCTTCGGTATGTGCCCGAGCGTGGAGGACACGTTCACCAGGACGCCGCCGGGAGCGGCCGCACCGAGGAAGGCGTGGGCCAGCACGACCACCGCCCGGCAGTTCACCTCCAACGTGGCGATCGACGCTTCGAGCGCAACCTCGGTGAAATCGCCGTGCGCGGCGGTCCCGGCATTGTTGACCAGCAGCGTGTAACCACCGCCGCGAAGCCGTTCCGCGACCGCCCGCAGTCCCTCTTCGGTGCCGAGGTCGGCGGCGAGATAGTCGTGTCCGTCACCGAGTTCGGCGAGCAACATCTCCAGCGCTTCGATCCCGCGCGCCACGACGGTCACCGAATAGCCCTGTGCTGCCAGCGATTTCGCGAATGCGCGTCCGATCCCGGCGCTGGCGCCGGTCACCAACGCTCTCACCGTTCGGCCTCCGCCTTCGTCGCCGGGTCGAACAGGAACGAGATGCGCTCCATGACCGGCTGCCGCTTGGTGTTGTGGAAACTGGCGATCCGCCACTGGCTGTCGGCTTCGCGCACCAACGTGTAAGTCTGCGTCTTGGACAACTCCGCCGGGCGATCGCCTTCGTAGCGGTCACCTCGGCTGGTGACGATCGCCACGTCGGCACCGTAGAAGCGCACTCCGAGAAAGGAGTCGGCGAGTTCGGTGCCCTTCAGGAATCCCGAGAACAGGGCACGGTGCGCCTCGGTCAGATCGCGGCGGCCCACGTAGTGGGTGCCCAGAAAGGTGGTGTAGGTGGCATTTTCGGTGAAGGTCGCGCCGAACGCGTCGGCGTCGTTGCGGCCCCAGGCCGCCGTCATGGCGGCGATGGTCCCGCACACAGCCCGCAGGTCGTCGGCGCCGCCACCATCGGCGACGACCCGCGTGCACTCCATGACGCCGGCACTGCGGACATCCGAGGTCCGGTCCAGCCACAGGTACCCGCCTCCGCCGACGACGCCGAGCGTCAGCACGGCGACCCCCACGGCTCGGACCACGGTGCGTCGTCGCGGACTGCGCGAGGCAGTCGGTTCGGTCCCTGCGATAGCCGACGTCATGGTGAAATCCCTTCCCACAGCATTTACTGCTTACAAGATGTTTCATCTTTAGAGCAGTTTCTTCGTTGAAGAAGAGATTAGAGAAGATGCCTCCGCCTTGTCAATACGTCCGCATGATGCCGATCCCGACCGCGCTGCCCCATCCACTCTGGGGTGGCAACGTGCGCAGGCCCGGTCTCGTCGAGGCCGGGTTCGCCTCGACGGTTGCCTGTCCGTTCATCGCTTCTTCACCCCGGAGCGGTCGCAGAGCGGCACGATGAAGTGATGCGGCGGATGTGCGCAGCCGGTGTGGTAGCGGGGCTGGTGGCGGGCGGTGCGCTGACGGCGGGACCGGTGGCGGCCGATGGTCCGGCCGCGTTCGATCTGCAAGCCCATCGAGGTGGGGCGGGGCTGGTGGCGGAGAATACGCTGCCCGCGTTCGCGAACGCGTTGGAACTCGGGGTGAGCACGCTGGAGCTGGACGTGCAGATCACCGCGGACGGATACGCGGTGGTCACCCACGATCGCGATCCGAGTCCGGCGAAGTGCGTGGACACGGCGCCGGCCGTCGCGGGCGACCCGAAGTTCCCGTATGTGCCGGGGACTACCTACATCCGGGACCTGACGCTGGCTCAGGTGCGGACGATCGATTGCGGTTCGGTGCCGTCCGCGGATCACCCGGAGCAGCGCAGGGCGCCGGGAGCGCGAATGCCGTTGCTGGCCGAGGTATTCGATCTGGTGCGCGCGTATGGCGCCGATCAGGTGATGCTGAACATCGAGACCAAGGTCGAGGCCGCCGCCCCGGAACAGACCGCGCCGCGCGAGCAGTTCGTGGACGTCGTCGTGGCGGAGATCCGCCGGGCGGGCATCGGGCGGCAGGTCACTGTCCAGAGTTTCGACTTCGGCGCCTTGACGCGCCTGCGGGAGGTGGCCCCCGAGCTGCCGACCGTCGCGTTGACCGACGGCCGGCCGAAGTTGCAACCCGGAGAGCCCGGTGGCTCACCGTGGCTGGGCGGCATGGATATCGACGATTTTCCGGGATCGTTGCAGGAGAAGTACGTCGCGGCCGCGGCGGCCATCGGCGCGGCCGCGATCTCGCCGGTGCACGGCACTCCGCAGGACGGCACCGTCACCGACCCCGACTACCGGCCGTTCACCACGCCCGAACTCGTCCGCGCCGCACATCGCCGCGGCATGCGGGTGGTGCCATGGACGGTCGATGACCAGCCCACCATGACCGCTCTGCTCGGCCTCGGGGTGGACGGTCTCATCACGAATCGCCCGGACGTACTCCGCACACTGCTGTCCGGCCGCGGGTACCGCCTACCACCGGCATACCACCGATCCTGAGCGATCCCGCGGCCGACCTGGCATGCAGACTGCCCCGATCGGGACGGCGACGCGGCCGCCGCTCACCCTTCAGCGATCGGGTAGACGGGTCCCGTGATCAACCGAGAGTTTTCAGCAGTTCGTCCGCCACCCCTGCGGAGGAAGCCGGATTCTGGCCGGTGATCAGCGTGCGGTCCACCACCACATTCGGCGCCCACGGATCGGCCTCGCGGAAGTCGGCGCCGATCTCGACGAGCCGGTCTTGCAACAACCATCGGGCCTTGTCCGCGAAGCCCGCTTGGGTCTCTTCGGCATTGGTGAACCCGGTCAAGGCATAGCCCGCGAACAGGTTCGCGCCATCTTCACCCTTGGCGGCGAGCAGAGCCGCGGGCGCATGGCACACGACCGCCAGCGGCTTGCCGGAGGTCAGGATGGTGGCGAGCAGCCGACCGGAGTCGGCGTCGACCGCGAGATCTTCCATCGGCCCGTGCCCGCCGGGGTAGAACACCGCCGCGTAGTCGGCGAGGTCCACCTTCGCCAGGTCGACAGGGTTGTTCAACTCGGCGCTCGTGCCGATCACCCGCGCTCGATGATCTGCGGTCTCCTGACCGCCGTTGGCCTCGGGCGCGAGGCTGCCTTTGTCCACGCTCGGTACGACGCCGCCGGGCGTGGCCACCACGATCTCGTGTCCCGCCCCTTTCAGCTTTTCGAAGGGCACCACGAATTCCTCGGCCCAGAAGCCGGTCGGGTGCTTCGTCCCGTCGGCCAGCGTCCAGTGGTCGACTCCGGTCATCACGAAAAGGATCTTCGACATGGTGTGTTGTCTCCGTCGTCCGGAACCCGCTCGGTCAGGGTTCGCGTCATCGAGTCCCGTCGCGCTGGTCCACGTGGCACCTGGAAGTATCGATCCCACGCGTCTGGATCCCCAGCGACGACACTGTCGACGCTAGCCTTCGGCAACCATGGAATACCAATAAGATGACCGATTTCAGACATCGATTTTTGGATGGATCTTCGCAGACGACTTCGATTCGCGGCCGTTCCCGTTTCACTTTTTCCCTCAGCCTGGCCATGCACAACCGCGAGCCGGTCACCGGTCGGTCACGCAGCGCCGCCCCTCCCGCCTGACCTGGACTTGTTTACGCGCCATACTGGACCGGTGACGGAGATAGGTCAGTGCGAGCAGGAGACTGCACGCAAGATGCTCGGTGGTTGCCCCGATATCGGCAGCTTTAGTTTCTGGTTCGCCGACCAGCGGTGGGAATGGTCGGACGACGCCGCCACGATTTACGGGTACGCACCGGGAGAAGCCGAGCCGTCCACCGAACTTCTGCAACGCCACCTGCACCCCGACGACCGCGAGCGCGTCGCCCAGACGCTCGCCGAGGCCATCGAGACCGCGTCGCCGTTCTGCACCCGTCACCGGATCATCGACACCGAGAACGAGACGCACGACGTGATCGTCATCGGCGACCAGCTGTTCGACGAGCAGGGCGCCGTGGTGGGTTCCTCCGGTTACCTCATCGATGTCACCGAGACGCTCGAAGACAACCGGCAGGAAGCCCTCGACGACCTGCTGCCGGACGTGATCGACGCGCGCGCGGTGATCGAACAGGCCAAGGGCGTCGTGATGTTCGTCTACGGCGTCAACGCCGATCAGGCGTTCCGGGTGCTGCGGTGGCGCTCGCAGGAGACCAACATCAAGATCCGCGCGCTGGCCGAGCAGCTCGTCGCCGACGTCGTCGCGATGGGTGGTGCGCTGGTTCAGCAGCGCACCCGCTTCGATCATCTCCTGCTGACCCTGCACCACCGGGTCACGCCAACGGAACCTGGCGCGGGCTAGCCGACCGGTGTGCGCGGTCGGGTCGCCGCCGAACGGATCATTCCCTTGGTCCGCATGAGGAACTCGCCGAGATAGCTGTCGTGCGGGACCCCCGGACGCAACCACGTGGTCGGATGGTCACCCAGATAGAGGTTGGTGATCGTCGGCTCGTCCAGCAGCGCGTCGATGAGTTCGCGCCGCTCGGTCATCGCCGTGAGAACCAGCGAATCGCGCAGCGGGGCGACGCCGTCGGCGGGTGACCACGGCCCCACCCACACGCAGGGGAAGGCGAGTTCCACACCGAGCTGCGGCGCGGTGCTGCTGCCGACGAGGTGCACCGCGGGGCGCAGCACCACCGCGCCGGGCGACAGTTCGTCCACGATGGTGTCACCACCGAGCAGCGGGCGCGCGTCGCCCGCGACCCGACGCAGGTAGCGGTCCATCGCCGCCGCGGACTCGGTGGGCTGCACGGTGAGGATGGCATCCGGGTGCTCGGGCGGCAGGCTGGGAATGGCCCCCAACTCCGCGGCGAGCGCACGCGCCAGCGGCTCCGGATCGCCCTCGACCAGCACCGCGGTAGTGCAGGTGCAGGCGGTACCGCCGAGGTGGCTCACCGACTCGGCGATCAGCTCGACCTCAGCTCGCCAGTCCACGTCCGAGGTCACCAGGATCTTCGAGCGCCCCGGCCCCTGGGTGAGCACCCGCGCGCTGCCACCGTACTTGTCGACCACGTCCTGCCCGCCGTAGACGATGGCGAAATCGGACTCCGCCACCAGCACGTCGGCCGCTTCGTAGTCGGTCGGCAGCAGCGTGACCAGCTCCGGCGGCAACCCCGCCATGCGCAGAGCGCTGACCAGGCGAAAAGCGGTAAACGGCTCCCTGGTCGACGGCCGCACCGCCACCTTGTAGCCCAACGCGAGCGCCTCCGGCCACAAACCGTGCACCGCCGGGGTGTTTCCCGCCGCGTGCACCGCGAATAGATCGCCCCTGCGCGTCCAGACGGCGCATCCGGCGAGGGTGCGCCGGTCCTGCCAATCCGCCACCGCGCCCTTCGGCATCGCGAGTTCGAGGGTGTCGCGCTGCTCGCGCAGTACATCGGCGACCCATTGCACCGACTGCCGCACGACGGCCAGCGGGACTCCCGACGCGACGCTGACCAGTCGCGCGTATTCGTCGGGTCCGAGCCCGCCGATCTCGGCGTCGGTGAACAGGTCGGCCGCCCGTTCCAGCACCGCGAATCGCTCGGCGGCGGGCAGCACCGGCGCCTTGCGCATGGCCGTCAGCGCCCGGCGCACATACAGCGGCGGCACCTGGGAGATCTCCCCGATCTCGATGCCGGACAAGGTCGTCAGGGGCTTGCGGTCGCGGGCGCGATAGCTGCCCTGCGGACCGAGGGCGTCGATGTGCACGAACTCGCCCATCAGTACACCCCCTCGATGACCTCGGCGCCGCCGAAGGAGGTCATCGGCGCGACATCGGCGACCGAGCAGCCGGAACCCTGCTTCGGCGGCTCGACCTTCATGGCCAGGTCCCGTTCCGGATTGTTGGGCAGCAGAGCGTATTTCGTGAGGTGATGCATCACGACCTGACCGCGCTCGCCGTAGCCGACGTCGTCGCCGGTCTCCGGATCCACCACCTCGAACGCCAGGTAGGGGCTCGGCGGGTCGAAAACCGGCAGTCCGTCGGGGCGCTCCTCGTCCCGCTCCCGGGACATGCCGAGGATGGTGGTGCTGCCGTAGAGCCCTTTGAGCGGGATGCCGGGAAAGATCTCCTGCCGGAAGATGTCGCGGGTGTCGGCGTCCATGTGCGCGCCGCTCCAGCAGATGAACTCGATCTTCCGGCGGATCTGCTCCACCAGGTCGTCGCGACGCGCGATGCGCTCCAGCAGCGGCGGAGTGGTGATCAGGATCCCCACCGACTGCGTGGTGAGGATCTGCGCGACCTGGTCGACGACGTGTTCGGCGTACCGCTCGGTGTTCTCGGTGTCGCCCCGCGCGATCATCTGCTTGATCCATCGCGGGTCGAGGTCGATGGTGAACCGCACGCCGTTGTGCCTGCGCGCCCGGCGTTCGGCGAACTCGCCGAACATGTGCGGGCCACTCGGCGCCACGGCCAAGGTGTTCACCGTGCCGAGCCCGGCGTAGTGGTGCTCGTCCCAGCCGAGCGCGAACTGCATCCAGCGGTCGAACATGACGAAACGTTTCGGCGCACCGGTGGTGCCGCCGCTCTCATAGATCCCCGCGATGACGCGGTCGGCGCCCGTCAGCCCGCGGGGGATCAAGTCCTCCACCGCGACCGTGCGGAATTCGTCGATGACGTTGGGGAAACGGCGCAGGTCGGCGAAGGTCCGGATATCGGCGACGGGATCGAAATCCAATGTCCGCGCGCGGCGCAGCCAGTACGGGCTGCCCGTCTCCTCGCTGAAATGCCAGGCCAGCACGGCGCGCAGGTATTCCTCCGCGTCGATCATCGCGTAGTCGTGCGCGGCGAGGTCAAGGATTACGGGGCGCATGCGCGGCCTCCAGTGATGTGCCCCGAATCGGGGTTTCAGCTCGAACGCCGCAATCCTCTCCCGGCCCGGTCGAGGGCAAACGCGCTGTCGCCCAGTTCGATCCGCCGATAGGACACTCATATCGAGAACCGCGATCGACGCCGTGTACACGTTCGCCGAGCACGTACCGGTGGTACCCGCCGCGGCGTCGGCCGCTCGCCCCCGGCCTACGGGGATCCATTGGTGATGTCCATCACATCGTGTCAGAAATCGGCGGCCCGAAATGTCTTATGGGCAGCCGTCGATGACCGGGAGGTCCCGCCAGTTATGAGCACCATGTCACGGGGAGCAGATGCCCTGGATGAACGTTACCGCGCTTCCGCCTTCGTCAAGCGCTCGATCAACAAGGTATTCCCGACCCACTGGTCGTTCCTGCTCGGCGAGATCGCCCTGTACAGCTTCATCATCCTGCTGCTGTCAGGGGTGTACCTGACGTTGTTCTTCGATCCCTCTATGAGCGAGGTGGTATACGACGGCGCGTACCAGCCCATGCGGGGATTGACCATGTCCCGGGCCTACGAGTCGACGCTGAATCTCAGTTTCGAGGTCCGCGGCGGGCTGTTCGTGCGGCAGGTACACCATTGGACCGCGTTGCTTTTCGTGGCGTCGATGATCGTGCATATGTGCCGGATATTCTTCACCGGCGCGTTCCGCCGCCCACGCGAGATCACCTGGGTGATCGGCTCACTACTACTGATCCTCGCCCTGTTCGAAGGCTTCTTCGGCTATTCGCTGCCTGACGATCTGCTGTCGGGTACCGGCATGCGCGCGGCCTTCTCGGGTTTCACGATTTCCATCCCCGTGGTGGGCACCTGGTTGCACTGGCTGATCTTCGCGGGCGATTTCCCCGGCGACATCATCATCCCCCGTCTGTACATCACGCACGTGCTGCTGTTCCCGGCGATCATGTCGGCGCTGGTCGTCGCACACATCGGAATCGTCTGGTACCAGAAGCACACTCAGTTTCCCGGACCAGCCCGGAACGAGAACAACGTCGTCGGCACACGTATCGTGCCGGTGTTCTCCCTCGATCAGGGCGCCTTCTTCATGTTCACCCTCGCGACAGTGTCGTTCATGGGTGGCCTTTTCCAGATCAATCCGGTCTGGAACCTGGGTCCTTACAACCCGTCGCAGGTATCGGCGGGTTCGCAGCCCGACTTCTACCTGATGTGGACCGACGGCATGGCACGCCTCATGCCGCCTTGGGAACTGTACATCGGCAACTACACCGTGCCGGCAGCCTTCTGGGTCGCGCTGGCGATGGGATTGGTGCTCTTGGCGCTGATGGTGTACCCGTGGATCGAGAAGCGTCTTTCGAGGGACACCGCGCATCACAATCTGCTGCAGCGGCCGCGAGACGTGCCGGTGCGCACAGCAATCGGCGCCATGGCCCTCACGTTCTACGTGGTGCTGACGCTGGCGTGTGTCAACGACATCATCGCACTGAACTTCGACATCTCGCTCAACGCGACGACCTGGTTCTTCCGCATCGCGGTGCTGCTGTGCCCGCCTACGGCCTACTTCCTTACCTACCGAATGTGCCTGGGTCTGCAACGCAGCGATCGCGCGGTACTCGCCCATGGCATCGAGACCGGCGTGATCAAACGCTTACCGCACGGCGAATACATCGAGATGCACCAGCCGTTGGGCCCAGTCGACGACCACGGCCACCCGGTTCCGCTCGAATATCAAGGCGCCCCGGTACCGAAAAAGATGAACAAACTGGGGTTGGCGGGCAAGCCCGGACCGGGCTCGTTCCTGCGCCCGGATCCGGCGCCCGAAGCGGAGCGCCTGGTGATGACCGAGCACACCGAAGAACGCAGGCAACTTGCCGTTCTCCGGGAATACCAGCAGCGCCGCGACAACGAAAGGCACGACCGATGAGACGGAGGCGCGCCGGGCACGCCGAAGACTACGGCCTGCTGGTCCCCGCGGCCACCGTCGCCAGCGAGCACGCGGGTAACGTCGTCAGAGACACCTTGCGCGCCAACGGGATCCGTTCCACTGTGGGACGGACCGACCGACGCGGCCGACTCCACCGCCTGCTCGTTCTCGTCTTCCCCGAGGACGCCGCGCGGGCCTACGAGGTGATCTGCGCCCATACGAGCCAGCCTGAATCTTGAAGATGCCACTCGAAGTGGTCGCCAGTGTATTCGAAGCCGATTCTGTGGACATCGCTCGTGCGGTCAGTTCGTGGAGCGGTGGCGCTGGGAGCGCCGCGAACAGGACTCCTGTCGGCGGATTCGGACGTACCTATTGCCAACAAGACTGATCTGTCTCTATTTTTAACGAGACAGATCAGTCTCTATCGGCGCGACGGATGGAGTCCTTCATGGCTACGGAGTCAGACTTGCGGGCGGGCGCATGATCATCGGAGCCGCGGAGGAGACGCCTGCCACGATGCTCGCCGCCCATCACGTCGAATTCGGCGCGCCGCTCGCCGTGGGCCAACTGCCCCGGCCGGTGCCGCTTCCCGGGGAGGTCCGGATCAAGGTCGCGGCGACCAGCGTCAACCCCGTCGACATGCACACCGGTCGCGGGAACGGCTACGTCCAGTCGATGACACTTCCGCTCATCCCGGGCTGGGACGTGGCGGGAACCGTCGATGCGGTCGGGTACGGCGTGGCGAGGCACCGCGTCGGCGACTCGGTCTTCGGCTTGGCCCGGTTCCCCCATCCGGCCGGGGCTTACGCGGAGTACGTGACGGCTCCCGCACACCACGTGGTGCGCGCTCCGGCAGGCCTCACCATGGTGGAGGCGGCCGCGCTGCCGTTGTGCGGGCTGACCGCCTGGCAGATGCTCCGAGCGGCGAAGGTGGAGCGGGGCAAGCGTGTCCTGATCGACGGCGCCTCCGGCGGTGTCGGACACCTCGCCGTGCAGATCGCTCGCGCGCTCGATGCGGAAGTGATCGCGCTCGCTCGGCCCGAGCACCACTCGCTGGTCACCTCATGGGGCGCCGACGACTGCGTGGACTATCGGGACGCCGCGGCGGTGGCCGCCATCGACATGGCCGACGCCTTGTGCGATGTCGTAGGCGGCGATCTGGCCCTACGGCTGTTCGACCGGATCGCCCCGGGCGGCTGCGCTGCGCTCGCCTTGGGCTGGGCAGTCCCGGACTACCGGGCTGAGGCTGATGCGCGTGGGATCGACGCGGTGTCCTGCTTGGTCGACCCGGATCCCGTAGGCCTGAGAGCCTTATCCGAACTCGCGGAAGCCGGTTCCTTGCGCGTGCACATCGGAGCGACCTTCGGCCTCGCGGAGGCGAGTCGGGCACAGCAGTGGGTGACCAGCCGATCCGGCATCGGCAAGGCCGTCATCGTGATGCCGGACTCAGCGGAATGACCACCCAGCGAACCGGGACGCCGGCAGCCCCGCCCCGGCAACAGGGCACCGCCGGTTCACGCGCCCCCCGGCTGCGTGGGCCGGCGCTTCGAGAAGCGGTGCTCGACATCGCCTGTCAACTCTTCTACGACAACGGTGTGCATGCCGTCGGTGTGGATGAGGTCGTGCGCCGCGCCGGCATCGCCAAAGCCAGCCTCTACCGGTGGTTCCCCACCAAAGACGCGCTCATCCTCGCGGTTCTCGACCGAATCGACCAGCAACTGTGGGCACGGTGGGACGAGGTGGCGAAGCAGTTCGCCGACGATGCCGAGGCAGAGCTGCGGACCCAGATCACGTGGATGACCGACATGGCGGCATCACCTGGATACCGAGGCTGCGCCTTCGTCAACACGGCGGCCGAATTCTCCGAGAGCCATGACGAGATCCGTGACCGCTGCCTCCAGCACGAGCGGGAACTGGGCATGCGCCTTCGCAGGCTTGGTCGACGCCTTGCCGTGCCCGACCCCGATTCCTTCGCCGACCAGCTCCAGTTGGGGATCGTCGGCACATTCACCACCTCGGGCCTGTTCTCCAGCGCGGGCCCCGGGCGGCGACTTCCGGCACTCCTCGACGCGATCCTGGCGGCGAATCTCGGTCGCTGAGTGCAGCGCCACTGTGGGCAAGGCTGCTGAGCGACCGCACCGCGGCGGACCGAATGCCGGATCATCGCCGTCGGGCCCGCTGGGCTGCCTCGCGATCGGTGATGATCTGCTTGCGGCGCTGCGTCATCGCTTCGGCGGGTGAGCCGGCGCCGACGATCGCCTCGAACACCGCGCGTCCGTCCTCGAGCGCGTCACGTGCGCCGACTCCGGCGGCCGGAGTGATGGCGTGGTCGGCGTCACCGATCAGGAGCACCGAATCCTGAGGCGCGCGCGCTCCGTCCAGGGGAACGTCGCGGGCGTTGCTGACGTGCACCAGTTCCGTGTGCGACAGTAAATCCGACACCAGCGCCTCGATGGAAGGTGTTGCGGCCAAGATGGTTTCGGCCCATTCACCGGTCGGCCGCATCCCGATATCGTCGCGGGTAGCGGGCAGGGGTTCGCGCGGGATCCGCACGAACCACAGAGCCGCCGGATCCTCTGGGCGCCAGATGTGCCCGAAAGTACTACCGGCACTGCCGTCTTCGGCGACCTCGGCGAAGAAGTGCAGGACCGCGGGTGCGGTGGCCGGCGGGGAATCCAATGGCGTGCCGGTCATCCCGTACAGCACGACGTCACCGGCGTAGACCGGGATGCGGCCGGGTTCCAGGCCCGCGCGGACCACGGAGTCGATACCGTCGGCGCCGACCACCAGTCCCTCGGCGGCGACGACGTCCGCGCCGCGCCGGATCTCATGGCCGTCGTCACCCGAGGTCACCTCGGTGATCGGCTCGCCGTAGCGCAGCTCCGCGCCGGAGCCGGCGACGAACTCCGACAACACACCCATGAGGTTGCGGCGCAACCAGAAGCGATGACCGCGACTGGGCATTTCGCTGCGCCGACCGCGACTGTCTTCATAGTCGAGCCCCGCCAGCGGATACGAAACCTCATGCAGCGCCGAACGATCGACGCCCATCGCCTCCATCGCGTCGTGCCCGCGCCCATCGATGAACAGAAACGCCCCGGCTCCGGGACCGGGGCGCTGCTGCTCGTAGACCGTTACCTGACGACCTTTCCGCGCGAGACCACCGGCCAGGCAACTACCCGCGATCCCACCACCGATAACACTGACCATGTAACTGCGATCTCCTAGCGTTGTCGTGCCGACGGCCACCCGCTGGGAGGGGCACTCATCCAGATTGCCATGCTCGGCCGAACCTTCGCCGAGGACTGATCGACCGAGCGCGGGATGGCGCCTCCGCAGAGCACGTCTCACGATGGAAGAGCGGGCCACCCAATCCAAAAGCTCTTCGAGGCAACAGAATCCGAGTGGGCACGGTCGAGACATGCGCTCCCCCATCGCATCGACGGTGCTCAGCTCGGTGGAATTCGCTTCAGGCTGCCGACACTGAGCGATCCACTCGCCCCGGTGCGCAGTGTCGCCTCCGCCGCGCGGACATAGCCGAGAGGGTCTTTGTCTACGGGCTCGACGCCGGCGTAATTGCTCGCTTCGTAGGCGGCGAAGGCGACGGCGAGTTGGTGGCGGCGCGCCAACCCGGCCAGACGGCGGAAGTCGGTGAGCCCCTCACGTTCTTCCTCGGCCATATGGTCGCTGTTGGCCAGGTTCGCCGCAGCTACGGCCGCGTACCAATCGTCGGTGCCGACCTGGTGTCGCGCTACTTCGGCGACCGCGTCCCTGATCTCGTTGTGGTCGTGGATCGCGTCGAGTGTCTCGTCCTCCGTCCCGCTCGCGCGCCGGGCCGCGATCCCTGCCTGGAGCAGCTCGGGATAGAAGATCTCCTCCTCGGCCTGCGCGTGCAGCTCGAGGAAGGCCGCCAGTCTGTCCCAGATCGCGGACAGCGCGGCAGTTTCCCCGCGATCGATCTGCTCCAGGATCGCGAACAGCCGCCGCTGCTCGTGATGGTCATCGAGAATCAGCTCGGTAATGTCCACATTTCCTCCCTGACGCCGCGTTCGGGTAAGCATTGGACTCGACGACCGACTGCCGCGCGGGCAGCCGGAACGTCCATGGGAACCTGACGACAACGTACTACCGAGCCGCGGCCCGACGCTCACATTCCGCCGCGGAACCCGCATGGATACCCGATCGCGAGCATCAACGGCAAAGTGCCTCGCCGTGAAACGGCTGACCGAACCTCGGGAGCGACAGCTTTGCGACCGATCCTCCGTTTCCGCGTGGTAGGTGTGGGTAGCTCGGTGGTGGTGAGGTTCGCTCGGCTCGGTGGGAGGAACGGTGTCTCGTTCGCTGATGAAGGTGATTTCCGCGGCCGCGCTGGTGTGCGGCCCGATTTCCGTCGGAGCCGGTGCGGCGGCCGGTGTACCGCAGTTGCCGTTGCCGCCGATCGGCGGTGGATCGGGGATCGTGATCGATGACCGGGCCGAGTGCACGCTCACTGCCATCGGCTACGACGCGGCCGGCAGGCTGGTCGGTTTGACGGCGGGGCATTGTGGCGAGCCCGGGGCGCAGGTGGCGTCGGTGACCTATCCCAGCTATGGGGTGCTGGGGCGGTTCGTCTACGCCGATCACGAACTGGACTACGCGATCATCCAATTCGATGACGCGCGGGTCGCTCCAGCCCGCGACGTCGGTGGTTTCGCCATCGACGGCCTCGGCGCACCCGCGCGATTTCCCGACGTGGTGTGCAAGAAGGGCCGCACGACCGGCCGAACCTGCGGTGTCGCCTGGGGCGACATGATGGGCCGCGGCAGCGACACCTGGACTCAAATGTGTGTGCTCAAGGGCGATTCCGGCGCGCCGGTGGTGATCGGTTCGACCCTGGTCGGCATGGTCAACGCCTACTGGGGCATGGGGTGTCTCGGGCCCGAGGTGGGAACCGACATCAACGCCATCCTCGCCGACATCGACTCCCGCGACGACGTCGGCGCCGGATTCCGTCCCATCTGATCCCAGCAGTGTGACCAGCACGCGGGTCGAGCGAACTTCGGCATCGCAGTAGCGACCCGAATACAGCGTTTCTCCCGCCTCCGGTTCCGGAATATCGGTCGAACAGCTGACATTCAGATGCGGTGCGCATGCTCTACATTCGGGTCGGTGTCGAATCGACCGATCGTGAAGGCTACCGCCGACGCCCGGTCGAACGGGTGCGTCCACGGTCTGGGGTTGGAAATGGGTCAGTGTGTGCAACGAATCTTGGGTGCTGTCGTCCTGGCCGCCGCGGTCGTGATCGCCGGTTGCGCCACATCCGACGATTCGCCGGGTCCGGCGACCAGATCGGCGGCCGCCGCGACAACGACCGCAACCGCCAGAACCCCCGGCGCACCGGCGTCCAGCGCCGCGCCGCCACCGGAGACGGTGCCACTACTGCAAGGCGACAACCGCATGCGCGGTCCGGGGACGGTGTTCTCGGGCTGCACTCCCGATGCCGGTGACAAATTCTCCCGCGGCGGCCAGGTGTTCGATCCGCTGACCGGCACGAACAAGCCGATCCCCCAACCGATTCTCAAAGCGCCCGAGCAACTCGTCAACCACTTCTGCACGGTGATGGGTACGCCTCGAAATGTGCGCGTCGTGTACATAGTCTCGGTTCGCACACCTGCTTCGGGTCTGGATGCCGAAAAGTACTCGACCAGGATCGAAGCGTTCGGAGTGAACGATCGAGCACCTGTCGCTCAGGCGCCTTGGCCCGCAGACCTCGCACTCGACAAGTTCTCGGTGCTGGCCCCGACAGAATACGGTTTCATCGTCCGAGTTCGTTCGCGCGTCGTCGGATTCGACCTCGATACGCTCGCCGTTGCCTGGCAGCTCGACGAAGGCCAGCTCTACAGCGACCGCTACAACGGTCGGAGTCTCGCAAGGGAGTTGGGGACGCAGAGCGGCCAGAGAATCGTATTCAACAGCGCGAAGGACGGCTCCGAGATCGCGCGGTTCGATGGCATCGGCCTCGCGGGCGGAACGGCCATCGATTCACCGCATACGACGGCGGACAACGGCTTTTTCGTCGCACAGGCCGGTCGGCCCGACTACCACCTCTTCTACTTCGATTCGGCTGCCGCCGCGCTCGTCGGACCGATCGCGCCCTTCGCGCAGTCGTTCCAACGCAGCGGAAACCTATTGCTCGCGTATGGGCGGGGAGGCAGCGACAGCGCCTACCTGAACGTCTACGACATGAACAAGAAGACGTTCGTCGTCCAGAAGTCAGGTAACGACGCCGCGGGCCTCGGGTTCCAGCACGTCTACCTCGCCGGCAAGTATCTCTACATCCAAAACGCCGATGACAGCCCCGTCATAGACCTCACGACACTGAACAAAGTCGCGAGCGGATGGCATCAGCGCCCGATGGATGTCATCGGCGACTGGATCCTGGTGATCTCGGGCAAAGTCTCGAACAACTATGCGACCTGCTTCGACACCCGCGGTGAATTCGTCTGCTACGAGACCGGAGTCCTGTACCACAGCCCGAATGGTTCTTATCCGGGTAAGTGGTATTAGCCGTTCGGCCAGGGGATCGGTCAATCGGCCGACGGAGGCTGCACGGCCGACGGCCCTTCGGTCAGGGCGGCCAGGACCGCCGAAGTGTCGTGATAGTAGGGCCGGAATTCGGTGATCAGGCCGTCTCGAAAGCTGATCCATTGCAGCAGTGAGGTTTCCAGTATCCGTCCGGTGCGCCGCGCACGTAGACGACCCCGGCTGTAGACCACGACGCTGGCCTCGTCGTCGAGGAAATGCTGCTCGTCGAACCACAAGCCGTCCCAGCTCTCTCGCATCGCGGCGAGGAATCTCCGGAATCCGTCGTGTCCATGCCAATCGCCGCCATAGGGCAGGCTCGACGCCTGGCGCATGACCACATCCGGCGCCAGATGCCGGGCCGTTTCCTCGAACCCGGACCCGTCGGTCAGATATGCCGCCTCCGACGCGTAGAAGGCCCTCAGGGTGCTCATCACATCAGTTGTCATGCGCACGATCCTGGTCACCGCCACCCCGCCCGCGCTGGCGGGAATCAGCCATCCTGATAGACCGGGGATCGGTTGTGTTACCTCTCCCCCGGTGTCTCTCGTCATAGGCGAGGTTGTCGACGCTACCCGGCCGACGCCGTCCGGACGGCGTCGGACACCCCATCGCGGCTGATCGAGGGACTACCCGAGGAGTGGGCATGAGCACGCCGACGGCGAGCGCGACTACCGAGATCCACTTTCGCGCGGCGGCCGCGACCCTGAGTGACGGCCGTGGTTCCCGGCAGCTAGGTCGAAATCATCCTGTGGGTCGCACGAGGTCGCTTCCCGACAGGCGGTAGCGGCGCGGCGCCCGGTCCGCTCATGACTCCTCGGACCCGAGCGAGCGCCTGGCCTTCGTCCGCCACGACGTGTTCGGGGTCCCCTCCCCACGAATCGTCCGCCGGACGTCAGTCGATGGATGCGGACGCCTCGTCGCGAAGGGCGGCGATCGTGGCGCGCAGTGATTCCGCGGTGGGCGTCGGCTCGATGCCGAAGGCCGCGGTCGCGGCCGAGGAGTCGATCACGAACGGACGATCGAACTGATACCGCAGTTCGCGCATCTCGCGGGCGTTGGGATCGAAGAGCCCTCCGACCCAGAGCACCGCGGCGGGCATCCGGCTCACCCGCGCGGGCGGCGCGTCCGCGACCGTCGCCGCGAGCCCGGCGAGTTCGCGAAGGGACATCGGCGGCGCGGTGGGCGTGTGCCAAGCGCGGCCCCAAGCGTTTTCGTCGTGGGCGACCGCGACGAGAGTACGTGCGGTGTCGGTGACGTCGGTCCAGCTGTGCGCGGCGTCCGGATCGGCGGGGAACAGCACCCGGCGGCCGGCCAGCACGGCGGGCAGCGCCGCGACGGTGAACGCCGACGTCGCTCCGGCGCCGAGGTAGTCCGATCCGCGTACTTCGGCGGTGCGGACGCGGCCCGCTTCGTGCGCCGCCAGCGCCTCGGTCCAGAGCTCCGCGCGCACGCGCCCTTTCACGCTGTTGGGACGCAGCGGGTGCTGTTCGCTGATCGGACCGTCGACCTGACCGTAGCCGTAGAGGTTTCCGACGCTCAGCAGCGCGGCGCCGGTAGCCTCCGCCGCCTGCAACACGGCGGCGGCCAGGGGCGGAAAGTCGCTCGCCCAGCGGTGATACGGAGGCTGCGCGCACTGGAAGATCACCTCCGCGCCCGCACAATGCCCGATCAATGCCGCCGAGTCGGTGGCGTCGGCGGCGACGCGCTCGATCAGCGGATGATCCGGGCCGACGCCGCGCCGGGTGATCACGCGCACCTGGGCGCCGCGTGCGGCGAGCAACGCGGCGGTGGTCGCGCCCACCGGGCCGGCTCCGATGACAACGTGCAGAACCATGGCAATCCATCCTGTCGGGCGTTCCGTTTAGAGAACAGTGTTCTCAATGCGGCTTCACCGTAAGTCAGAACAATGCGTGAAGTCAAGAGCACTGTTCACCGAACCAACATATGTTCTGTTATCGGTTGCTTGTTCTCTACACTGGGGAGATGTCCGCCCGATCCCTACGCGCCCGCATCCGCTCCGAGATGACCGAGGAGATCAAAGAGGTCGCGCGCAGACGGTTGGCCGTGGACGGCGCGAACCTGTCCTTACGCGGGGTCGCACGGGATATGGACATCGTTCCGTCCGCGCTCTACCGCTACTTCCCGAGCCGGGACGACCTGTTGACCGCCTTGATTCTCGACGCCTACCGCGCCCTGGCCGCCGAAGCCGAAACCGCCGACGCGAAGGTTCCCACCGCCGATCTACGCGGCCGGTGGCTGGCGGTGTGCTCGGCGGTGCGAGACTGGGCGCTGGCCCATCCGGCCGAATACGGACTGCTCTACGGCAGCCCGGTACCCGGATACTTCGCACCCGAGGACACCGTGGCCCCCGCCACGGCCGTTGTCTTCCGGCTGGTCGCCATCGCGCAGGAGGGGGCGGGAAAACTGACACCGCCACCGCTTCCGGCCCCGCTGCCCGCGCCCGTCCGCACCGACCTGCGCCGACTCATCGAGCAGAAGCCGCCCGCCGACATGCCCGAAGACGTGCTCGACCGGGTCTTCGTCGGCTGGACCCAGCTGTTCGGCCTGATCAGCTTCGAGATCTTCGGCCGCCTGAACGGAACCATCGACGCCCGCGACGAATACTTCGGTCACCACATGAACGTGATGGCCGACCTGGTCGGCCTGCCGTAACCCGGCCTCCGGCGGTCTCCTCGCCGCCTTCTTCGCAGCCCGGTCTCGATCCGGTCCGACCAGCTCATCTGTACGACGACATGGCGGCGTGTCCGCACCGGCGTGCGGGTAGCGCACGCCGGGCGGCGCTACGGTACACAGCACCGAGATTCTCCGCGTTCCATTCGACCGAACACGACTCATTCGTGGAGGAACATTGCCGAGCTCGTTCACTCGCAGGGGATTTCTGTCCAGTGCGGCCACTTCGGCCACGGCCGCGGCCGCCGTCACGACCGGAGCCGCGCCGGGCAAGGCTCGAGCGGACACCGATCCGGACAAGCCGAACATCCTGGTGATCATCGTGGACGAGATGCGGACACCCGTATGGTTTCCCGACCAGCAGACGCTGGACGCCGTGCTGCCGAACATCGCACGGATCCGCCGGGGCAGCGTGTCGTTCGAGAATCACTACACGGCGGCCAACGACTGCACACCCGCCCGGGGTTGCCTGCTGACCGGCCTCTACGCGCAGCAGACCGGGGTCATGGTCGTGTCGGAATCGACGTTGTCGCCGCTGTTCCCGACGTGGGGGTCCATGCTGCGCGACCACGGTTACGCCACCACATACTGGGGCAAGTGGCATCTCGGCAGCTACCCGGATCGCACACCGGGCGCGCTCGAAGCCTACGGATTCCACGGCGGCACCTATCCCTCACCGAACGGCGCGCCGGGTCAAGGGCTGCAAATGGATCCGAAGATCGTCGACCAATTCGTCGACTGGTTCCACAACGATTCCGGCAATGCGCCCTGGTGCACGACGGTGTCGCTGGTCAACCCGCACGACATCCAATGGTGGCCGCGCTGGACCCGTCGCGACCAGTTCAACGCCGACATCCCACGCTGGATGAACGAGCTGCCGCCCAATTTCGAGTCGCTCGAACAACTTTCGCGCAAACCGCGCCTGCAGATGGCGCTGGTGGAGGTCTCGGCGGTAGCGTTCGGAGCGGCGCCCTACGGAACGCCGGAAGCCATGCAGGCCTGGATCGAGATGCGCAATCTGTATCTGTGGGCGCAGCAGCAGGTCGATATCCAGATCGGCCGCGTGCTGGACACCTTGCAGTCGCGTCCGGACGTCGCCGCCAACACCGTCGTCGTCTTCACCTCCGACCACGGTGATTACGCGGGCTCCCACGGCCTGCACGGCAAAGGCGGCGCCGCCTACGACGAGGCGCTGCGCGTCCCGCTCTACGTCCACGATCCGCGCGGTCACTTGAGCCCGGTGAACGGGACGAGCACCAGGGACCAGCTCACTTCCAGTGTCGATTTCACTCCCCTGCTGCTCACCATCGGCACCGGCGGCGACGAATGGCGCGGCGACGGACGCTACGAACATCTCAGCGGGCGTCTCGACATCGCCGCGCTGTGCCGCAACCCGGGAGCCGCGGGCAGGCCATGGGTCGCCCATACCACCGACGAGGCTTCGATCGAGGAAGCCGCGATGCTGTTCGACCAGAACGCCCCGGGCCACGTCGCGATGGTGCGCACCCCGGACGCGAAATTCGCCTCCTATTCCCATTGGGTGCACGGCCGGATCCAGATCGACCCGGCGGCCGCACAGGAATTCGAGCTCTACGACTACAGCACCGACGGCGGCAGGCTCGAACTCGACAACCAAGCCGCCACCGGGAATCCGTTGCGCGGCGAGATGGAGTCGCTGCTGGACAACGTCATTCGCACCGAGATCCAGCAACCGCTGCCGCCGTATCTGCGGGCAGCGCAGGACGAAGGCATCGGCGACTACCTCTCGGCGCAGACGAACGTGTTGATCCAAGCCGAACGCATCGGCAACGCCTTGCTCGATGCCGTGCCGAAGCCGTCCTAGCTCCTACAGCAAGCCCCGCACGCCCAGGTCGGTGACGTATTTCTCGATCAGCTCCCGGGAGATCTGCGGAATATCCTGATCGGCGCCGATTTTCGCGGCTCGGACGGCAGCACGGAATTTCTCCGCGGGCAATGCCGAGCCACGAACGGCCGGGGCCGGTCGTCGATAGGCGTGCAACAACGGCAGCACGGAGGCCTGGCGCTGAGCTTCCGGTAACGCCCGCAGGGAGGTCTCGAATCGGGTGACCCACTCGCCGTGATCGGCGATCCGCTCGATGCGATGGCCCGCCTCGATCAGCCAGTCGACGAACTCGTCGAGCGAGCGGCCGTCGTCGTGCGGGTTGAGCACGTCGAAACTGTGGAAACCCGTCCCCGCCGTCGCGCCGAGAATGGTGATCGCCTCGGCGGTGAAATCGGCGGGCAAGCCGTCGTAGTGGGCGCGCGAGCGTTGACCGTTCGCGTCGGTGCGGTAGAAGGAGAACGGCGCGATCCCCGTGACGAGCAGGCTCAGCAGTAGCCGGGTGAAGATGTCGGGCACGTTGAGCTGACCGGTGTAACGCCGGTCGGCGAGGATCATGTCCGACCGGAACACCGCCACCGGAAGCCCGCACAGGTCGTTGGCCTCGCGCAGCAGCACCTCGCCTGCCCACTTGCTGTTGCCGTAGCCGTTGGCGTAACTGTCGTCCACCGCGCGCACCGCGCTGAGCTCGCGGACGTCGCCGTCCTCGGCGAAGACGGCCGAGTCGATCTGCGTGGCCACGGCGACCGTGGACAGATAGGTGAACGGCTTGAGCCGCGTGGTCAGGGCGAGACGGATCAACTCGGCGGTGCCGACCACGTTGGGGCCGAACAGTTGCCGATACGGCAGCACGTGGTTGACCAGCGCGGCGGGATGCACGATCACGTCGACCTGTTCGGCCAGCCGTTGCCAGGTCCGATCGTCGAGCCCCAGGTTCGGATCACCGATGTCGCCGGGGATCACCTCCAGATGCGCGGCGGCCAGATCCTGGAATTCCTGGACCAGGCCGGGGTCTCCGGTGTCGAAGGCGCTGTCGAGTCGCTTGCGCGCCGCGGCGGCGTCGGAACCCCGGACCAGGCAGACCAGCGTGCCTCCGCTGTCGTGCATCCGTCGCAGCCATTCCAGGCACAGGAAACGGCCGAGGTAGCCGTTCGCGCCGGTCAGCAGCACCGTGCGCACGGTTGCGGAGGGGCGCGCCAGATTCGGCGCCTCGGCGAGGGTGCGGGCGTCGAGGAACTTGTCGAGGGTCAGATCGGCGGCGCGGACCTGCGACCCGGCGCCGTGCACCGAGGCGTAGGTGGCGCCCCGCGTCCCCGAGGCGCGCTCGGCCGCGATGTAAGCCGCCACCTGGCGCAGACCGTTGGCCGGGCTGATCACCACCGACACCGGCACCTCGACCTCGAAGATCTCGTGCAGCAGGTTCGACAGCGACAGCGCCGAGAGCGAATCGCCGCCGAGGTCGCCGAAGTGCGCGTCGGGGCGCAGATCGGCGTCCGCGCAGCCCAGTACGGCCTTCGCCGCGCGGCTCACCGTCTCCAGCACGGGCAGGTGATCCGCGGTGCGGCGCAGGTCGAGCAGTTCGTTCGCCTGCCCGGCGGCCTGCTCGGCGTAGAGTGCTTGCAAGCGCGGCTCGTAGTGCTCTTTGAGCTTGGGCCGCAACAGCTTCCCGATGCCGCTCAGCAACCCGTTGGCGGTGGTGAACGGTTCCGGCTCGATCAGGAACTCGCGCGGGATCTCGTAGGACTGCAGCTCGGCGTCCTTGGCCAGCTGTCGCAGCGAGTCGCTCAGCGCCGTCTTCATCTTCTCGGGATCGCCCCAGGCCAGCACGTCCTCGGTGGGCACGATCACGGCGAGCAGATAGGCGCGTTCACTGCTGCCGTACACGAAGATCTGCCGGATCAGCGGACTGGTCGCGTAGACCGACTCCAGGCGCGAGACCGCGACGAATTCGCCCTGGGAGAGTTTCAGCACGTTGTTGCGCCGATCGACGTAGACCAGGTGATCCGGGGCGAGTTCGGCGACGATGTCGCCGGTTTTGTAGAAGCCGTCGGAGTCGAAGACCTCTGCCGTGACCTCGGGCCGCTTGTAGTACCCGGAGATCAGGGTGCTGCTCTTCAACAGCAGCTCGCCGCGCGGATGCGGCTTGTCGGTCCGGAAGTAGCCCAGCTCGGGGACGTCGACGAGTTTGTAGTCCAGTACCGGCGGCCGCTGCACCCGTTCGTCGATGACGACCACGCCGCCCGCCTCGGTGGATCCGTAGCCGTCGTGCAACTCCAGATCGAGCACCGACTCGACGAACGATTTCATCTCCGCCGACACCGGGGCGCTCCCGCAGATCGCCATGACCAGCCGTCCACCCAGGAAGTGTTCGCGCAGTTCGGTTTTCACCTCCGCTTCCAGCGCGACGCGGTCCACACCGGGTCCGTAGCGCCGGTCCACCTCGCTCTGGTAGCGCTGGAAGACCATGTCGCACACGCGCGGAACGAAGAACAGCTCGGTCGGCCGGGCCAGCGCGATGTCGTCGAACAGCGTCGACATATCGCTCTCGGCCGCGAAGTACGCGGTGCCACCGCGCGCCAGCACGCCGGTCAGCGAACCGCGACCGGCCACATGGCTCATCGGCATGTAGTTGAAGTTGATCGCGGCGACGTCGGGCCGGTTCACCCATCCCCTGGCGACCAGCCGCTGGCTGTACATCGCGCCTTTCGGGGTTCCGGTACTGCCCGAGGTGTAGATCAGCAGCGCCAGCGGGTCCTCGCCGGGCTCGGCGACGAACAGCGGCGCAGGCGGCAGCGTCCGGCCGCGCGCCAGCACCTCGTCGAGCGATTCGACGCGCACCGCGCTGCCCGCGTCGGCCAGCCGCGCGCGGGCCGCGTCGAACGCCGCCCGCTGGTCGTCGTCTTCCGGGTGGTAGTCGAAGACGACCAGCCGTTGTGGCCCGGACTCCGACAGCGCGCACGTCACCGCGGTGTCGAGCAGTTCCGGTGTCGCCGCCAGCGCCCGCGGCTCGGTCTCCGCCACGATCGCGGTGAGCTGGGCGACCGGGGCGCTGGATTGCATGGGTACCGCGACCAGGCCGAGGTGGATGCAGGCCAGGTCGAGCGTGGTGTAGTCACTGCTGGTGAAGCCCAGGATGCCCACGAAGTCGCCTGCCCGCAGCGGTGTGTCCGCGTCACCGTGCCATGCGGCGGCGACCGCGCGCACGCGCTCCCACAGCTCGCCGTAGGTGATGGTGTCGAACCGCGGCAGCAGCGTCAGCGTGGTGCGTCCGGTCTCGTCGGTGCGCAGCTCGGTTGCGCGCTGGGCGACGGCGGGCCGGTCGGCGTAGCCGACCATCACCGTCTCGACGATCTGAGCGAGCCCCGCTCCGGGGTCGCGAATCTTCTCGGCGACGTCCGCACGCGGTGTGGCGTTGCGGATGTCGTCGTATTCGGCATATAGCCGGGTGATGCGGCGCATGAGCCGCTCCCCGCGTGTTTCGGGTGCCACGACGACCTCCTTCGGTCCTTGAACGCGCCTTCCTAAACACGTTAGCTCGACTAAGTACTTTGGTCAGGCAATAGCCGCCGCGCACGTCTGTGACACTGGACACGGTGTCGGGAAGGTCCGGAAACTACTCGGTATTGCGTTGTGCCGCACACTCAGCCTGGTGCTGTCGGTACCAGTGTTATCGGGCTCCTGTTACCGGTGCCCGCCGCACCGCATGCTCGATGCATGACACAGACCATATCGCCGGGGCCCGCGGCGACGACGGCCGCCGCGGCCGCGGCCGCACCGGCCGTGCTGGGAGCGCGGCGTTCGCTTGCCCTCCTCGCCGTCATTCTCACCGGGCAGTTCATGGCGGTGCTCGATGCCTCCATCGTCAACGTCGCCATTCCCTCCATCCGCAATTCCCTGCACACCAGCGGCGCGGCGCTGCAGCTGATCGTCGCCGGGTACGTCATCGCCTACGCCGTCCTGCTGGTCACCGGGGCGCGCCTCGGCGACCGATTCACCCAGCGCCGCGCGTTCATCGCCGGACTCGCGCTGTTCACCCTCTCCTCGCTGGCCTGCGGTCTGGCCTGGAACGAGGCATCGCTGATCGTCTTCCGGTTCGCCCAGGGCGTCGGCGCGGCGGCCATGGTGCCGCAGATCATGACGCTCATCCAGCGCACCTTCACCGGCGATGCCCGCGCGCGGGCGCTGAGCGTCTACTCGGCCATCATCTCCGGCGGCATGGTCGCCGGACAGGTCCTCGGCGGGCTGATCGTCAACGCCGATCTCTTCGGCAGCAGCTGGCGCGGCGTGTTCCTGGTGAACGTGCCGATCGGCCTCGTATTGCTCGCGGCGGCGCCGCGCATCCTGCCGTCCTCGGCCCAGCGGCTCGAGCGCAAGCTCGATCTGCCGGGACTGGCCACGCTCACCGCGTCGGTGCTGATGCTGGTGTTGCCGCTCGTCCTGGGGCGGGAGCTGGATTGGCCGTTGTGGTCGTGGATCGCCCTGACCGCCAGCGTGCTCGGCTTCGCCTCGTTCGTGGCGATCGAGCGGGTCGTCGCCACCCGTGGCGGCGAGCCCCTGTTCGCGCGGGCGGTACTCACCGCGCCCGGCCTCGTGCCCGCCGCGGTCGCGCTGTTCGTGACCATGGCGACCTTCGGCGGCTGGATGTTCGTCATGGCGATCCACCTACAGAGCACGCTGGGCTACAGCGCGCTGCACGCGGGACTGCTGTTCGTCCCCCTCGGCGTGACCTTCGCCGTCGCCAGCCTGAACTGGGAACGCGTCCCGGCCCGGTTCCATCCGGTGATGATCCCGCTCGGCCTGGTCGTCGGGGCGGTGAGCATGGTCGCCCTCGGCGTGCTGCTACGTGACGGCGGCGAGGTCGGACCGCTCGCGCTGACCCTGCTCGGCCTGTGCGGCGCGGGCAACGGTATCGCCTTCAGTCCGCTCATGACCCGCACGCTGGCCAAGGTCCCGATGAGCCTGGCGGCCGACGCGAGCGGCATCCTGGTGACCAACGTGCAACTCGGCGTGGTGGTCGGGATCGCCGGTTTCGGGTCGCTGTTCCTCGGCCTCGCGGGCAGCACGGTGCGCAGTGCGGCGCATGCGCTCGGCGGCACCGCGATCGCCGAGGGCGTCACGGTCCTGCTGGCGGCCGCTTTCGCGGCTCGTGCGGCACGGTAGCCGACCCTCCGTTCGACAACCTTCGAATCATCGCGACGCAAACCATCGCGATCGGCCGCCCCTTGCGCGCATGCTCGCAAGGGGTGCGCCGAAGGTGGCCCGAGCCGCATCGTGCCCGGCTCGGGCCACCGATCGTCGCGTCATCGTTCGCGGGATGAAAGAAGGTGCGGGATGGGCGTTTTCGCGCTCGGTGTAGAACTCGACGGAGAGGGGTTCCGCCCCGAGGCGTGGCGGCGGGCGGCACACGCGCCGGACCGCCTGCTCACCGCGGATACCGTGCACAGGCGGGTAGCCGCCGCCGAGAACGCCGGGTTCACCCTGGCCACGTTCGCCGACTCGATCCTGCCGGGGCAGGAGATTCCCGGTCGCATCGACGCGGTGACGCGGGCGTCCTTCGTCGCGGCGACGACCAGCACGATCGGTCTGGTTCCTACCGTCGCCACCACCTACGCCGAACCGTTCCACACGGCATCGCAGGTGGCGTCGCTGGACTACGCCTCGCGGGGACGGGCCGGATGGATCGCCGAGCGCGTCGACGATCCGCGCGCCGCCGCCACCTGGGGACGTCGACCGGTGTCGGAAGACGCCGATCTGGCCCGCGAGCAACGGGATTCGATCGAGGTGGCCCGTCGCCTATGGGACTCGTGGGAAGACGACGCGGTGATCCGCGACTACGCCAGCGGCCGATTCCTGGACCGGAACAAGCTGCATTACATCGACTTCCAGGGCGAGACCTTCTCGGTGAAGGGACCCGCGATCGTGCCGCGGCCGCCACAGGGTCAGCCCGTGGTGTTCGGCACCGAAGGCGAGGTCGACGTCCGGTTCGTCGCCGCCGATTCCGTCGCGGCGGCCGTGGCGGCGGACTCCGGCGGTGCCGCGCTCGCGTTCGCCGAAGTCGAAGTGACCTTGGACGTTCCGGGCACGCACGCAGCACAGCGATTCGGCGAATCCTCCGGTTCGCCGGGCCGCCTGGCGTTCTCCGGATCGGCCGGGGAATTGACCGATCTGCTGACCGAACTCAGCGCGCACCTGGACGGTGTGCGGCTGCACCTCGCCGTGATCGACGAGGATCTGCCCGTGCTCGCGCGCGAGGTCGTCCCCGCGCTGTTGCGCACCGGCGTCGCGCACCGCCCGATCCCCGGTTCGACCTTGCGCGCCAACCTCGGCCTGAACCGCCCCGCCAACCGCTACGCGACCACCCGCTGATCGTCAGGAGATCGTTTCCGTGACCGACTTCCCGCGTCCCGACGCCCAGGTCCATTTCGGCGTCTTCTTCCAGGGCGTGAACCACACCACCATCTGGTCCGACCCGTCCAGCGGCTCGCAGATCGACTTCGAAACCTTCCGCCGGGTCGCGCAGACCGCCGAGCGCGGCTTGTTCGACGCGTTCTTCCTCGGTGAGGGCCTGCGCCTGCGCGAGCAGGACGGCGCGATCCTGGAACTGGACATCGCGGGCCGCCCCGACGCGATCACCCAGCTCGCCGCGCTGGCGGGCGTCACCCGCCACATCGGCCTGGTGGCCACCCAGAACACCACCTACAACGAGCCCGCCGACCTGGCGCGCAAACTCGGCGGCCTGGACCTGCTGTCCGGTGGCCGGGCGGGCTGGAACGCGGTCACCACGGACAACGCCTGGACGGGCGCGAACTTCCGGCGCGGCGGGTTCCTGGACCACGCGCTGCGTTACGAGCGCGCCGGGGAGTTCGTCGCCACGGTGCGGGCGATCTGGGACGCCTGGGACGACGGCGCGATCGCGACCTCGCAGCAGAGCCCGTCGTGGGCGCGTGCCGAGGCGATCCATCCGGTGGTGCGGACCGGCCCGCACTTCGACGTGACGATCACCCCCACGCTGCCGCGCAGCGCGCAAGGGCATCCGGTGATCTTCCAGGCGGGTGATTCACCCACCGGCCGCGATTTCGCCGCTGCGCACGCCGATGTCATCTTCTCCAGGCACGGAACGCATTTCGACGACGCGCTGGCCTTCGCGAACGACATCCGTACACGCCTGCGCGCGGCGGGCCGCCCCGAGGACGACATCCGGATCCTGCCCGGCACGCAGATCATCCTCGCGGAGAAGGAATCCGAGGTCGAGGAGAAAGTGCGCTGGGTGAAGAGCGGCCAGTACACCGGCCAGACCGCGCTGTCGCTGGCCGGCCAGATCTGGGGCCGCGACCTGTCCGGCCTCGACCCCGACGGTCCCCTGCCCGCGGACGATCCGCAGCCCCGCCCGATCTCGGAGACCCGAGGCGCACCGCGTTCCGGACAGGACCCGATCGCCATCGCCCGCGAATGGCGGGCCAGGGCAGAGGCGGAAAACCTCTCCCTGCGCGAAGTCGTGATCGCCTCCACCGAACGTTCCGGCTTCGCGGGCACCCCCACCCAGGTCGCGGACGAACTGGCCCGCTGGGTCCGCCACGGCGCGACCGACGGCTTCAACATCTCCCCTTACCTGGTCCCGACCGGCCTCGACGAAATCGTGAACTGGCTCGTTCCCGAACTCCAAGACCGCGGCGTCTACCGCACGGAATACACCGGAACCACCCTCCGCGCCCACCTCGGCCTACGCGAACCCCTCACCCGCCGCTCCTGATCGCACGACAGCCGAGCCGCCGCCCAACTTGTGCGACGGCTCGGCAACCACTCCGCACGCCTGTGCCCGGAGGCCGCGCGACCGATCGGGCCCGAAGTTGTCGAGTGGCACGCCATCGAGAGGTCTACTCGCGATTCGCCGCAGCGATGCGCCATTCGTGAGTGGATACGACCGGAGCCGCCGTCCTGGATGGACGGCGGCTCCGGTTTCGCGTTCGGTCAGAGCACGGATTCGATGGCGGCGACCAATTCTGGTGCGTCGGGGGTGGTCCGGGGGCGGAAGCGGCCCGCTACCTTGCCGTCGCGGTCGATGAGGAACTTCTCGAAGTTCCATTGGATGTCGCCGGCGTTGCCTTCGGCGTCGGGGGTGTCGGCCAGGGTCTGGTAGAGGGGGTGGCGCTGGTCGCCGTTGACGTCGGTCTTCTCCAGCAAGGGGAAGTCGACGCCGTAGGTGGTGGAACAGAACTGCTGGATCTCCTCCGCCGTGCCGGGCTCCTGCCCCATGAACTGGTTGCACGGCACGCCGACCACGCTGAAACCGCGCGGGCCGTAGGACTCGTGCAGTTCGACCAGGCCGGAGTACTGCGGTGTCAGCCCGCATTTCGAGGCCACGTTCACCAGCAGCACGGCGCGGTCGCCGACCAAGTCGGCCAAGGTCGTCGACTCGCCGGACAGCGTGCGTAGCGGGACTTCTCGAAGGCTCATAGGTATCCGTTCTCGATTCCGTAGATCCACCCCGACGGCCACGCTACCGGATCACCGGGTTTCCGACCGCCGCGGGCGCATCGGCCTACGAGCTTTCAGCGCAACCTGGTCCGGCGCATCAGCCGCAGTGACATCAAGGTCATCTTCAGCTGCTTGTCGTAAGGCTGACCGGCCCGCGCGGCGAGCACCTGCTTCTTGAGCACGCCGACGTTCACCGTATCGGTGTACTTCAACAGGCCCTGGTCACCGTGCCTGGTGCCGACTCCGGACTGCTTCACTCCACCCGACGGCGTGCCTTTGGCGGCGTAGGTCGCGACGAAGCCGTCGTTGATGTTGATGTTGCCCGCTTGCAGCTGTGCGGCGATCCGCTCGCCGTGTGCCGCATCCCGGGTCCACACGCTGGCGTTGAGACCGTAGTCGGTCGCGTTGGCCAGGCGCACCGCTTCCTGCTCGTCGTCGAACGGGTACACGGTGACGACCGGGCCGAAGGTCTCCAGCGTCGCGTGGGTCATCTCGGGTGTCACGCCGGTCAGCACGGTGGCCTCGTAGAAAGCGGGACCGACATCCGGGCGCGCTTGCCCGCCGACGTGCACGGTGGCGCCTTTGGCCCGCGCGTCGTCGACGTGCGCGGCGACCCGTTCCAGATGCTGCGGGGAGACCAGCGAACCGAACTCCGGCGTGTAGTCGTAGGCCCCGCCGATCTTTCCGTTCAATTCCGCCGCCGCGGCCACCAACCGGCGCAGGAATTCCTCGTGGAGGGACCGGTGCACGTAGATCCGTTCGATGTGCATGCACGCCTGCCCCGAGTTGGCGAACGCTGCGAACACCGCGCCGGGAACCACTTCGTCCAGGTTCGCGTCGGCGAGCACGATCATCGGGTTCTTTCCGCCCAGTTCCAGGCTGCATCCGATGAGGTTGCGACCGGCCTGCTCGCCGACGATCCGGCCGGTGGCGGTCGAGCCGGTGAACATGACGAAGTCGACGTTGTCGATCAGGGTCGGCCCGATGTCGGGCCCTTCACCGCACAGCACCTGGACCAGGCCGCGGGGCAGCCCGGCGCGGTGCAGCAGTTCGACGCCGAAGAGCACGCACAGCGCGGTCTTGTTGTCCGGCTTCAGGACTACGCCGTTGCCTGCCATCAGCGCGGGCATGGCGTCGGACAGGGCGATGGCGAAGGGGAAGTTCCACGGCGCGATCACGGCGACGAGACCTTTGGGCCGGTGCTGCTCGATCGAGGAGGTGATCAGCGGCATCGCGCCGCCGCGCCGCTTCGGCCGCAGCACCCGGCGCGCGGTCTTGAGGTAATGGCTGATCACCATGGGCACGTCGCAGGATTCCTCGACGGCCATGCGACGGGTCTTGCCGCACCCGATCTGGATGAGGTCGGCGATGGTCTCCACCTCGCCGAGGATCAGTTCGTGCAGCCGCTCGAACACCCGAAGCCGCTGACGCAGCGGCAGTGCGGCCCACTCCGTCTGCGCCGCCCGGGCGGCGGCGCACGCCGTCAGCACGTCCTGCGGGGACGACTGCGGAAGCGCACCGACCGGCGCGCCGGTGTAGACCTCGGTCATCTCATATGGCGCCGCACCACCGTCGGCGGCGACCAGGCCGGTCAACCGGGCGAGCAGTTCCCCGGTGATCCTGGCGGGCAAGGTGCTCTCGGCCTTGTCGGTGTGTGCTGTGCTCATCGGATCTTCTCCATGACGTCGGGCATCGCCGCAGGTGCCGGGCCGGACCGCGCAACTGAATTAGAACACGTTCCGATTTTGGATTCATCGTATTCGCCCGGCCGCGCCCTGCCTACCTGCCGCGAGGGACGAATTCCGCTCATTCGTCCGTGGCGATCGACAGCGCTTGGGTCGGGCAGTATCGGACCGCGCGCTGTACGTCGTCGCGGGCCCGCGGGTCCGCGGCGGCGTCGAGGATCTCGACTTTGCCGCGTTTGGGGACGTGGAACGCCTCCGGCGCCTCGTCCTGGCACACGGCATGCCCCTGACACAGATCGAGATCGGCGAGCACTCGCATCGTGACTCCTTACTGTTCGTTCGGTCCCGCGTCGTCCGGGAGGGGACGTATCGGCGCCTCGGGTTGCACTTCGACCAGCACCAAGTGCGAGCCGCGCGGGGTGGATACCACCGCGACCACCGCGGCGGCCAAGTCGCTCGCGCGCAACATGTACGGATGCCTGGCGAACCCCCACGCTTTCCAGTCCTCCAGCACCGGGCCGACGATCTCGGGCGTGGAGTCCATGCCCATGCCGGTCAAGGTCGGTCCGGGGCGCACCTGGGACAGGCGGACGCCGCTACCCTCGAGCTCCATACGCATCTGTGCGGCCATCGCTTCCAGTCCCGCCTTGGCCGCGCTGTAGGCGCCTGTGCGCGGACGCGGCTCGGAGGCGCAATCCGAACTGATCAATACGATGTCGCCGCGCTGCCTGCGCAGCATGCCGGGCAGCACCCGGTGCACGAGACGCTGCGCGCCGACCAGATGGACCTGCACCTGGCGCACGAATCGTTCCGGATCCATCGCGTACGCCTGCCCGAACTCGATGTCGCCCGCACTGGAGACCAGGATCTCGGTAGGGCCGAGCGCTTCTTCGGCGGCACGCACGAATTCCTCCACCGAATCCGGCTCGGTGACGTCCAACCGATGGGCGAACGCCGCACCGCCGTCGGCCCGGATCTTGTCCGCCAGTTCGGCGCACTGCTCGACGCGACGCGCGCCGAGCGCGACCGGGTGGCCGAGTTCGGCCAGGGCGACGGCGGTGGCCGCGCCGATCCCGGAGGAGGCGCCGGCGACGAGCGCGGGCCTGCGCTCCGGATGGGGTGCGAATCTTGGCATTATCGGGTCTCCACGGTGATGGGTAGGTGCGCGAAGCCACGCACATTGGACGAATGAACCCGGGCGATCCCGGAATCGAGGACGTCGTAGGACCGCACACGCGACGCGAACTCCGTCAGCGCCACCGTCGCTTCCACACGCGCCAGGTGCGCCCCCAAGCAGAAATGCACACCCGCCCCGAAACTCACCAGCCCGGACCGATCGGCACGATCGATACGAAAACGGTCACCATCCTCGAACACCGCCGCATCCCGGTTGGCCGAACCGATCAGCAACAACACACCTTCGCCCCCGCCGGAACCACCCCACCGTGATACGCGAGGTCCTCGGTCGCGGTGCGGGCGATCATCTGACTGGAGGTGTCATAACGCAGGGTCTCCTCCACCCAGTCCGACACCAAACCCGAATCCGCGACGACCTTCGCGTACTGCCCCGGATAACGCGCACCCCAATACAACGCATTACCCAGCAACTTGGTGGTCGTCTCGTTACCCGCCACCACCATCAAGAACAGGAAACCGATGATCTCCGCATCGGTGAGCCGGTCACCGCCGATCTCCGCATCCAGCAACGCCGAGGTCAGATC